>JAQWCW010000004.1:0-128260 GCA_028705775.1 Eubacteriales bacterium
AGCGCTCGGGTCGCTCCTCAGCGTTGCCCTATCCTCAGCACCGGCAAAGCGGGAGCAGTATATCACAATTCGTCGCGGACGAACTACCACTAAGCAAATTTTGTACTTGACATGGGGTACACTTCAGGATCATCATTAAAACTATAATAGTACGCATATCCATGAGCGATAGTACGTCGGATTTTTTTGATTTGCTCGCCAACTTCGTTTGAAGACAATTTATGGTTCAACAATAATTGGGGGAATTCATTGAACATCATGCTTAACTCATCTTTCAAAGGAAATGTTTTGTCCTGAGCTTTTTTATGATCCAACTTATCGAACAAGTATTCAAATGCCATAACCTGTTCCATAAACCGTTGCGGCGAAAAGATAGATTCATAATTCTCTAAATGACCCAGTGGTATGCTTTTCGTTATTTTATTACCTGAATCTAGCGCTATGTTATTTAAGATTTTAGGGACATATTTCATGGCGTCAAGTTCACAGAAGAAGACATCGTATCCCGAGAATGCTTCATCTGAGATTAAAGGGCAATAAAACCAGCCCACTTTCTTGCTATCATTATACAAGGTAATCTGCTTAAAGGGAACCTCTGCATGGGATGTCATAAACATTGCGAGTCGGTACAGAACCACCGAAAGGTCAAAACACTCTTGTATATCATCGGTTTGAAGCAGGAGTAGCAGTTCTCCTTTGCGATCAAAATCCTCTAAAAGACCAAGACGATTATCGTGTCCTATACGAAATTCTAATTCATACTGCCTGTCATTCATGGATAACGGAACTCTGTATACAACCTTAGGCTCCACCGCTAAATTTGAACCTTCTCTGATCGCATCTATATATCTATATTTATAGCGGAAAACATCGTCGAGAAACGGTGATTGAAAGCCAACGGTGTCGTACTCTTCTTCTGATGCAAGCATATAGATGATATAGCAACGCAAATACAAAGTGCATCCCATAGAGTGTTCTACAAAAAATGTCGCTTTTTGTCCTTGAATCCCAAGACTAAAGCATAGACCTTGCAGTATATAATTTGCTTTGAAATTGTATTCCCTCGAAAATTCGCTCGCCAGATTATCGTCTGAATAAAGTACCATACGATAATTTTCAATTACGAACGGTATCTTCCCTTCCTTGAAGAAAACGAACCCTTTAACCATCGAATCACCTCTTACTAATTGTTGATACGTAACGATTGTGGTGTTTTTGGATAAACTATACTGCGCCCATTTCATCTGCTAGCCTATACATGTTGTTAATCTCTGATGTGTATAAATCCTATACTTGATAAAATGTGAATCGATTCCGTTTCAATGCAGTATAGAATGCAGCATTTTTTTCTATATGACTCAGTCGTAAAAAATCCTTTTTACTAATCCAATCATTATAGAATAGTTGGTAACACAAAAGCCAAGAAGATGTGCTTCTAATAATTTCCTTCTTAGTTTTTTCGGAAATGCGTGATTGGCATTCCTCCACAACGATAATTTTTGCAAGATCATTGTCACTACATGCAACTAAATGCAGAACTTTTGCCGGTACCCTTTTACTGGATATTTTCTTTCTCAAGAACAAAAGCCACACAGCTTCAAGATGATTGCCTGTTTGTAAATGCTTTTCCAAAAGATTTTCAATCAACAAAAGGTCAGCATCTTGCACTTCAATTTCTGCTTTCTTGTCAATTAATAGTTGACACACTTTGACTAAAGAACGGCTGTCGTTAACAAGAACATTGAAGAGATATGAAACAAACAAACTTCTGTTTGATGGGATAAAAGAATCGTTTATTGATTTAATTAAGAATCTAATTGCGCCCCTTATTCCATCGTTTTCTAGTTTAAAGTAAGTGTTAAACAGTTGCATCATGTCGGAATCCTTAGGCGTCTCGTTCGTATATTTCATAAATATCTCTTCAAGGTTTTCCACAACATAATATGGAAACGCAGTATACTTCGTTTTCTCATTGTTAAGCGATAATGAATACTTGTCTAGTATAGTAGTAATTGCATTTTGGGTTTCGACTATTTTCTCTTCGTCAAAAATGAACACTTCATAATCGTCAACATATCTCACGAATCTAATCCCCAAAGTTTGAATCTCAGTATCGACTTGGGCGAGTAATGCTTCTGCTACGAATTGCGATATGAGCGTCCCTGGCAGCAGACCGTTTGTGCGTGCAATGTTCATATTTCTTATGCATTGGTCGAGTTGGGAATATATGCGATACCCTGCTGCCTGTGTGGGATTTTTGGGGCAACCCAACGCGGCGCATTGAGAACGCGGAGCAGTATGTGACGCTGCCGCCCTATAACTCGCTAATGACCATCAGCGCGATTGACGGCACGGTGATTGACCGGAATTACGGGTATTGACGGGAAGAAATAGGAACTACAAGGCGGCGGGCGAATGTAGACACGCCGCGTTGCGCGCGTAAGCAAATACTACTTATGTTATGAAAATTCAAAGGAGCACACTATGAAACGAACGATCATCTGCTTGCTGACAGTATTCCTGCTATCGACTTCCTCCGCCCTTGCGCAGACCGTGCGCGAGCAGGTGGTTGCACCGGAGCGCATCAGCGAAACCTACACGTCCAACACGGGCAGAACCACCATCACGCTGGACGCATGCGTGAGCGTGCCGGACGCCGCCGAAATGTACCTCATCCCCGTGACCGCCAAGGCGTTTGACGATGCGATGGTGTCCTCGCTTGCTGAACTCATTTGGCCGGGGCTTGGCGGCAGGAAAATCGAGGTTGGGGAAGGCAACGAGACCGCGAGCCTCGAGGGCGTCATGATGAAAGGCTTCTGGCGGCACCACGCTTCCGTTATCCGGCGCGCTACGCCCAAGGACGATATCCATGTGCAGGTCAACAACACGTACTTAAAGCTAAAGGACATGGACGGCGTGTACGGTTGCAGCCTGACCGCGAATATCCAATACGACACGCGGTACAGGCTCAAGCAGACGATCAACTATGATAACCCATATATGCACGACAAGGTAACGGGCGAGGGCATCGAGGGACACCCGCTGACCAGCGCGCAGGCTGTCGAAATCGCGCAAACCCTTCTGCGCACGCTGACCGACGAGCCGTTTGTGCCGTTTGCCGTTGGGCAGGCGCCCGGCATCATCCACGATGACGAGCGCATCCTCGCCGGTACGGAGGATCAGGGCACGGGGTATTCCTACGCGCTGGCGTTTGCGCACGAGGTCGAGGGTGCGCCGCTTCTGCCCTGTTATTACCAAAGTATGAGCACCCATTCGTGGCGCGATGATTTGTATACGCTGCCGGTGGGCTATGAGCAGATTCTCATGGCGATCAACCGCGAAGGTAGAATCACGAACTTTATGTGGAGCGATCCGTATACGCTGGGCGACGCGCGGGAAGCGCAGAGGTTGATGCCGTTTGAGCAAATTTTGTCCGTCGCGCAGCAGGTGATGCCGCTCAAGTACCAATGGAAGGAAGCGCACGGCGGAGAAATCTCCATCCGCATCACGGATGTCGCTTTAGGCTATATGGCGCTTTTGCAGCGCGATAAGCTTTCCTTCGCGCTGACGCCTATATGGAATTTCTACGGCAATATAGAAGATTCCGCCGAGCAAAGCCGGAGCGGCGTGCTGCCGCTGTTCACCGTAAACGCCGTGGACGGCACGGTGGCCGATTTGGAATACGGGTATTAAGGAGGCGACAAAAATGAAACGAATCCTTGCTTGTCTGCTGATGGCTTCCCAATTAATATGTACTTCCCTCGCCCATGCCGGAACCATTCGGGAACAGGTAAACGCTCCCTCTCAATGGAAAGAAACAGTATATTCAAAAACAGGAAAATCTGCGTACATTTTTGATGCGGATATTATCACGCCAAGCGGCAAAAGCTTTTCCTGCATCGATGTTGCCGGGCGTCGCATCACGCAATCAGAAGTCAATGCTTGGGCGGAGTATCTTTTCCCTTTAGGCGATTATGAGGGTTCGCTTACCATACACAAAGGCGTCCCCGACGCGCTGACACAGGGATACGGCGGCGAAATATTCCAATCCAAGGGGGCATCGATGAGCTTTACCTATACAGAGGATATATCCTCTGGCAATGTCGTGTCCAGCATCATAAGATATTCTGCGCTTGCAGGCGATGCTATTGGTGAAGTGTTTTACAGCTGTGACGACCCATTGCCCCTGAGAGGTGAATATGCAAAAGCTGCTACTTTGTCGGTGACAGATGCACAAGCAGTTGCCGATACATTTGTACAAGCATTATATCCAGAGCTATGCCTTGTAGCCACAGGCGTGCTTAAGGGAACGCCAATCGAACTTTCTACACTGGAAAATGATCGGGAAGGCGTGATGATAGAGTTTGCCGAGCAGGAAGCCTATGTATTTGAATATCAACATGCGCCAAATCAAATTCCTGTCATCTTTGCGAACAATAATGCAGTGATGCTTGGAACAACCGAATCTGGAGACAACAGTATTATTTACTCTTGGCCGCTTAGCTATGAACGTTTAAGCATCTGTGTAAGTGATCAGGGCATCCGTTTTATCGATTATCAGAATACTTATGAAATCCTTCAGGAAACGAACGTAGATGCTGCGCTCCTTCCATTTGAAAGCATTGCCGATGTTATCAAAACTATTCTGCCGCTTAAGTATACCACATACGAATACTCCCTTGGTTCCTTTAATATCACCATCCATCGTATATCGCTCGGTTATGGAAGAATCAATAGAAAAGACAATCCTACACGCTACGAGCTTGTTCCTGTTTGGTATGTATTCGGCTATGAAGGCAAGAATGAATCGGTGTTCGGGCGATCGGATTATGACTGTATCCTCATGGTTAATGCTATGGATGGCACTATAATCGACCGGGATTATGGCTATTGAGGAGCAAAGTATGAAGTGCATACACTTGAATATTCGCCGCGCAGTCACGGGGCGCTGGTTTCTCATTGCCGTTATGGCTACGCTTGCCAGCCTTTGGCTATCCATCGGCAGCGAATCGTACTACCTGTTTGACGAGCTGGATATGGGCTACGAGCCGGATTGGCAGGGCATATTGACCGGCGCGCTGACGGGGCAATTGGGGATGCTCGCGCTGCCCGCGCTGTCCGCGCTGCCCTTTGCGGCGCAGGCGCTTCACGAGCTGCGAAGCGGCGCGGCGCGCAGCGCCATCTTCCGCACTGGGCGCAGGGCTTATGTCATGGGGCAGGTGGCGGCCTGCGCCGTCAGCGGGATGCTGCTGCAATTGGCGGCGTCGCTTGCGTTGGTCGGCCTGCTGACCATCATGGCGCTGCTTGCGGGCGCATCCGGCGTGCCTGTGGATAGCGTTGGCGCGGCGCTGCCCGCGCTCCTAAACCGTATGCTCTGCGCGGGGCTGTGGGCTTGCGCGGGCAGCATGGTCGCGCTGGTCACGCAGACCGCCAGCGCCGCCTATATCGCGCCGCTATGCCTGTGCTACACGCTGATGATGATTGGCACGCGGTTTTTCCCCGCGCTGACCGCGCTCAACCCCATCACATGGCCGCAGCTGACGGGCTGGCTGCTGCCCTGCCTTACGGCGCTGATGCTGGGGCTTGCCGCCGTAACGCTGACCAAGGAGGTGCGAAAGTATGTCTGACCTACGCGAGGCGCTGACCATGACGGGCTGGAACCTCTACTCGCTGCGCAAAAACCCGCGCTTCTACATGAGCCTGTTCCTCGGTTTCCTGCTGTGCTGGCTGCTGACGGACAAGACCATGGCCATATCCCGCACCTACCTGACCAATGTGCAGCTGCTGGAGCCCTTTGTGTGGTGCTACGCGGATTCGAGCAGCATCCTGTATGCCTCGCTGGTGATGATGCTATTGTACTCCGCCTTCCCGCGCATGGATACGCCCGCCTCCTACATGATTTTTCGGGCACGGCGCACCACATGGCTGCTGGCGCAAGTGCTGACCGCCTTTGTGCTGACGCTGTTGTACTGCGTGATGATTCTGCTATCCTCCATGGCGATGTGCATTGGCTGCAATGTGTTTTTGGACAACCATTGGAGCGAAACGGCAACGATACTGTCCTTCTCGCCCGCGTCCTTTGAGGTGGCGCTGACCGTGATGCGCAAGACGGTCAAGCTGACCACGCCTTATGGGTGCGCTATTCAGATTTTCCTGCTGCTGTTTCAGTATGTGCTGCTTTTGTCCATGCTTCAGCTGACCTTTACGGTGCTCAAAAGCCGCAAGGCGGGCTTGGCGGTATCGCTGATTGTCAACCTTGCGGGCTTCGCGCTTACGCCGGAGCGATTTATGACATGGCTCAACCTGCCGCAGGAGTTCCAATACTACGCCAATTTGCTTGCAGCATGGCTGTCGCCGCTTGAGCACGCGACCTACACCATGCACAACTTTGGTTATGATTTATTACCAAAGCTGTGGGTGTCGTACTTGATTTTCGGCGGCGTTACGGCGGGGCTTGTCCTGCTCTCGCTTGGCGCGATGAAACGCTTCTCATTCAATTTCTCAGGAGGGTATACGGATGAACAATAATGTGGTGGTCGTCGAGCGCGTCAGCAAGCGCTTTGGGCAGGAGCAGGTTCTGTGCGATGTGTCGCTTACGCTGGAGCAGGGGAAAATTCACGGCGTCATCGGTCGCAATGGCAGCGGTAAAACCGTGCTGATGAAGTGCATCTGCGGCTTCCTGCGCCCAAGCAGCGGCAGCGTCAGGGTGTTTAGCCGCACGATCGGCAAGGACTGCGACTTTGCACCGGACACGGGCGCACTGATTGAGCAGCCGGGCTTTCTGCCCCACGAGACGGGGCTGAACAACCTGCTGTGGCTGGCGCGGCTGGGTAAGGGCGCGACGAAAAAGACCGTGTGCGAGGTCATAGCGCAGGTCGGGCTCGACCCCGCGCTCAAAAAAAGCGTGAGCAAGTACAGCCTTGGTATGCGTCAGCGGCTGGGCATCGCGCAGGCGCTGCTGGACGACCCAAAACTGCTGATCCTGGACGAGCCGATGAACGGCCTTGACAAAAACGGTGTGCGAGATATGCGCAAACTGTTGTTGAGCCTGAAGGAGCAAGGCAAGACCATACTGCTTGCCAGCCACTTCGCGCAGGATATTGACGAACTATGCGATACCGTGTGCGAGATGGATCAGGGGGTTTTGACACAAGTTAAGCAGCAGGGCGGCGCAATGGAATGAATGCCGACAATCTGTTTTGCTTGACATACGTTGGAATAGGTATTAAAAACAATGCAAAATGGGGATGAAATATGAATAGTGCAGAAGGGCGGCTTATGTCCTGCCTTGTGGAAGGTATGCTTGAAACGCGCTTTGAAAGCAAGCAGGAAATGGCAGAAGCCCTTGGCGTAAACGAGGCAACGTTGGATTCCTGCGGTTCGTTTGAGGTCTTGGATCAACTGCTGCACTATTGCGTCAGAAACGTGCTGCCAATGGAATCCCTGCTTGGCAAGTTGATTAATTGATTATATTGTGAACGTATGCTTAGCCAAGTATCCCTGTAACTTGTCACACAGCACCAGTTCCGCATAGGCGCACGGGTCATTGTAGATTAAGTAATCCAATTCAGAACGGTCAAAACGGTTTTCTGCCACGCTTCTTTCAACTGCGTCGCAGTCGATGTCAACGGCAAGTCCTTCATCTGGTACTCGAATCTCGACGCAACCAGTATCCATGTTGTACTCACAAGTGTATTTTGCTTTCATCGGGTAAGTCCTCCTTCGCTTCGTCTGTGTCTTTATCTCAAGGTATCGTTATTCTGTTTGCTTTCCGTGGTCCTCTCGGTTTGGAGGTTGCTTTCTTTGGAACGCCATTGCGAAAGTAGACATTCTCTCTCTTTTCAAATACAACAAATAATCCGAACCCATCTCCTATTGGAAGGATGACTGGGTTCGGATTATATTGGTTTGGTGCCGAAGGCGGGGGTCGAACCCGCACGTTCTCGCGAACACGGGATTTTGAGTCCCGGGCGTCTGCCAATTCCACCACTTCGGCGAACGCTTGCATTATAACATACCATGCGGCGGCGTTGCAAGCCGAAAATGCGTTTTTGATTAAAGCGTTCAGGCGGTTTATGCGGCGGCGCGAAGCTTTGCGTATTATCCGTAAAACCGTCGATTTATGCAAACCTTGAAATGTTCGCAAATCCATGGTATTCTAGATTTGATATTATTTATTGCATACATCTTTATGGCGGCGCAATGAGGCGCGGAAGGAGGCGGCAGCAGATGACCGAAATGTATAAGGCTGTTGATGCTTATACCGAACGAATGACGGAAAAAAGCAGGGAAGAATTCAAGATTGAGCCGAAGCTTTACGGCGAGTACGGAGTAAAGCGCGGTTTGAGAGACGTAAACGGAAAAGGCGTGCTTGCGGGGCTTACGGGAATATCGAATATTCAATCCTCCGTGGAAACTGAGGACGGCAGCGTTCCGATTGACGGAAAGCTTGAGTACCGCGGTTACAGCATCAATGAGCTTGTGGACGGCTGTGTAAGGCGCAGAAGCTATGCCTATGAGGAAATCGCATATCTGCTGCTTTTCGGCGCTTTGCCGAACGATTCGGAGCTTTCGGAATTCTCCTCGCTCCTGTCCTCGCTGAGAACCCTGCCGACCAATTTCGTCCGCGACGTTGTTATGAAGGCGCCGAGCAAGGACATCATGAACACCCTTATGCGCAGCATTCTGACCCTTTCGTCATACGATGAGCGCGCCTGCGACCTTTCCCTTCAGAATAATCTTCGCCAGTGCCTTATGCTTATAAGCGAGCTGCCTATGCTCGCGGTATACGGCTATCACGCCTATAATTATTACATGGAGGGCGACAGCTTCTATATCCATCGCCCAAGCACGGAGCTTTCCTTTGCCCAGAATCTGCTGATGATGCTTCGCCCCGACCGCTCGTTTACCGAAACGGAGGCGCGGGTGCTGGATATAGCCCTTGTGCTTCATATGGAGCACGGCGGCGGTAATAACTCGTCGTTCACGACGCGCGTCGTAACCTCCGCAGGCTCCGACACCTATTCGGTAATCGCGGCGGCGCTCTCGTCGCTCAAGGGCCCCAAGCACGGTGGCGCGAACATAAAGGTTGTTGAAATGATGAGCGACCTTAAGAGGCGCGTCAGCGACGTGAAGGACGAGGACGCCGTAGGCGCTTATCTTGAGCGGACTCTCAAAAAGGAGGAGTTCGACGGCAAGGGGCTGATTTACGGAATGGGTCACGCGGTTTATACCATATCCGACCCGCGCGAGGTCATCCTGCGCGGCTTTGTCGAGAAGCTTGCGAGCGAAAAGGGCAGGCATGACGATTTTGAGCTTTATTCAATGCTCGAGCGCCTTGCGCCGGAGGTAATTTCCAAAAACCGGCGCATATATAAGGGCGTTTGCGCGAACGTTGACTTTTACAGCGGCTTTGTTTACAGTATGCTCGGAATCCCCGAGGAGCTTTATACGCCGATTTTCGCCATGGCGCGAATGGTTGGCTGGAGCGCGCACAGGATGGAGGAGCTTATAAACGGCGACAAGATTATCCGCCCCGCATACAAAAGCGTTATGCCGCACAGGGAATACACCCGCATTGAGGAAAGAGGCTGACTCTGATGGAGCATCTCGGAACAGCAAGGCTTGAAACAGAAAGGCTTATTCTTCGCAGATTCCGCGCTGATGACGGCGAGGCTATGTTCCGCAACTGGGCTAGCGACGGCGAGGTTACAAAATTCCTCACATGGCAGACGCACGGGAGCAAGGCTGTTTCCGATATGGTTATAGCCGACTGGGTATCGCGCTATTCGCAGGACGATTACTATCAGTGGGCTGTCGAGCTCAAGGAAATCGGGGAGCCAATCGGCAGCATTGCCGTCGTAAGGCTTTTCCCTGAAGCGGACGGAGTCGAAATCGGCTACTGCATAGGCAGAAAATGGTGGCATAAGGGAATTATGAGCGAGGCGCTCAGCGAAATAATGCGCTTCTTCTTTGACGATGTGAAGGCAAACCGAGTATGCGCGGAGCATGACGCAAACAACCCGCATTCGGGCATGGTTATGGCAAAGTGCGGCTTGCTTTTCGAGGGGAAAACCCGCCTTTCGCGGCGAAATAATCAGGGGCTGTGCGATACCTGCCATTATGGGCTTTGCGCCGAGGATTACCGTAAGAAATAAGCCCTCCGCGCCTCGCTTGTGCGCTTTTTAAGTATGTGATATAATCTAGGTTAATATCGGGAGTATGCTTCTCTTTCGGAATACCTCCGTAAGATATGCGTACTCCCCGTTATTATTTGCCTTTTATCCGCCGCGAAAGGGGGATGCGTTTTCTTGGCTACCCGTCAGAGAGAAAGCTCCAAGCTCAAGGAGGAACTGATTCTTGCCGGCATTGAGGTGCTTGAGCAGGAGGGCGCCGCTAATTTTTCGCTGCGCAAAACCACGGCGAAATGCGGAGTCAGCGCTGCGGCGCTTTACAGGCATTTTGCCAGCAAGGAGGACTTGCTTGCCGGCATTGTCGATTATATAAACGGCAAATGGTCGAAGCTGGAGGACGAGGTTCTGCTTGCGCATTCCGGAGCGTCCACAAGGGAGAAGCTTATTGCCGTAAGCATAAAGTATATCGAGTTTCTTATGGAAAACCCGCATTTCCGCTCCGTCGTCATGATGCGAGACGATAAGCTTCCTTCGGAAAGCCTGAGGCAGAAAAGCTGCATGAGGGACGTTACGCGCGAGCTGATTGACGCATATTCCGAGGAAAACGGGCTTTCCGACGAGCGGAGGACAATCAAAACCTATGTTGTGCGCTCGCTTATATACGGCGCGGCGCTGATGTTTGATAACGGCGAGCTGGTTTTCTGCCCGCCGAACATGGAGCTTGTGCGCAAGATGATTGAGCGCGAATTCAATCTGGATTAAGGAGATAAAATGAACGATACCGAAGCGCTGCTTTTCGACGACCCGCTGACCCCGACCGACGCCCTGAAGCTTCTTTATCAGGCGGAGTTCGGCTGCGGGCATTTGGTTAAGGACGAAAACGCGGCGAGGCAGAGGTTCTTTTCGGAATTGAAAGAGGCGGCAGCGCTGCCCCTAAAAAGCCCTCAGGACATCGGCGGCGGCTTTGCGAGGGCATATCTTTGCGGGCTTGACAAAAACGGCGGCGAGGCGCTTTTTCGCGCCTTTATCGCCTCCGCAAAGGTGCAGACAGGCTCGCTTGCGGGCTTTGTTTCCCGCGCGCTGAAGCTAAGGGAGCTTGCTGAAAAGGGCGTAATGCCGTTTACGGCGGGCAAATTTGACGAGTTTTTTGCTCAGTATGAGAAAAGCGGCTATCCGCTGCTTTCGCATTCCGAGGCGTACAGGGATGCGCGCAAACCGCATTACAGGGTTGTTTCGGCGCGCTATATCCGCCTTTTGCCGCTGATTTCCGCAATCTGCGCGCGGCTTGAAAAGGGCGGGAATATCGTGTGCGCGCTTGACGGGCGCGCGGCGGCGGGCAAAAGCACCGCTGCGGCGCTTATTGCGGACGCGTTTTCCGAAAACGGAGCGCCCGCCGATGTAATCAATATGGACGATTTTTTTCTTCCGCCGGAGCTTCGGACGGGAAAACGGCTTTCCGAAAGAGGCGGAAACGTGCATTACGAGCGCTTCCGCGAGGAAGTGCTTCCTAATCTGCGCAGCGGCAAGCCGTTTTCGTATCGGCGCTTCGACTGCTCAAAAATGCAGCTTGGCGAAAGCAAGCCGCTTAACGGAACGCGCGTAACGATTGTCGAGGGCGCGTATTCGCTCTCAGACGCCGTTTCTCTTGCGCCGGATATTTCGGCGTTTGTCACAATTGACGCAAAGGAGCAGCTTGAGCGTTTAAGGGAGCGGGACGGCGAGCGCCTTTTGGCGTTTACAGATAAGTGGATTCCGATGGAGGAAGCGTATATCGCGTTTCAGAATATCGAAAAGCGAGCCGACATCATCATTCATTAAGCATTTCTGAAAGGCAGCGCAATGAATTTTTCTAACAGGGACATGGATATGACGAACGGAGCAATCGGCAGCCAGCTGATTGCCTTTGCTCTGCCGATGCTGCTGGGGCTTTGCTTTCAGCAGCTTTACACAACGGTTGACACGGTTGTCGTCGGTCAGTTTGTGAGCAAGACGGCGCTTGCCGCCGTCGGCTGCACCGGCAATATCATCAATATGCTCGTCGGCTTCTGCAACGGGCTTGCAATCGGCGCTACGGTAATAATTTCCCAGCGTTTCGGCGCGCGCGACGATAAAAATCTTTCGCTTGCCGTTCAGACGACGATTGTAATGACCTTTATCATGTCGGTTATCATGACGGTCGTCGGAATCCTTATCGCGCCGCTTGCGCTTGAGTGGATGAACACGCCTGCGGACGTTATAGACGAGGCGACGGTTTACCTGCAAATCTATTTTGCCGGAATATCGGGGCTGATGATTTATAACATGGGCAGCGGAATTCTCCGCGCCGTCGGGGATTCGCGCCGCCCGCTGTATTTCCTTATAATTTCGTCCGTCCTGAACGTCGGGCTTGACCTTATGTTTGTCTGCTGGTTCAAAATGGGCGTTGACGGCGTTGCGTATGCGACAATCCTTTCGCAGTTTATCTCCGCAATCCTTGTGCTTGTGCTGCTTACGCGCAGCCATGCGCCTTACCGAATAATCTGGTCGCGCCTCAGGCTCGATTTTCCGATTCTGCGCAATATAATGAAAATTGGCTTCCCTGCCGGAATTCAGCAGGCTGTCATTTCCTTCTCAAACGTATTCGTTCAGAGCTATATCAACGCTTACGGCTCGGACTGCATGGCGGGCTGGGCGGCTTATAACCGCCTTGACGCGTTTATCGTTCTGCCCGCGAACAGTCTTTCGCAGGCGTCCGCCACCTTCTCCGCGCAGAATTACGGCGCGCATAAGTACGGGCGCTTCAAGGAGGGCGCAAGGATTGCGCTGCTATATTCGATTATCGCAACCGTCGCGCTTACGGCAATCGCAATGCTTCTGCGCCGCCCGCTGCTCATGCTCATCAATTCCGACCCCGGAATGCTTGAATACGGCGAGCATTTCATACTCTGGATTTCCCCGTTCTACGCGCTGACCTGCTTTAACGGAATTTACAGCGGCGCAATGCGTGGAATGAACGATTCCAGAACGCCTATGATAATCACGATTTCGTGCTTTGTCGTGTTCAGGCAGATATTCCTGCTGGTTTGCAGGCTCCTTAGCGTCGGCTTCATGTCCGTAACTCTCGCTTATCCCGTCGGCTGGGCGCTTTGCAGCGTGCTTGTAACGCTCTACTATCGAAGGCAGGTTCGTATAAGGCTTGCCGAATAAGCCCGCCTGCGGCACAGCCTGCGCCCCTTTCGCATAAGCTCTTATGGAGGGGGGATTTTGATGGATAACAGCAGAAGCGCGGTTTCTCCGTTCTCCGAGCACAGGCTGCGTGACAGCGAGGACAGCTTCATCTGCCGCAGAACGCGCCTTGCGCCGGAGGAAACGCCTGCGCAGGAAGAACCTTTGCAGAAGCCTTCCGGCGTAAGCCGGCGAATGAGGCAATCCCGCGAGATACTTAAAATCCACGAGCGCCACGCGCAGGCAATGAAAAGCGCGGGTCAGTGGAAATCGCCGGACGAAACTGAATCCAAATAGGTATTGGCAAACCGCCGCCTCTTGCGATATACTTATTTATAAGCTATCGCGGAAGGGCGGCGGTTTTGTGGTAATCATTTATTTTTACAAGCGCGATTTCGGTGTGCAGAAGGCGGAGCGGTTTTTCCGCGAAAGGCGCGTTCCCGTTACGCTCTGCGAGTTGAAAAAGCACCCGCTGGGCGATAAGGAGCTTTCGCTTTTCGCGCGCTGCGCAGGCGGAGCGAAGGGGCTTATTGATGCAAACGATTCAAAAACCCGCGAAAGCACCGTGTGCTACATGAGCGACGAGGGGCTTATACTGGACGAACTGAAACGCGCGCCGCAGCTTCTTCGCGCGCCGATTGTGCGCCTTGGGCAGAAGGCGGCAGTCGGAGTAAACGAGGAAAAATGGGCGGCGTTTGCGCAGGAAGCGCTGAAAAAGACCGTCTGACATATCGTCAGGCGGTCTTTTTTGTGCCTTAGTTTTTGAGCGAATGCAGCGGCGCGGGAATTCTTCCGCCGCGCTTCACGAACTCCGAGCAGTCGCAGCGGTTAACCTCCATAATGGGCGCGCGCCCGAACAGACCGCCGAATTCGACAACGTCGCCCGCCTTTTTGCCAATCGCGGGAATTACGCGAACGGCGGTCGTTTTGTTGTTTATCATTCCGATTGCGCTTTCGTCCGCGATAATGCCGGCAATCGTTTCGGCGCTTGTGTCGCCCGGAAGGGCTATCATGTCAAGCCCTACGGAGCATACGCAGGTCATCGCCTCGAGCTTTTCAAGCTTCAGCTCGCCTGCCGCCGCGGCTTCAATCATGCCTATATCCTCGCTTACCGGTATGAACGCGCCGGAAAGCCCTCCTACATGGCTGGAAGCCATAACTCCGCCCTTCTTGACTGCGTCGTTGAGCAGCGCGAGCGCGGCCGTCGTTCCGGGCGCGCCTGCCATTTCAAGCCCCATTTCGGTCAGAATATGCGCAACGGAGTCGCCGCGCGCGGGAGTCGGGGCAAGGGAGAGGTCAACGATTCCGAAAGGAATTCCGAGGCGTTTTGACGCCTCCATCGCTACAAGCTCGCCCATTCTTGTAATCTTGAATGCGGTTTTCTTTATCGTTTCCGCAACAACGTCGAAGCTTTCGCCCCTTACCGTTTCAAGCGCGCGCTTTACAACTCCGGGGCCGCTTACGCCTACGTTGACGGCGCATTCAGGCTCGCCCGCGCCGCAGAACGCGCCTGCCATGAAGGGATTGTCCTCAACCGCGTTGCAGAATACAACGAGCTTTGAGCAGGCGAAGCAGTCGTTATCCTTGCTCAGCTCCGCAATTTCCCTCACAATCTGCCCCATTCTGTAAACCGCGTCCATGTTAATGCCCGCGCGGGTCGAGCCGACGTTGACGGAGGAGCAGAGCAGATTGGTTCTTGAAAGCGCCTCCGGAATCGAGTCGATAAGCCTGCGCTCCGCATTCGTAAAGCCCTTCTGCACGAGCGCGGAATAGCCGCCGAGCAAGTCGATTCCAAGCTCGCGCGCCGCATTGTCCAGAGCAATCGCTATCGGCAGCGGGTCGCCCTGCGCAATCATTGCGACCGGCGATACGGCTATGCGCTTGTTGACGATTGGTATTCCGAATTCCGCTTCGATTTCGCAGCCTGTTTTCGCCAAATCCTTCGCTACGCGGCATACCTTGTCGTACACCCTCTGCGCGGTGCGCTTCGTGTCCTCGCTTGCGCAGTCAAGCAGGTTTATTCCGAGCGTTATCGTGCGTATGTCCAGCTTGTCTTCCTTTATCATCCGGATTGTCTGCATTATCTGAGAAGAATTTATCATCTGACGCTCCTTCTAATCACGCGTATTTCAAATGGTGTGCATCGCGTCGAAAATTTCGGTACGCTGAATGCGGATTTCCATGCCCATTTTTTCGCCGCAGTCCTTCAGGTGTGAGGAAAGCTCCATGAAGGGCAGCTTGCTTCCCGTGACGTCAACGAGCATCAGCATCGTGAAATAGTCCTGCAAAAGCGTCTGGCTTATGTCGAGAATGTTGCAGCCGAGCGTCGCAAGCTCCTGCGATACCTTTGCGATAATTCCCACTTGGTCTTTGCCGACTACGGATACGATTGTCTTAATCATTTTTATTCTCCTTTATCTGAGCGCCCTGCATTCGAGGTAGTAGCGCTTTTCCGTGCTTTCGCCCATTGAGAAGGTTTTGCGGGGGAGGCTTCCGCCCTTGATTACGGCGGGGAAAAGCTCGCTTTTTCCCATCGCGGGCAGCAGAATTCCCGTTGCCGTTTCGCCTGCCATCCGCCGAAGCGCGTCCTCGCCGTGAATATAGTCAACGGTAAGCTTGTCGTTTTCATTGGTCAAATCGTCAAGGAACGCCTGAATCGTTCCAACCGCAAGCGGCGCAAGCCCGCTTCCGGTAAGGTAAAGCGTAACGTCTCCGTTTTCGCCGATAATCGTTATCTTCTGCGACGTATTGCTCGCCTTGCCGCTCATGGATATTGTAAAGCCCGCCTTCTGCGCGTAGTCGTGCAGCTTGTCGAGCATATCGTAAGCGCCGATGCCCTTGACTATGCGGTGAATCGGCTCAAATATGAGCGCGTCGTCGTGTATGTTTTCGATTTCGGCAAGCGCGTAGCGCCTTTTGTCGGTGAGCCTTTCGCTTTCGGAAAGCTCTTTTTTGGCTTCCTCCCAGCACGCCTTAGCGGTTGCGAGGGAGTGATTGCCGTCGCCGACGGCGAAAAGCAGCGGGTTTTCATCGCCTTCATTTATAAGCGCAAGGAGCGCGCCCTGAATGCGCTCAAGCTCCGCCGCGTCCGTAAGCGCCCAGCCTGCAATATGACCGCCGCCCATGTTAAGCTCAAAATCGTAAAGCTTTTCGCCCGCCTGCGCTTTTTCGGCTGCCGGCTCTATTACGGTTCTGCCCGCGTCGTCGATAAGAATCAGTATGTGCGGGCTTTCGATTTTCGCGCCCCGCCTTACTGCCATTCGCGGCGGAATCCTTTCCTCAATCGTGCCCTCTGTCGCGCGGATGAGCGGCTTTGCGCCCTTCCTGTACTCGTATTTTTCAAGGTCAATCTTGCCGATTATGCCTGTGCGCGTTCCGCTCTTTGTGGTGCGTTTAGTTATCACAAAGCCGCTTTGCACGCGCGGGGAAAGCGCTCCGGAGGAAACGTATTCCTCCATCGCCGCATGGATTTCGGGAACAGCCTTTTCGCTTTGGGAAAGCCGGTATTCGGGAAGGATGAGCCGAAGGGCGCTTTTCGCGTCTCCAACAAAGCCTTCGAGCTTTTCCCAGTATTCGGGCTGCGAGGTGAACTGGTCGCAGGCGATTACCGCGAATCTTTCCAAATCGGAGTCCTTTGCGGGGAGCAGTATATCCGCGGGGTAAAAGCCCGTCTCTGGGCGCTTCTCCATAAAAAATCTTCCCCCTTACAATAATACCGAAGTATTATAGCATAACGGGGAAGAAAGGAAAAGCATAACCAAGGACATATCCGCGTAAAGCCGCGTTCGTCACTCAGCCCAGTTTTCATTCAGGAACTTGTAGCGCTTTTCGATGAAATCGGTAAGGTACTCCATGTTCGCCTTGAAGCTCTTGCCTGTGCTTGCCGAGTTGCCGCCGATTGTCGAATAGCCCCAGCGGGTGAAATTCATTTTATAGCTGTCCTCAATTCTTTCCGAATACGAGGTCAGCGACAGCATTCCGTTTTCCTCCTCGCGAAGCCCCAGCAGTATTTCAAGGGCGGGCTTGAACTCCGCGGCGTATCTTTCCTGCGCCGCCTTTGCGAATTCCTCGTGCTTGTATATCGCGGGCTACCAGTAGCTCATGCCCGTTACGCTGTTTGCCCAGAAGCCGCGCGGCTTGAGAACCGCCGTGTTGTGGGAGCGGGCATAGCTGCCCCATGAACAGTTGAAATCCCATGGCGGGCCTGCAAAGGCGGTGGTGCTTTCGCTGTCCGAGGGCTTGTAGAAGAAAAGGCTGCTCGTGTTCGAGTCGTAATTCTTGCTGACCTCCTGCACAAGATAGGCGCGCACAAGCGAGGTCATATCCACGTATTCGTAGTATGCCTTGCCGCTTTCATTCACGCCCGTTGAGGAGAATATAGCGTCCTCAAAGCCTTGTATGAAGCCGGTTATGTAGTCCATTTCCGCCTTGCTTGCGTATTTCGGGCTTTTGATTTCGACGGTCAGCTTGCGCATTGTGCGGTAGGCGGTCTTTGCCTGCTCGTAGCGAAGCTCCGTTCTGTCAAGCTCAAAAAGGTAGCCGCCCGTTATGTCGGCGGGGCTTACGGGAATATCGTAAGCCTTCCAGCTTCCCTTTTTCTTACTTTCCGTTCCGAGCATCGGGTATTCGGAAAGCGGGAGGTCGTTGAGGTCTTCCGTTTCGTTTTCAAGATTGCGTATGTTAATCCGCGAGTCCTTGATTTCAACCTTTTCGGAAAGCAGATAAAGTCCGCGGTACTCGTTGTTGATGTACAAATCCACCTGCTGCGATTTCGGAACGTAGTCCATTCCGGCGTAGCGCGCCATATCGAGCGTTATTTCGTTCCTGATTAGCGAATTGTCAATCTGATTGCTGATTAACAACCACGTTTTCGCCTTGCCCATTCCGCAAAGCTCCGCTTTGTCCTGAAGCTTTATCTGAAAGCTTTTTTTCTTGAAGCCGAGCGAGGAATTGCCGCGCTTGCGCATTTCCGTTATGCCGAAGCGGAATTCTTCGCCGCCCGAAAGCATAACCATTTCAGCGCTTTCGCGGTTTTCCTTCGACGCGTCTATGCTGTCAAGGCTGCCCGACGCGGTGTTTATGAATATCGCGGGTATGTCGGAGCCTTTGAGAATTGTAACATTGTACTGCTTTCCGTTAACCTTAATCTTGTGCTTTTTGCCGTCGGCATACGCTTCTGCAGACGCGCCGTTTTCGATTGCGTCCCCGTCAATAGTCGCCTTGCTTCCGTCCGCAAACCAAAGGCGGCTTTCAGCGCAGCCGGGAAGAAAGAAATATCTGCTGCCGGACAAGGTATACCACCCCACGCTTTCGGGCGACGACGCGTCGCTTGAGCCGAACCACATGGGGGTAGACGCCTCGCATAAGGCGGGAGCGGCGCAGAGAATCAGCGTAAGCGCCGCAAGAATGACAAGCGCACGGTGTTTTAACAATATACCGGCCTCCTATGAATGTACTGTCATATAACGTTTATAATTCGCCATTTTGTCCGTTATCTGCATATTTGCTTGACACGGGTAAGCATAAAAGAATAACATAAGCAGCAAATAACGCCGGAGGCAAGGAAGAATGCTTACTCAGCCCTTTGCGCCCGTCTTTGACGAAAGCTCGCGCGTACTCGTTCTCGGCTCGTTCCCGTCCGTTAAGTCGCGGGAAAACGGCTTCTACTACGGTCATCCACGCAATCGCTTCTGGGCGGTAATCGCCGCAATGCACGGCTGCAAAACGCCCTCTGCGGTTGATGAAAAGCTCGCGCTTCTGCATGAATGCGGGATTGCACTTTGGGATGTCATCGAAAGCTGCGAAATTACCGGCTCAAGCGATTCAAGCGTTCGCAGCGAAACCGCCGCCGATATTCCCGCGCTGCTTTTGAAAACGGGAATCACCCGCGTTTACTGCAACGGGGCGCTTGCTCACTCGCTTTACGAGAAGCATATTGCCCCCGCGTGCGGAATTCACGCCGTCCGCCTTCCGTCAACAAGCCCCGCGAACGCCGCGTTTGATTTGGGCAGGCTTTTGTCTGAATGGCGCGCGATATTATAGCCCGAAATCGGTGTTGACCATTTTGAACAGGCACACGCCGTTTACATATACCGCATGATGGAGCGCGTCGCACGGAATCAGCTCCACCCTGCGCTCAAGCCCGTTGTAGAAGCGATATACTACCGTGTAATCGCTTTGTGCTTCGGGCTTTTCGCCGCTGTAGGCTGAGGTGACTCTTGCCTCCGAAAGAGCCGCGAACGCTTGAAGGAACGCTTCCTCGTCATGTGCGGCGCCGCCTAAGCGTATTTCGTACTCGTACTGCGGCTTTCCTGCCGCGTCCGTGACGGTTTCGCCGTTTTCGTCCGTTTTTTCGACTATGTTCACGGCGTAGTTTCGCGCGTTCGCGCCTTCGTAAACGGTAATTTCGTCAACGGCGTCCAGGGATACGTAGAACGGAGCCTGACTGAGATACTGCGCGTCGCGCGCGCTCAAAAGGTCGCCCATCAGCAGGGAGGAAAGCAGGTATACGTTTTCGCCCTTGTTAACGCGGCAGTAGCGCGTGTAATCGTTTTTGAGCGAGCCTATTTCAAGCGTCAGCGACGTTTCCGCGTACTCGTCCGTCCGGTATTCGACTTTATAGCCCTCATCGTTCGGCACATACTCGCTGCTTTCGATTTTTCCGGCGCGCTGATGAACGTATAGGGTGTATTCGGGGTTGTCAAGCCCGTATCTGCCTGCGTTTTCATCGGTAAGCTTATCCT
This sequence comes from Eubacteriales bacterium, assembly GCA_028705775.1. Taxonomy (GTDB): domain Bacteria; phylum Bacillota; class Clostridia; order Christensenellales; family Aristaeellaceae; genus STF2-37. Next base: position 20,081 of record JAQWCW010000004.1, read on the forward strand.
CGAAAAGCGTTACGCGCGCGGAGGAAAGCGTGTCGAGCAGCGCCCCCGTCCTGTCGATGGCGGCGGGATAGCCCGCCTGCACTACCTCCCAGAAATATACGCTCAGGTAATCCGCGCCTCCCGTGAGGCGCAAATTGAGCAGAGTTTCATTTCCCTTGCCGGTCAAGCGTATTTCGTCCGCAAGCGTGCTGCTTACGGATATGTTTTCAACCGAATAGAGGTTACCGCTGCCCGTTTCGTCAATGACGGAGTATAAATCCGCATTGCAAAGGTAAACGTGATTGTCGCCGATAAGCCGAAGAAAGCGCGTTTCCGTTCCGATTGCGTAATCGCCAACGATGAAGGAATATTCCCTGTTATCCGTGAGCGTTACTGTCGCTTTCAGCCCGCTTTCGCCAAGCCCGTATTCCTCCCACTCGCCGTCCGGCTCGTCCGAGCCGATATCGCTCGCGGTAAGGCTCATAACGGAGTAAAGAATATCGTAAAGCCTGTCCTCAAGCACGGGCTCGTTTTCAAGCCCCGTCAGCTTCAGCCCGTTTTCCGTCCTTGTAAGGCTCAGGCTAACGCTTCCGTTTTTCTCGATTCGGACTGCGTTTATCTCGCTTTCATCGACGCTGTACAGCGTTACCGATGAGTCCTCCCTCACGGGCGCTTCGATTGCGGTTTTCTGCCTTCCTGCGAAAAAGTACAGCGCGGCAGCCAGCGCCAGAAGCGCAAGCGCAATTATAAACCCTATCTGCCGCCCCGAAAGCGCGCGCGGCTTTTTGATGTGCTTTTTTGGCGGGCTGATAGTCATAAATGCCTCCTTGGCAGCAGAATTGCAAGCGCGAAAAGCAGCACCGCTATCGGCAGCAGAACCGCAATGATAAGCCCCGGAGTCAGCGCGCCGATTCTGAGCCCCGGGCGCGCGCTCGCTTTTGAGGCTATGTCGAGCGAAACGCCCCTTTCGCCGAGAAGCGAGCCTACGCTTTGCAGTATGAATTCCTGCGTGTACGTCTGCGAGTAAACAACCGCGTCGCTGAGCATCGACACGTTTCCGAGGGCGAGAATGTGCGACGGAGCGCCCTCAAAGCGGTATCTTGTGCCTAAAACGGCAAGCGGGAAAGGCCCTGACGGGTCGCCGTCGGAGCGGCTTGCATAGTTTTCAACGCCCGAATATTTGTGCAGATATGTTCCGCTTCCGCTAATCAGAACGGCGTCCGCGCTCGCTGTGCTTTCGCCAAGGGCGGAGATTTCAAACGCGCCCGCGCCTGCCATAAGCAGCGTCGTTCGCCCCGTGTCAAGAAGCGTTTTGGTTATTGCCGTTTCCTGCATATACGGGCGAATGTACGCGGCGTAGCTGCCGTCGTAATCGCCCTGCACGGTTCCGTCCGCAAGCACTATTCCTTCGCGGATTGTAATTCCGTAGGACTCAAGCAGCGTGTTCAGGTTCGTAAGGTTTGCGGGGTCGGCAAAGCTCCGCGCGAATATAAGGCTTCCGCCGGCTTTCAGGAAATCGTCGAGCTGCAAAAGCTCGTCGTTTGTTATGTCCTTCTGCGGGGACAGAATCATTAGCAGCTGGTCGGAGGAGAGCATATCGCCCTCGAGCATATCCGTCATCGTTACGCTGTAATTGTTGCTTGAAAGCAGGCTCACGAGGTTTGTGAACTCGTTTACCGTGTACTCGCCGTGCCCGACCAGAAGCGTAACCGTCGGAACCTCCTCGGCTGTAACGTAGGCAATCGCCTCCGTTAGCACCTTTTCGTAGCGGATTGCGCTTGTCGAGTAGGTTTCAAGCTGGCTGTCATAGCTGTATTCGTAGAATTCGGACGCCTCAATAACCTTGTAGCGCCCCGTGCTTTCGCAGCTTACGATAACGCTGCCGGTCGTAAGCGTGTCGTCAAGATTGCGCAAAAATTCGCTCAGCAGCCCCGGGCTTGACGCAGGCTCGACAATTTCATATCTCACGTGCGGCGTTTTATGCGTGTACGAATCCATTACGCGCAGGAATTTTTCGTCCGTTTCCCCGCGCTGATATATGATGTAGATTTTAACGTCGCTGTCAAGCCCCGAAAGTATAGCGTCCGTGTCCTGAGTCTGATAGGTCAGCTCGTTGAAAGAGTTGTCCTTCGTAAGTCCGAGCGATTTGTCGAGCCTTTCCGCGCCGAGCGCGAAAAGCACGAGCGCCGCTATGACGATTATGCTCAGTATTGCGGCGGACGCTCCGCAGCGCAGCTTTTTCATTTTCATTATTCGGGAAATCCGGCTTGCTTTTTTCATATCGCCATCACTCCCCCACAAAGCGGCGGGCGTCCGTCACCCGCACGCATATAAAGAGCATACCCGCTGAGAAAACGAGGAAATAAACCGAGTCCGAAAGCGAAAGCTGACCCATCAGGAAGCCGTCCAGATGCGCGTAAAGGCTGAAGAACTTTGTGATTCCGGCTATTGCCGCGGAGGAGGTGAGCGCCGTCACCATGTCGCAGCTCCATAAAAGCAGATTGACGAATATGCCCATAACCGCGGCTGAAACCTGACTTTTCGTCAGCGTGCTTACAAGCAAATCGACGGCAAGAAACGCCATTCCCTGCAAAAGAAAGCCGAGATAGCCAGTCAGCGTTTCGGAAAGGAAAAGCGTTCCGTATGCGGCTACTATAACAAGGTACGGCGCCGTAAGCAGCAGCGCAAGCGCAAAAACCGCCGCCGCGCTGAAATACTTGCCGAGAATTATGGAGGTTACGGACTGCGGCGAGGTCAGAAGCAGCTGGTCTGTTTTCTGCCTGCGCTCCTCGCTCATAAGGCGCATCGTAAGCAGGGGGCAGAGGACGAGCGAAAGGAAGGATATCTGCTTGAGGAAGGAAAGTACCTCGCCCGAATATGCAAAAAGGTTCGTGAACAGGAAAACAAACGAGCATACGAGCAGGAACACGCCCAAAAACACATAGCCGACGGGCGTATGAAAATAGCTTTGCAGCTCGCGCCTCAGTACTGCTCTCATGGCTTTTCCTCCTCAGATGCGGTTACGCGCAGGAAGGTTTCCTCAAGCGAGGTCGCCTGCGACGCAAGCGAAATAAGCGGCATATCGAGCGCAACGAAAAGCCGCCCGAGAACGCGGTATATATCGCACCCCTCGCGGTATTCGATTTCGAGCCTTGTCGCGCCCTCGCCTAGCTGCTCGCCCGAAACGCTTTTAACCTGCGGAAGCGCGCCGACCCTTTGAATAAGCACGTCGCGCCGCCCCTGAACGCAGGCGGTAAGCGCGTATTTCGGTTCGTCGTCCTTCCTTTGGTTCAGCACGATTCTGCCGTTGCTCAGGATAATAACCCTGTCGCATATCGCCTGAATTTCGGACAAAATGTGGCTTGAAATCAGCACGGTGTGCTCGCGCCCGAGCGAGCGAATAAGCTCGCGCATTTCGACAACCTGCTTCGGGTCAAGCCCGACGGTCGGCTCATCGAGAATAAGCACCTGCGGGTTTCCGCATATTGCGCCCGCCATTCCGACTCTCTGCCGGTAGCCCTTTGACAGATTGCCGATAAGCCGCTTTCTCTCGCCCGTTATCCCCGTGCGCTCCGTTATTTCGTCTATATGCTTCTTGATGGCTGATTCGCTTACCTCGCGCAGGCGGCAAACGAAGGCGAGATAGTCGTTTACGGTCATCTCGTCGTAAAGCGGCGGCTTTTCGGGCAGATATCCGATAAGCCTGCGCGCCTCGCGCGGCTCAAGCATAAGGTCATGCCCGCCCACGCTCACATCGCCGCTGGCCGGCGCCGTATAGCCTGTAATTATATTCAGCGTTGTCGTCTTGCCCGCGCCGTTTCTGCCGAGCAATCCCGCTATTTCCCCGCTGTCTATCCGGAAGCTCAAATCGCGGACGGCGTAAAGACTGCCATATCGCTTTGACACCCGCTCAAGCGCAATCATTCCCATCCTCCTTATACGGACAGTGCCGTATGAGCAAAATCCCACAAATGCTATTATACACGAAAACACCTTACTACGCATGAACGAAGTGTAAACTGCATTTCATGCTTTCTGTCTGCGCTTTTTGCGCATACATTCCGGCTTTTTTTGCGCGGACTTTGAGAAAATGATTTTCGTTATTTCCAAGCGCTTACGGAAACAATGGCGTAAATGGTATAATATATGCATGGCGGAGACAGCTTCCGTCAATAATAAGGAGGTAATCACGATGAAAAGAGTAAAGTCGGCGTGCCTTGAGCAAACGCTGCATTTCATTCTGAATGAGGAAAAGACAGACCATGAAACCGCCGCGGCGCTTGTCGCGGAGGAAGTCGGGCGCTATAAGGAGCAGCTCGAAAAAAGCCGCGTGCGCTATCTGATTCTGGAGGAAAAGAAGCTTGAGGATGATTCCTATATCATCAAGCTGAAAAAGCAGTATAACCGCCATGACGTAGGCGCATATTTTGATTAAGGCAAGCGAGGGAACGATTATGGAAATTCTGAATCAGGAGGTTGTCCACCGCAGATTCGGCGCGGGGAAGATTTTGAGCGAAAAGGACAACACAATCACCGTCTATTTTGCCGAATACGGGGCGCGCTCATTTATATATCCGGACGCGTTTGATATCTATCTCAAGGCAAAGGACGATGCGTTCGCCGCCTATACCGCCGAAAGGCTGACGGAAACCAAAAAGCGCGAGGCGGAGCGCGCAGCGGCGCTTACGGAGTATGTAAGGGCGCTTGACGAGGATAAGCAAAGCGAAAAGCGGCTTGCCCGCGCGGATAAGAAAAAGCCCGCAATCAGGGCGGCGAGCGTAAAGAGCGCCGCAAAGCCTGTACAGGCAGCCGAAAACTGAATATGAAGCTTGAGTCCCTTGCGGAAGCGATTCCGCAGGGGGCTTTTTTCTGTCGTGACGGCATAACACAAAATTCGCCGCATATTATTCTAGAAATATTACTTGACAAGTAATATTCGTCGTGATATCATTTGCGCATAATAGAAAGCGGGGAGGCTTTTCGATGGAACACCACATGATGGAGACTAAACCCGACAATCCCGTGAACATTGCTCTTGGTATGCCGAAAGCAAAGGAGTTCGAGCGCGATTTGACCGCAATGCTCGTTGCCGAGGAAGGCGTCGTGCTAGTAATGCAGGACTGCGACTGCTTCATACGCGTGAACGATAAGTTCGGCAGGGAGGAGGGCGACAGAGTGCTTGTCGAAACCGGAAAGCACGTCGCCGCGTCCGTCCCTTCTGACGCAAAGGTTTACCGCTACGGCGGTGACGCGTTCGCCGTAATTTTCCCTGCCACATATGAGAAGGAGGATGTTTTCCTTCTGATGGAAAAGCTCCGCGCGAGCTATGACGTTACGCTTCCCGACGGCGATAAAATGACGATTTCAATCGGAATCTCCGCCGCTCCCGAGGACGCGAGCCAGTATAACGAGCTTGTCCGCAAGGCGGAGGGCGCAATGTGCAGGGGCAAGGTCGCGGGAAGAAACAAGGTGTGCCTTGCCCGCGAGGAAAAGATGGTCGTTAAGACAACGCATTACACAATGGACCAGCTACAGCGCCTTACCAAGCTCTCCCGCCGCGAGGGAACAAGCGAGGCTATTCTTCTCAGAGAGGCGTTGGATGGGCTGCTCAAGAAATACGATGTTTGAGGAGCCTGCTTAGATAGCGCCCCTCGCGGTGTCGATTTCGCCTGATTGGTGAAATAGCTCCGTCTGCGCTTGCACCTGACGATAGACGATTTTTGAGCAAGCAGGGGCGCAGGGGAAATGGGGCTTGTTGATTCGCGTTCTTGCTTAAACAAGTGATTAGAATTGTCGTAGCTATATAGCGAAAACAGCCTGCTTACGCGGGCTGTTTTCCCAAAGGAGGCTCCCTTGTGTAAAGGGAGCTGTACGCTTGCTGAAAAACCGCCTATCGCTTATGTTGGCTTCGCGACAGACGAGGCAGTCATTTACCCATAGCGTAAACTCCTGCCCCGTCTGCGCTTGTACCTCACGATAGACGATTTTTGAGCAAGCTGGCGCGCAGCGCCTGAGGGATTGTCGGAAACGCTTGTGATATAAGGATTTTAAATGATTATTCAACAACATTTCTTGCGACAACCCTACAACAATCCTTCCGTCACGGCTTTGCCGTGCCACCTGTTCTTGCACAAGGGAGGCTTAATCTTGTAGCGCTGCTATGCTGTGAAATAGTCTCTTGTAGGTTTTCGTTAGCTTCTTAATTACGTGATTCTCAAGTTTGTTTTAGTAGTGCGATTTTTAATTACAATGGCGTTGTATCATAAACAGACTGCAACAGCAATTTGTTTACCAAAGAAAGGCTCCCTTGTGCAAAGGGAGCTGGCGCGCAGCGCCTGAGGGATTGCCTAAAACGCTTGTGATATAAGGATTTTAAATGATCATTCAACAACATTTCTTGCGACAACCCTAACAACAATCCCTAACGACAATCCTTCCGTCACGGCTTTGCCGTGCCACCTGTTCTTGCACAAGGGAGGCTTAATCTTGTAGCGCTGCCGTGCTGCACGGATGTGAATTGTAATGCGACGCTATTTTGCTGTATGGATGTTAACTGTACTGTAAAACTACGGCTCTGCTTCGATGCAAATGGTTCTACATGACAACCGCTTTATCCTTGAAGCTCTGAGAACTGCTTGGCAGCTCATTTATCCAATTTATTCTCGGGGGCGAATCGAAACTTAATAACCGCACACAAAAACGGCTGTCGGATTTCTCCGGCAGCCGTTTTGCTGTTGATTGTTTGAAATTACTTGGTGGCGTTGATGAGGTCGAAGCACTTCTGGATGTCTACCATCTTTTCGGCAACAACTGCGTCATAGCCGTAGCTCTTGCAGGTGGTAACCATTTCGTTCCAGAGCTGTTCAAATTCTTCATCGCTTTCGGCGTATACGCACTTCCAGCTGTACTGCTTCATAACAGGAGCGAACAGACCGCGCGCGCTCTTGCTTTCCTCGCTCGCTTCGGTCTTTACATAGCTGTTGGCAACGTAAGGAACGATGGAGACCTTGCCGGACTCGCGGTAAAGCTGAGCGCCGTTGGCAGCGCCGTTAGCGTATTCGGTGGTCCATGCCTTGCTCAGGTTGGTGGCATAGCGGTCGATGTAGCACGGCCAGCCCTTGTAGGAGAAGGTGTAGGTCTTTCCGGGAACGTTCTGCTCAAGCAGGATAATCTGGTTGTTGAACTTGTTTTCGCCGTCCTCGTAGGTTCCTCCGCCGTACTCAGCGGGCATTTCGGTAGCCTTGCGGTCTTCCTGGCACTTCCAGCCGAATTCGGTCATTTCAGGAATGCCCTCGGCGTTGTAGTCCCAGCAAAGTCCCTGAGGACCGTAGTTGGAAACGAGGATGCCTTCTTCGCTGCACAGCCAGTCGAAGATTTCGAGCACGCGCTCGGGATACTGGCAGTTAGCGCCGATGAGGTAAGGCCATGTGCCGCCGGTGGTGGAGAGGGTGTCCATTGCGGGAGCGCCGTCGCCAAACACGAAGGTGGTGTAGCCGATATTGTCGGCAGCTCTTTCAGCGGTGTTGAAGTTGTTGATAATCCAGCCCCACAGCGTCATCAGATAACGGCCGTTGGAGAGCTTCTGGGAATAGGTGTCGAAGTTCTGGCTGACGGACTCAGGGTCAAACAGACCGGCGCGATAGAGCTGGTTGTTAACCTTGAGGGCGCGATAGTAGAGGCTGTTGTCGTCAAGAGGATTGACAACCTGCTGAGTGGCGTAGTTGACGCCGAGGAAGTCCCACTCTTTGTAGCCATAGTAGGTCATGAGGTCCCAAGTGAACTTCATAACGCAGTCTTCCCAATCGCTGAATCCGCCGTAGGCGTAAACTTTTTCGCCGCCTTCGTTGGTGGGAACAGCGTCCTGCAGAGCCTTCATGAACGCGGGCAGGTCTTCGAGGGAGTTAAGGGCGGGCTTGCCGGCCTTTTCCCAAGCGTCGAAGCGAATCTGCATCGCATAGGTGGGGTCCTGCATTTCCTGCCAAGTGCCGGGAACGAGGGCGATGTTCTGGGAGAAGCCCCATACGCCTTCAGTGTCGCGAACGTTCTTGACGTAGTTGGAGATGTTGTCCATGGAATCCTTGGTGTTGGCCATCAGGTTCGTGTAGGGGGTAAGGTCAACCTCGCTCCAGTCATAGAGCAGGTCGGCGTCAAAGCCCTTCAGGAACTCGTTGTCCAAATCGCCGAGTACGATGATGTCGCCGATTTCTTCGCTCGAGAGCGCGGCGTTGAAGCCGCCCTGATTGCTCAGGTCACGAACGTAGTTGAGGGTCACGTTGAAGCGCTCCTTCAGCTCATGGGCAAACCAGCCGGCTTGCACGCCGGAGAAATTCGCCAGAGCGTTGTACACGTTCAGCGTGATGGGCTCCTTGTAGTCTTCCGCCACGGCGAACGTGGGGATGGCTCCGAGCATCAGCATCAATGAGAGAACCAGTGCACAGATTTTTTTCATTATCCGTACCTCCTTAAAATTATCTCTACCCGCCATTGCGGCAGGATAAGATTTCATCAACCCTTTACAGCGCCTATCATTATGCCCTTTACGAAATAGCGCTGGAAGAAGGGGTAAACCATCAGAATCGGGAAAACAACGACCATTGCAACCGTCATCTGAACCGATAGCGCCGTCTGCTTGACGGCAAGGTTTGCGATTGCGCCCGTGTTCTGCGTCGTTCTTACGAGCGCCGCAAGGCTCTGCGCCTCGTGCTGATAGCGGTAAAGCATATATTGCAGCGTGTAGAACTTACCGCTCGGCATAAGCATCATGGTATCGGTAAAGCTGTTCCACTGACCGACCGCGCAGAATATGCACAGCGTTGCGAGAATCGGGGTTATGAGCGGAACGATAACGCTTGCGAAAACCCTTGTGTAGCCCGCGCCGTCGAGCATTGCGCTTTCCTCAAGGCTTGAGGGAAGCCCCTCGATGAATGTCTTTACGAGGATTACGTTATAGGGCGAAACCAGACCGGGGATTACGTAAACCCAGAAGTTGTCTAGGAAGCCGAGGTTCTTGAGGTTGATGTACCACGGAATCAGTCCGGCGGAGAAGTACATCGTGATTATAATCAGCCTGTACCAGAGCGTTCTGAGCCACATTTCGTGCTTCGTTACAAGATAGCCGAGGAACGCCGAGCCGGCAACCGTCCACGCCGTTCCGAGCGCCGTGCGGCTTATGGAAACGAGCGTTGCGTCCGCTATTCCGGAAAGCTTGAACACCTGCACGTAGTTCTCAAAGTGAATTTCGCGCGGGTAGAGCTGAATTTGCCCCAAGCGCACCAGTTCGTTTGATGAGATGGTGTTTATGAAAAGGTAGTAGAAGGGGAATACGCAGGCGATTGTGATAAGCGAGAGGATGGTGTAGTTGAATATGTTGAAGGCTATGTCCCATCCGCTCAGCTTGACCTTGTTCTTCCTGCGCTTGTGCAGACGCTCGTTTATCGGAGCTTTAGTCGTCATTTTCTTCATGCCCCCTTAAACGATGGATTCGCCGCGCAGCTTCTTTGAAACGAAGTTCGCCGCAAAGAGAAGCGTTACGCTGAATACCGTCTTTAGAATGCCTATCGCAGTGCCGAACGAGTATGTGTTCGCGCTTGTGGAGGCAATCGTTATGTTGTAAACGTAAAGGTCGAGCACTTCAATCGTGTCTTTGTTCATGCTGTTCTGGAATACGAGGTACTGCTCCATTCCGTTATTGATGATGTTGGATATTGAAAGCAGAAGCAATACGAAGAAGGTAGGCAGAAGCCCGGGGAGAGTGATGAAGCGCATCTGCTTCCAGCGCCCCGCGCCGTCAACCCTCGCCGCTTCATACAGCTCTTGGTCTATTCCGGCAATCGCGGCAAGGTACATTATCGCGCCCCAGCCAAGCCCCTTCCATGTGTTCCAAGCCCACATCTTAATCCATATGTGTTCGCTTGAGTTAAGCCACGCCACCGGCTCGGAGATAGCGCCCGTTGCGAGCATGAACTTTGAATAAATGCCCGTATCCATTGCGAACATCGCCATCGCGAAGCTGAAAACCAGCGTCCACGATATGAAGTTCGGCAGGGTCGTGAAGATTTGAACGAATTTCTTGAAGCGGGTTTTTGTTACCTCGTTGAGCAGGATTGCGAACACCATCGGCAGCCAGCTCGTGATAATGTTAAGCCCGCTCATTGCGAAGGTGTTGCTCATAACGCGCATCATGTTCGCCCTGTGGCCCGCGTTCATCACAAGCTCCGAGAACCACTTGAAGCCCACGTATTCCTGCTGGCTCATCGGGATTCCGAACTTATAGTTGAAGAACGCGTAGCTCCAGCCGTAGAGCGGCAGGTAGCTGAACAGGAACGCCGCGGCGAGGAAGGGGAGCATCATCAGGAACAGCTTGTATTTCTTGGGCAGCTCCTCCATGTGCGCGAAATTGCTGAAGAATGCGGCGAACAGGAGCAGCGGGAAGGAAACGTAGGTGAACACCGTTCCGCCGACCGTTCCGACGTCCGTCGGCATTCCCGCCGCGGTAAGTATGTAGGAAAGCAGTTTGAGAAGCAGCGCAAGCGAGAAGAAAATGATTGGCAGCTTCTTATGCGTTTTCAGTATCAGGGCGGCGATTCCGCAGAGGGCAAAGGCGAGAATCATAATCGTCGTAATCTGATAGGTTCTTGCGATTCTCTGCATTTTGTCCTTAATCATAAGGTCCGTGTATTCGGTTTTGCCCGCTTCCTCCGAGTACATCGTCTTGCCCTTGTTGTCCTTAGGCTCCGTGATGTCCGCGGGGGTTGTAAGCGTTACAGCGTCCGCTCCGCTCATCAAAACGGTTGAAACGGATTTTGTTTTGCCGGGCTTGTAGAAATCAAACTGGATTCCGGGAAGCACGAGCATTACGACTGCGGCGACGGCAATCGTCAGCGCGGTAAGGCGCAGCGCCGATTTCTTGGGAATCGGGCTTACGAAATAGGGGGAATTCGCGGCGCGGACTCCGACTGCCGCGCACATACAGCCGCATATAGAAAGGACTGCCATCGCTATTGGAACGAGCGTCGGGCAGCCTACGCCGAGGCGGTAAAGCTGCCTTGACGCATTTGTGAACATATCGGCGGAGGTGGTTGACATAAGGGACGCGGACTGAATCAGCAGGAACACCGTGCCGATTGCGGAAAAACTCAGCGGGAACCAGCGGTCAACCGCGGGTATGAACGCGAGTATTCCGGAAAGGACGAGGAAAGCAAGCGCCGCAATGAGCAGCACGTCCGGAGTCGCGGATTGCTTGGTAATCTGGAATATGCCGGCGATATTGTTGCCGTCCGCCGAAAGCGGCTCAAGCGCGGCTATGTCGCCGGAAAGCACGTTGTCAAACGCGCCCGTTTCAGCGCCTATCGCGGAAAGAATCGGCTCTTCGGCGAGCGCTTGGGTTATAACGGAGGAGCTGATTGTCATCGCCTTGGCGGCGGCGGGGTTATCCGTTATCGTTTCGGGAACGGAGGATGTGAAGGCGGGAAGCAGCATCAGCGCGGCGGCGGCAATCGAAAGCGCGCCTGAAATCCTGCGCCATGCGCTGTCCGAAAGCCCGAGGCTGTCTTCCTTCATTATCAGAACGAAAACGATTGCCGTCTGAGCTATTGCGATAACAAGCGGCGCCCATATCCACGCCTGCGGCGCAAGCAGAAGCTGATAGAGCAGCGATTCGCTTAACGAGCCGAGATAGAAGGCTTCGTAAAGGAAAACGCCGACGGAGAAAAGCGAAAGCACCGCTGCCGCCTGAAGCGCCCCGCGCTTCTTGACAAGGCAGAGAAGCGCGCCCAGAATCAGCAGTCCGGCGCCGAGAAGCAGCGTGAAGCCGCGCATATCCATCGAGCCGAGAGCCGGAATTTTGTCCGTCGGCAGCGCTCCGCTTCCCTTTGTAGCAACGTCAAAAAGGCTCAGGGAATCGGGAAACGCGCTCTTTACATCCTCCGCGAGCTGGCTGTGGGGATGAATGCTGACGGCGGGTAGGAACATTACCGCTACGATAAGAGCGGCAAAAATAAGAGCAATCCATCTCTTCATTGCGTCAGACCTGCTTTCCGCTTAATCAAATCTCATTTGCAAGTTTACTTTCTCAGATTATAATTGAATTAAGCGAAAATGTCAAGAAAAAGTACGAATTTTTGTGCTATTTAACAAAACAAAACTCGCAGAGCGAGCAAAGCTCGCGTCCGGCGAAGCCGAAAGCGTCCTGCCTGCGCGAATCTGTAAACTTAAAATAAACTGCGTGCCTTCCGGAAAGCGGGCGCATATGGATTTTCAGTATTTCATCATCGCCCGAAATCGCGGCTTTGCCGAGGCTTTCGCCGTTTTCCTTATCGTCCAGCACGATTTCAACTTCGCCTGTTTCGCCGCAGCCGAGCAGCTTTATGATTAAATCCGTCGAAGTGCCGGAATAGTCAAGCCCGAAATCGAAGTATCTGTAACCGACAATCGAGCCGTTTTTAATTCCGGAAACCATTGTTGTTAGCGGATTTTTTTGCTTAATGTAAGCGCCGCCCGTTAGCACGCAGGCGTAAGCTGCCGGAGTTGCGCAGTACGGGTTAAGGGACTCGCTGAAGCCGAGCGAGGTCATTTCAACCTGCGGAATGCTTCCGTCGGGCAGAATCGTAATCTTTTCCGCGCACGCCTGCCGCGAGTGGAGCGTGTTGTTGGTCATCCTGTGGTAGAAAACGTACCACTGCCCGTTGATTTCCATGATTGAGCCGTGGTCGTTTCCGCCCGGGTAGTCGATTCCGTTGTCGATGATAACGCCCCTGTACTCGTACGGCCCGAGCGGCGCTTTTGCCGTCGCGTAGGCAAGGCAGCTTCCGCGGCAGGGCGAGTATATAAGATAGTAGGTATCGCCTATTTTGCGCGGCGAGCAAGCCTCAAAGAAGGAAAACGGAGCTTCGTCGGGCAGGATTCCGTCTACATAGCTGCCCGGGATTACGCGCGAAAGGTCGTCTGAATCAAGCTGCGCGGCATACGAATGCTCATAGCCGCAGTAGATGTACGCCTTTCCGTCGTCGTTAATAAGAACCCCGGGGTCAACAAATACGCCGTTTTCGTAGCGCTTCTTTTCAGCCGCCTCTTTTTCGTCGTACTTGTATTTGGAATAGAGCGTGAACGGCCCCTCCGGATGGTCGCTCACGGCAACGCAGCCCTTTTCATAGAAAAGGTAGGCGAAAAGATAATACTTGCCGTCCTTTTCTACCACGTCCGGCGCGTAAAGCTCGCCTTTGCACCAGTCCACGCTTGGCTCATGGTCGGTATCGGGGCGCGTCTGAAAGCTGTCGCCGTGGCATACCCAGCTGCTTAAATCGCCAATCGGCGCGGACCACACCTTGAGGCGCATATCGCAAAAGCTTTGCGAATACGCGTTGTCGTGCGAGCCGTAGAGGTAAACCCTGTTGCCGAATACGCGCGGCTCGCCGTCCGGAACGTGTTCCCACAGCGGAAGAATGGGGTTTGGCATAGAACTCCTCCTTAACATAAGTGCCTGCCGCTTGCAATTAGCTTCGGGCGCTGTTATCATTCGCTTAGGCGGCATAAAGTGAATCATTGGTTAACGCTTATATATCCCGATTATCGTAGCCTTGCGGTACTGAATCGTCCTTAAAATTACGGACTCATACAAGCATAAAACGGACGGGCGGTGAAAATGTGGAGAATTTGAAGCTCGAATGGTTCAGCGAAACGGGGGAGTTTCCGTTTTTCGTTCAGTTCGGCTCTCATGAGCGCGATATGAGCGTTCATACTCATGAGGATTTTTCGGAGCTTGCGCTTATAACGGAAGGGACGGCTGTGCATATCGTTGGCGGAAGGGAGTATCTGCTCAGGCGGGGCGACGTTTACGTTGTGAATACGGATATGCCGCACGGCTTTCGCTCGCCTAAGGGCTTTCATTTGATAAATATCATGTTTCGCCGCAGAACGCTCTTTTCCTCCGCTGCCGACATAAGAAAAACAGACGGCTTCCGCCGGATGTTTGAAAGCGATTTTGAAGGCGGCGCGTTTACGAGCAGGCTTCATCTTTCGCCGGAGGACGCCCTGCGCTTTACCCGCCTTGCGGAAAAAATGGCGGAGGAATGCGAGAAAAAGCCCTTGGGATATCAGACGGCTCTGCGCGCGTATTTCACGGAGCTTGCCGTGCTTTTGTCCAGAAGGCGCGAAAATGCGCGCGGCGAGTCATTTACAGGCGATGGCGGCGTTTCGGCGGCGCTCATCCATATCGAGAAGCATTTCACGGAGGAAATGAGCGTTGCGGAAATGGCTGAAATCGCACGGCTTTCCGAGCGGCAGTTTTCCCGCGCGTTTGTTTCGCTTATGGGCGTTTCGCCGATGAAATATGTGACGGAGCTGAGAATGGAGCGCGCGCGGCGGCTGATTTCCGAAACGGAGGAAAGCGTAACGGACATCGCCTTTTCCTGCGGCTATCTTGACAGTAACTATTTCTCGCGCGTTTTCCGCAAAAAATGCGAAATGACTCCGGAAGAGTTCAGAAAAAGATACGGCGCCTTTGGCAGATAGCGGCGCGTATGGACAAAAATGTCCGCCTTTGCTATAATTTTTCGCGGGAGGAATCGAAATGAGAATAATTTCAGCGCGAAGTCATCCCGAAATGAAGGAAAGATTTATTTCGTATTTTCAGCTCCGCTGGAGCAGCCCCGAAAGCGCGCCCGTTTACCGCGACTGCATAACCGCGTCGCTCGGCAAGCGCTCGCCGCTGCCGCAGTGGTATCTGCTCATGGACGGCGATACGGTTGTCGGCTGCGCGGGGCTTATAACGAACGATTTCATAAGCAGGATGGACTTGTGGCCTTGGCTCTGCGCCCTTTATATAGAAGAAAAATATCGCGGCTTCCGCCTGAGCAGGCTGCTTATTGACGCCGTAAAGGAAGGCGCGAAAAACGCGGGCTTTGACGAGCTGTTCCTTTGCACGGGTCATGTCGGCTTCTATGAAAAATTCGGCTTTTCGTATATCGGGGACGGCTTTCATCCGTGGGGCGAATCCAGCAGAATTTACAGAACACGGCTATAATTATATAAGGAAGGTCGGTTTATCAACTGATGCAGACTGAAGATAAAGGCGAATTCAGCGGGCTTTCGGGCGCCGAGGTTCAGGAAAGGCGCGAGCGCGGGGAGGTAAACACCCCGCCGAAAGACCCGGGAAAAACCGTATGGCAGATTTTCGCCGGAAACCTTTTTACACTTTTCAACGCGCTCAACCTTGCGCTCGCCGTCTGCCTTCTGCTTGTCGGCTCATACCGCAATATGCTCTTTATGGGCGTTGTTATTTCCAATGCGGTTATCGGAACGTATCAGGAGCTGAGGGCGAAGCGCGCCCTTAGCAGGCTGCAGCTTCTCAACGCTCCGCGCGCCCTTGTGATAAGGGACGGAAAGCGGCTGGAGGTTGCGGCTGAGGAGCTTGTGACCGACGATATACTGCTTCTGCGCGCGGGACAGCAGGTTCCGGCGGACGGAATCGTTGTCGCCGGCAGCGGCGCGGCAAACGAGTCCCTGCTCACAGGCGAGGCTGACCCCGTTGCAAAGGACGAGGGCGCGGAGCTTATGTCCGGCAGCTATATCTGCGAGGGCAGCCTTACCGTAAGGTTCACCCGCGTCGGCGATAAAAGCTATGTTTCCGAGCTGCTCAAGCGCGCAAAGGCGATGAAGCGCCCCGTTTCGTCCCTTATGAGCGATTTGCGCAAGCTGATTCGCATTGTCAGCATCGCGCTCGTGCCTACTGGCATTCTGCTTTTCGCAAAGCAGTATTTCCTGCTGAAGCTTCCCGTAGAGGGCGTTGTGCCGTCCGTTGTCGCGGCAATGATAGGCATGATTCCGGAAGGGCTTATGCTTCTTACGAGCATCGCTATGGCTGTCGGCGTTGTCAAGCTTGCGCGTAAAAAGGCGCTCGTTCAGGAGCTTTACGGAATCGAAACCCTCGCGCGCGTAGACACGCTCTGCCTTGATAAAACGGGAACTATAACAAGCGGAAAAATGCGCTTTGAAAAGGCTGTTACCTTGGGCGGAGTGTCGCGGAAGTACGCCGACGACGCGCTTTCAGTGCTTCTCCGCGCCTTCCCTGAGCCGTCCCCGACGATGGACGCTCTGCGCAGCGAGCTTACCCCGCCCGAAAAAGCGGAGGAGTGCATTGAAAAGCTGCCCTTTTCATCTCAGCGCAAGCTGAGCGCCGTTACTGAAAAAACGCGCGGCACAATCGTTATCGGCGCCGCAAACTTCGTGCTTGACGCCGAAAGCTCCGAGTGCAGGGCGCTTATGTCGCTTGTCGAAAAGCAGGCGGCGCAGGGGCTTCGCGTGCTTCTCATATGCGAAAGTCCGGACGCGATAGCGGATAAAAAGCTGCCGGACAAGCTGAAACCGCTCTGCCTTTACTGCATACGCGACGAGCTGCGCGATAACGTGCAGGAAACGCTTGCGTATTTCCGCGAGCAGGGCGTTACTCTGAAGGTTATTTCGGGCGACGACCCCGTAACCGTATCCAGAATCGCGGCGCAGGCGGGGCTTCAGAATTCCTCCGATTATGTTGACATGACGGTTGTTCCGGACGGCGGAATTGCCGCGGCTGCCGAGAATTACACCGTTTTCGGCAGGGTAACGCCCGTGCAGAAGGAGGCGCTCGTAAAGGCGCTGCACGCGCAGGGGCACAGCGTTGCAATGACGGGCGACGGAGTAAACGACATACCCGCGCTCAAGGCTGCCGACTGCTCAATCGCTATGGCGGGCGGCTCTGACGCGGCAAAGAACGCGGCGCAGATTACGCTGCTCGGCGGCGATTTCTCGGTAATGCCGCAGATTGTTGCTGAGGGGCGCAGGGTTGTAAACAACATCACGCGCGCCGCCTCGCTCTTTCTGGTTAAAACCATATTTTCGCTCGTGCTTTCGCTGCTTCTGCTTGCCCTTCCGTGGCAGTATCCCTTTCAGCCGATTCAGCTTACGTTAATCAGCTCCCTTACCGTCGGGCTTCCGTCCTTCGTGCTTGCGCTTGAGCCGAACGATAAACGGATTAGGGGCAATTTTTTGCAAAACGTGCTTCTGAACGCCCTGCCGGGCGCGCTGGCAATCGTTATTTCCATTGTGCTTGCGCATATTCTGGCAAACCCGCTTTCGCTGACGGCAGCGGAGGTTTCGACCGTTTCGACGCTCACAACCGGCTTCTGCGGGCTTTGCGTTCTCTTTTCCGTCTGCCTCCCGCTCACCTACCCGCGCGCAATGCTCGTTTTTCTCATGGCTGCGTCCTTTTACGGCGCTGTGCTGCTGCTCGGAAGGGTGTTTTTCCTTTCGGCGCTTTCGCTTTCCGCGGTTTTGCTTGTCGCGGGGCTTTCGCTGCTCGGCGCGGGAATGATTCTGGGAATATCGCTGTTTGTAAAGCGCCGCATTTGTATAAAATAGCGGCGTGAAGGGAAGTTGTTGTAAATGTGGCTTGCGCTTGCTCTGTTCTCTGCGCTGTTCGCCGGAATTACGGCAATCCTGAGCAAAATCGGGCTGAAGGATACCGATTCAAACGTTGCTACCGCGGTAAGAACCGTCGTTGTGCTGCTGTTTTCATGGCTGATGGTGCTGATTACGGGAGTCGGCGGCGAGCTTTCCTCCGTAAGCGCTCGCGCGCTCCTGTTTCTCTGCCTCAGCGGGCTTGCGACGGGCGCTTCATGGCTCTGCTATTTTCGCGCGCTTCAGCTCGGAAACGTAAACCGCGTTGCGCCGATAGACAAATCCTCCACAATTCTCACAATGCTGCTCGCCTTCATCCTGCTCGGCGAAAGAGTTACGTGGCTCAAATGCGGCGCTATGGCGCTCATCCTTCTCGGAACGCTTATGATGATTCAGAAAAAGGAAGCGGCTGATAAAAAGGAGGGCAGGGCGTGGCTTGTTTATGCCGTTCTCAGTGCCGTTTTTGCAGCGCTTACCTCCATACTCGGTAAGGTCGGAATTGAAAACGTAAACTCTAATCTCGGCACGGCGCTCAGAACGATTGTCGTGCTTATAATGGCGTGGACAATGGTTTTTGTTACGAGAAAAACGGGCGAGGTTAGGAAAATCGACAGGCGCTCAATGCTCTTTATCCTGCTTTCGGGGCTTGCGACGGGGCTTTCGTGGCTCTGCTATTACGGCGCGCTGCACGACCCTGCCGCGCTTGTCAGCGTCGTTACGCCGCTCGATAAGCTTTCAATCCTGCCGACCGTGCTTTTCGCGCGCGTGTTCCTCAGGGAGAAGCTTACCAAACGCGGCGTTTTCGGGCTTTGCCTGCTTACCGGCGGAACGCTCATGCTTCTTATATGAAAATCTTAATTGTTCCGTACATTTCAAGCCAAATCCAATCTAAAAGCGTACAAATCGCTATACAATTACGTGTTGACAATATTGCCGCGAGCATTTAAACTGTAAAGCATAGATACAGCGATTAAAATGTCCGTTCAAATTACCTGCGGACGAAACGGAGGATGCATATGCGGTATATTGTCGAGCCAAGGCTCAAGGGCGCGGAAATCAACAAGAACATCTACGGTCAGTTCTCGGAGCATCTCGGAAGGTGCATTTACGGCGGGCTTTTCGTCGGCAAGGACAGCAAGATTGAAAACGTGCGCGGAATCCGCTCCGATGTGGTTGACGCGCTCAAAAAGATGGGCATTCCGAACCTGCGCTGGCCCGGCGGCTGCTTTGCGGACGAGTACCATTGGCGCGACGGAATCGGCGAGCCTTCCACGCGCAAAAAGATGATAAATACCAACTGGGGCGGCGTAACGGAGGATAACTCCTTCGGAACGCATGAATTCCTTGACCTTTGCGACCAGATTGGCTGCGAGCCTTACATCAATTTAAACGTCGGTTCGGGCACGGTTCAGGAGATGGAGGAGTGGGTCGAGTACATGACCTCCTCAAACCTTTCCCCGATGACCGCCCTGCGCGAAAAGAACGGGCGCAAGGAGCCGTGGAATGTAAAGTTCCTCGGAATCGGCAATGAAAACTGGGGCTGCGGCGGAAGTATGCGCCCCGAATACTATTCGGACGTTTATCGCCGTTATCAGACCTTTGTGCATCAGTACGGCGCGCAAAAGCCCTTCAAGATTGCCTGCGGAGCGGGAACGGGCTTCAAGGGGCTTAACCTTGAGTGGACGGACGTGCTGATGAAGAACGCCGCTCATGCTATGGACGGTCTTTCCCTGCATTATTATACCGTGCTTGGCTCTTGGGAAAAGAAAGGCTCGGCAACCGAGTTTACCGAGGATGATTATTATCGCACTCTCGTGCGCGCGCAGTTTGTCGAGGAGCTTTTGAGCAAGCATGACGCGGTTATGAGCGAGTACGACCCCGATAAGCGAATCTGGCTCATCCTTGACGAGTGGGGAACTTGGTTCGACGTTGAACCCGGCACGAACCCCGGCTTCCTCTATCAGCAGAACACAATGCGCGACGCGCTCGTTGCCGGAATTTCGCTCAACTCCCTGCAGCGTCACGCCGACCGCGTTAAAATGGCGAACATCGCGCAGCTTGTCAACGTTCTCCAGTCCCCGATTCTTACCGAGGGCGACAAGATGGTTCTCACTCCCACCTATTACGCCTTTGATTTGTATCAGAAGCATCAGCAGAACACGCTTCTTGGCTCCTTGCTTGAAACGGAAAGCATTGATACGGCAGACGGCGGGCTTAAAACCATTTCCGAAACCGCGTCCGAGGATAAGGACGGAAATATCGTGATTACCCTTACCAACGCTTCCGCAAAGAGCGCGGCGAGCATTCAGCTCCGCATTGACGGCGGCAGGTATGAATATGCGTCCGGACGCGTTCTCACCGGCGATATGCACGATATGAACACCTTTGACGAAAAGAACGCGGTAGCGCCCAAGGCGTTTACGGATGTTAAAATCGCGGCGGCGGACGATAACGGAACGGAGGCTGAAATCAGCCTGCCCTCCTGCTCGCTCACCGAGCTTGTGTTCAAGAGGCTTTAAGCATTATGATAAAGGACAGCTTTGCAAAAACGCCGCCGATGGGCTGGAATTCGTGGGACTGCTACGGCGCTGCCGTAAACGAGGAGCAGCTTCTCGGCAACGCCCGCTATATGCGGGACAAGCTCAAGGAATTCGGCTGGGAATATGTTGTTTGCGATATCCAATGGTATGAGCCGCTTGCGGAAAGCCATGAATATCATCCGTTTACGGATTTGTGCATGGACGAGTATTCGCGGCTGATTCCCGCTGAAAACAGGTTTCCGTCAAGCGCGGGCGGCAAGGGCTTTAAGCCAATCGCGGATGAAATTCACGCTATGGGGCTTAAATTCGGCATTCATATCATGCGCGGAATTCCACGTCAGGCGGTGTGCCGCAACACGAAGATTCTGGGCAGCGATAAAACGGCTCGTCAGGTTGCGCAGAGCTATTCCGTATGCCCGTGGAACACCGATATGTACGGGGTGGACACGAAAAAGGACGGCGCTCAGGCGTATTATGACTCGCTTTTTGCCCTCTACGCCTCGTGGGGCGTTGATTTCGTCAAGGTGGACGATATTGCCAACACGGAATTCAAGCCCGCCGCGCCCTATTCGGCGCGCCTTGAAATCGAGGCGATTCGCGCGGCGATTGATAAATGCGGAAGGCAGATAGTCCTCTTGCTCTCGCCGGGTCCCGCGCCGATTTCCGAGGCGTGGCATTTGAAGCGAAACGCAAATATGTGGCGTATGTCCGGCGATTTCTGGGATAACTGGGACGCGCTCAAAAATATGTTCTCGCTCTGCGAGCGCTGGGCGCTTGTAGGCGAGAGCGGCGCTTGGCCCGACTGCGATATGCTTCCGCTCGGCAGGCTCACCCTTGTTGAAAACGGGGGAAGGCAGACGAATTTCACCAAGGCGGAGCAGCGCACAATGATGAATCTCTGGGGCATTTTCCGCTCTCCGCTCATGATTGGCTGCGAGATGCGCCGGAATGACGATTGGACGTATTCCCTTCTGACGAACAGGGACATGATTTGCGTAAATCAGCACGGCGGGCGCGCGGAGCTTGTCCGCAATACCGCCGAGGAATCGGTATGGCTCAGCAGAACCGATAACGGGCGCGTTTATGCGGCGCTTTTCAACCTCAGCGACGAAAAAAGGCGCGTTTCGCTCTCCCTCTCAGACCTTCCCAAGACCGGCTGGAAGGAAGCGTGGGGCGACGAATCGTTCAAGGTCGCGGAGGATGCATTAACTGCGGAGCTGGAGGCGCATGGGTCGGTTTTGCTATTCGCAATACCTGCCCGCTGAAAACGCCTCGTCTGCGCTTGTACCTCACGATAGACGATTTTTGAGCGAGCAGGGGCGTAGGAGAAATCCATGCTTGTCAGTTCTCGTTCGTTATTTAGAAAGACAATTACTTATAGTTTCGTATACCAAAAACAGCCTGCTTGCGCAGACTGTTTTATTATTAGATACATCCGAGAACGCGCAGCGGCGTTCCCGTCAAATCACGCATTTGAGCAAATCCGAGAAGGATGAAAGCTCATAGGTTGACATATGGAAGGAAACGGCGTCGCCGATAGCGGCGCTGTCAAAGCCGCCCGCGATTGCAGCCTGTATGCCTGCCTTCGCGTCCTCGACAACGAGCGCGTCCGCTGGGGTTACGTCAATCATCTCTGCCGCCTTGAGGAACACCTCTGGGTCGGGCTTTGAATGAGTTATGTTGTTTCCGTCCGAAATCGCGTCAAAGTAGCTTCCAAGCCCGATTTGGGAAAGGATGAATTTAGTGTTTTTGCTTGACGAGCCGATTGCGAGCTTAATCGAACGCGCGCGGAGCGCGTCAAGCGTGTCCGCAACCTCTTTCGACAGGTCGGCAGGGCTCATACGCTCAAGCAACTTTTTGTACACCTCGTTTTTTTCTGCGGCAAAGCGCTCTTTTTCCTCCTGAGAGTAAGCCCTGTCCGCCTTTTCGAGAATTATTTCAAGGCTTTCCATACGGCTCACTCCGCGCAGACGGTTGTTTACCGTTTCGTCAAACGGAATGGACAGCTTATCCGCAATGGTTTTCCATGCCAGATAATGATAGTGGTCGGTTCGGCAGATGACCCCGTCAAGGTCAAAAACGATTCCCTTATATGCTTTTATGATGAACGCCTCCTTTTATGCAAACGTTTTCTATATAAGAATCATAATCCATGGAAGCCGCTCTGTCAAGCGGTATGCGCGCGGTTTCCGCACTTGACATAAAAGCTCAATAAGTTTAGGATGAACATAGATAAAAGTCATGACAGTCGGGAGGCGCGAAGGATGCCGAGGCTTTCGGAAATACTGGCGGCGACAGACGCTTTCGCGCCGCTCGCGGGTCAGGCAAAATCGGATAACAGCGGGCTTATAACGGGCGATGAAAGCAGGGAAATCACCCGCGCAATCTGCTGCCTTGATATTTCAAACGCCGTTATCGACGAGGCGGTTGAAAAGGGCGCGGAGCTTATCGTATCCCATCATCCTGTGTTCAACGTTAATTATGAGAGCGTTTCGCGCTTTTATCAATATATGCCGATTACGCGCCTTATTGAGCGGAATATATGCGCAATCTGCGTTCATACCCCGCTGGACATGACGCGCGGAGGGATTAACGACGAGCTTGCAAACCGCCTTGGCTTTGAAATAATAAGGGACATATTTGAGATTGAGGAAACGCGGGACGGGAGGCTTTGGGGCTACGGCAAGGTTCTGCGCCTGCCTAAAGCGTATACCGCGCGCGAGCTTGCCGAGTATGTCAAAAAGGCGGTAGGCTGCCCCGTTTTGCGCCTTGTGGACGGCAAAAATGAAATCAGAACGCTCGCGTTTGCTTCCGGCGGCAGCAGAAGGCTCAGCTATATGGCGATGGACGAGGGCTTTGACGCGTTCATGGGCGGCGATTTCAAGCATGACCAGATGATAGCGGCGAAAAATCGCGGCTTCACTATACTGGACTGCGGGCATTACGGAACGGAAATCATCGCGCCCGATATCCTCTTGCGCGAGCTGAAAAGAGCGTTCCCTGACCTTCACGCGGAGCGCGCGCAGGCGGAAACCGACCCTTCCGAGTATATTTTCTGATATTACAGTAAAGAAAGAGGCGAAAATCATGGTAATTCTTGCAACAGGCGGCGCCGGCTTCATCGGAAGCCATACCTGCGTTGAACTCCTCGCGGCAGGACACCGGGTCATCATTGCGGATAACTTCGTCAATTCCGGCAGGGGAGCCGTTGAAAGCGTTGAGAAAATTTCGGGCAAAAAGGTCAAGCTCTATGAGATTGACTGCTGCGATAAGGCGGCGCTTGAGCGCGTTTTTGCCGAGAATGATATTGACGCGGTTATTCATTTCGCGGGGCTTAAAGCGGTTGCGGAGAGCGTTGAAAAGCCGCTTGAATATTACCGCAATAACCTTGATTCAACAATGAATCTGCTTGAGGTTATGCGCGCGCATAATGTAAAGCGCCTTGTTTTCTCCTCGTCCGCGACGGTTTACGGCGTTCCGGATACCGTGCCGCTCAGCGAGGATATGTTCTGCAAGGGCTGCACCAATCCCTACGGCTGGACAAAGTACATGATTGAAAAGATTCTTGAGGGCGTTTGCGTTGCGGACAGCGAGCTTTCCGTTATGCTCCTTCGCTATTTCAATCCCATCGGCGCGCATGAAAGCGGGCTTATCGGGGACGACCCGAACGGAATACCGAACAATCTGCTCCCGTATATCACGCGTGTAGCCGCAAAAATGCTTCCGCGCCTTAACGTTTACGGCAACGATTATCCGACGCACGACGGAACGGGCGTACGCGATTATATCCATGTGGTTGATTTGGCGCGCGGCCATGTTCTTGCCTGCGAGTACGCAAAGGAGCATAAGGGCTGCGAAATCATCAACCTCGGAACGGGCATCGGTTACAGCGTGCTTGACATCGTAAAGGCGTTCGAGAAGGTGACCGGCGTTGAAATCCCTTATGACATCAAGCCCCGCCGCGCAGGCGACGTAGCGACGAACTACGCCGACGCGTCCAAGGCGAAACGCCTTCTCGGCTGGACTGCGGAGCATAATTTGGACGATATGTGCAGAGATGCTTGGCATTTTCAGGAGCTGCATAGGAAGTAAGCAGGGGGTGTAGGGGAATCCGTTCTTTTCAGTTCGCGTTCTTGCTCTGAACCGGTGATTACAATTACAATATCATTATAGCGAAAACAGCCTGCTTACGCAGGCTGTTTTTCCAAAAGGAGGCTCGTATGTAGTAAAGGGAGCTGGCGCATAGCGCCTGAGGGATTGTCGAAAAGTTCTTGATATATAAGGAGTTACGCCAGTCATTCAATAACAGTTCATTTAACAAATCAACCGACAATCCTTCCGTCACGGCTGCGCCATGCCACCTGTTCTTACACAAGGGAGGCTTAATCCGGTATCGTTGCCGTACTGCGAAATCGTCTCTTGTTGGTTCGCGTTAGCTTCTTAATCACGTGATTCTCAAGCTTGTTTTAATAATGCGATTTTCAATTGCAATGACGTTATATCATAAACCGTCTGCGTAAGCAGACTGTTTACCAAAGGAGGCTCCCTTGTGCAAAGGGAGCTGGCACGAAGTGCCTGAGGGATTGTCGTAAATTCTTGATATATAAGGGGTTGCGCCTGTTGTACAATAACAGTTCATTTAACAAATCAACCGACAATTCTTCCGTCACGGCTACGCCGTGCCACCTGTTCTTGCACAAGGGAGGCATATTCTTGTGCTGCTGCCCTCCCATGGAGAAACCGATGCTTACAGAATAAATGCATTGTTTTGGTAATCTGCTTATGCAGCGCCTAATATGAAACCTATGCGATTTGGCGCAAGCTGCGATACGGGTCACCGGCAATCCATCCCCTGTAAAACATAAGCGCCGCTTTTTCAAGCGGCGCTCTGCTAATATTCAGTTGTATTTGACGAAAGCTTGAAGCTTATTACGCAGGGTTACTTGCCCAAATCCGCGATTATATCGTCCATGCTCTTTCCGCTTTCCTTGAGCTTCTGCATGAGGGCGGCGTATTTGGCTGCCTCCTGCTTGCGGACTTCCTTGTTCGCTTCGCGGGCTGCGCGCGCCTTCTTGAGGGCTTCGCGGCGAACCTTTGTCAGTTCCTCGGGGGTCAGCTTCGGCTTGTTTTCGGACTTGCGGGGGCGCTTGCTCAGCGCGAGCAGCTTTTCCTTGCGCTGCAGCACCTTCTTCAGCGCGTCGGAGGAGCTTTGCAGCGCCTCGCGCCTTGCAGCGAGGGTTTCCTCTGTTTTGTTCACCAAAGCTTGGCGTGAAGCGTTAAGCTTTGAGAGCTTGTCAATCTGCTCCTCAGCCATCTTCAGCCTTTCTTCAATCGTCGGATAGGCTTTGCGAGTTTTTTTCTCCGTGTTCGTCTTGCTTTGCTTACTTGCACCGCGAGGCATAGCTTGCACCTTCCTTTTACATATTCAGATTTAAGTTTCTTGTGATAATTATATATCATTTATTAATTGTTTTCAACAGTGAATTCACTTTTTACCGCTGTTTCATCAACAGATTCATAAAGTAAGTACAAAAAAACGGGCAAGCGTTCATCGCAAGCCCGTTTTTGATATGAATGCGCGCCGAATTCTTATTGGCGCAATGCGTTTTGCTTATGCCTTTTCCTCAAAGCTGTGGCGGCAGCGGGAACAGGTAACGGTTACGCTTCCCGTTCCGCGCTTGAGCTTGAGCCAGCTCTTGCAGCCGGGGCAGCGGAAATACTTGTATTCCTTGCGGTTCTTGAAGCGCGCCTTCGCCTGCCTGTATTCTGTCTTGCGGCGGCTTATCCAGCTCATGTACTTGCGGTTTTCCTCAGCCCTGACGTCGAGCTTTTTGGACATCATGCGGTAGATTACGAATACGTAGACCGCAAGCCCGATAAGCCAGAGAATGCTTATGTTGAGGATAAGCCCGAGAAGATATATCGCAAGCCCGACCCAGAGCAGCGCCCTGCTCAGCTGGTCGCCGCCGTAGCGGCCGTTCATAAAGGAGCGGAGGGTTTGCTTGATTTTTTCAAAGAACGACATAATTCTTACCCCTTTCAAGCGCGGTAAATATGATTTTTATTCGCATTAACGATAGTAATATCCGCCGCGGGAGCCGCAGCAGCCAAGCCCGCCCGATATGCAGTTGCACAGCGCGTTGGCAAGGCAAATCATTAGGCACGGATTGGCGCAGATAAAGCTCGTGAAGCCATAGCCCGCCCCGCGCTTGCGATAGCTCTGACCGGCTGACTGTATTGCGGAGAGCCAGCGAACGTATTCGTCATTCTGCGGGTTCATGTTTACTGCCGCGCGAGCGTCGTTGACGGCGGCAACGCGATTGCCGCAGCCCATGTTGGCGCAGGAGCTCCAGTAGTACCATTCCGAACTCTTGTTTGAAATAGTGCCGAGAATCCTTATAGCGTCGGTATAGCGCTTGCTCAGAACCGCCTCGCGAACCGTCTCAAATACAGGGTCGTCCGCGGGGGCGTAATCGTCGTACTGCGAGCCGTTCGTCTGCTGACCCGTGCTGCTTTGGCTGCTCTGGTTGCCGTAGGCGCGGTTAAAGGCTTCCCAGAACGAGCCGAAGTCGCCGAAGCCGCCGTTTTGACCGCCTTGACCTTGATAGCCGCCGGAGCTTTGGTAGCCGCCCTGACTTTGATATCCGCCGTAGCCGCCAGCATACGGATTTCCGTTGCTCTGCGAGCCGTTATAGCCCTGATAGGTCGGGCCGGAGGACTTATGCTTGATAAGCGTCGTGTATGCCTCGTTGACCTCGCGCATTTTTTCCTCGGCTTCAGCGCTGCCGTTGTTCAAATCGGGGTGATATTTTTTCGCCAGTTTGCGGTACGCCGCCTTGATTTCATCGTCGGTCGCGCCCTGGGGAACGCCGAGCACCTCGTAGGGATTTCTGCTCACTTCCCCTTCTCCTTTCGCGGCAGAGAGCCGTCTGCTTCAGGCTGCTTTGCTGCCTTCAGCTTGCGCTTTTTTTCACGCCGCGCGGTTATGGCGGCGTAACGCGCCCATACTCCAGAATACAATATATTTCGCAAAATGTCTACATCCTGGATGCATGGCAGCGTTTCAAACGCCTCTGTGCCCTCCGCTATCAAAAGGGAAAGCGCGTCCTTGAGCAGCGTTTCGTAGTCCGCGCTTTCGCTCATTTCGCGCAGCGGGTTGAAGCGCCCAAGGCGCTTATCCGCCGGCAAATCCTCGTATGCGTCCATCAGGTAAATGAACCTGCCGACAGCCCCGCCGACGCACCTCAGCGCGTCCTGCCATATGTCCTGCTTGTAGGCGTATATTTCGCCCAGCATAGCCGCCGTCTGGTTCGCAAGCGCGTCAACGCTCTTTTCGCCGCTCTTTTCGGCTGAGTCGATTGCGTCAAGCGCCGTCTTTATCGCCGCGCATTTTTCAGGCCAACTTTCCTCAACGCGCCCGTATGCCTTTTTGAGCAGCTTTGCCTGCGAAAGCCCTGCAAGGCTCTTGTCGTCCTTCCAGTTGTCGAGGCATTTGTAGTAGGCAAGCGCGATGTTCATATCGGCGCAGTAAGCGGATATATCGCTCGTGAGCATCTGCCGCTTCTTGATAGGATGAACAACGCATGAGCGGGTTTCGGATTTTTCCTCAGGCTCGTACAGCGAGCTTAACAGAATCAGCAAAAAGGTCATATCATAGCTGAGCGTCAGCTGACCCTGCGCGCCGTATCTGTTTTTCAGCTCGCGGCAAAGCCCGCAGTAGTACGCCTCGTAGCGCTTCCTGCTTTCCTCCGAAAGGCTTGACGCGTCAATGGTAACGTAACCGAACATCAGTCTTTTCCTTTCGAGTCATCCTCAACGGAGGCGTCGTATGCTCCGTCGTCAGAGGCTGCCTCCGCGCTGTCAACCGCCTGCCCCGCAAGCGATAATAGGGACGCAAGCTCGTCCGATTCGCGCTTGATTTCTCCGTTGTCCTTGCCCTTCATAGCGCTTTCGAGCTTCTGAACCTGCGGGTTAATCCTTGCGGCGTCCTCCGGCTTCAGGCGCTTTTTCGCGCTCTTTGCCTGACGTATAAGGTCTTCGGCTCTGCCGCGGATTTCCGCCCCGCTCTTTTTCTCTGCGTCCTCGGCGGCGTACTGCTGCGCCTCTTTTACCGCGCGCTCAATATCCTGCTTGGACATATTGCTTGAGCCGACGAGCGTTATCGACTGCGCCTTGCCCGTGCCCAAATCCTTTGCGGATACGTTGACGATTCCGTTTGAGTCGATTGCGAATGATACCTCAATCTGCGGAACGCCCCTCAAGGCTCTGCGGATT
The DNA here is from genome assembly GCA_028705775.1 of Eubacteriales bacterium. Taxonomy (GTDB): domain Bacteria; phylum Bacillota; class Clostridia; order Christensenellales; family Aristaeellaceae; genus STF2-37. The sequence continues at coordinate 48,304 of JAQWCW010000004.1, forward strand.
CCGTCGAGGCGGAACTTGCCGAGCAGGCGGTTTGCGCTCGCGATGGGTCTTTCGCCCTGATACACGTTTACTTCAACGGAGGTCTGGAAATTCGCCGCCGTTGAGAAAACCTGACTGCGCTTTACGGGGATTGCCGTGTTCCTGTCTATAATCGGAGCGAACACGTCGCCCAAGGTTTCGATTCCGAGGGAAAGCGGCGTAACGTCCACGAGCAGCAGCCCCTTGACCGTTCCGGCAAGCACTCCGCTCTGCAGGCAGGCGCCGATTGCAACGCATTCGTCGGGATTTATGCTCTTGCTCGGCTCTTTTCCGGTGAACGCCTTTACGGCGTCCTGAACAGCGGGAATACGGGATGAGCCGCCGACGAGCAGAATCTTGCTCAGCGCATCGGGCTTCAGCCCCGCGTCCGCAAGCGCCTGCTTTACTGGTCCCATTGTCGCCTTTACGAGATGCGCGGTAAGCTCGTTGAACTTTGCGCGGGTGATTGATACGTGCAGGTGCTTCGCTCCGTCCTTCCCCGCCGCGAGGAAGGGGAGGTCAACCTCCGTCTGTATAACTCCGGAAAGCTCGATTTTCGCCTTTTCCGCCGCCTCGCGCACTCTCTGCATTGCAACGGCGTCCTTTGAAATGTCAAGCTTGTTCTCGTTTCTGAACTGGCTCACAAGGTACTGGGTAAGGCATTCGTCAAAATCGTCGCCGCCGAGCCTGTTGTTGCCCGCCGTTGCGAGAACCTCAATAACGTCGGAGTTGATTTCAAGCACGGAAACGTCGAAGGTTCCGCCGCCCAAATCGAACACCATTATTTTCTGCGGTTCCTGCTTATCTATTCCGTAAGCAAGCGCGGCAGCCGTAGGCTCGTTGATGATTCGGGTTACGTTAAGCCCCGCTATCTTGCCCGCGTCCTTTGTCGCCTGCCTCTGCGCGTCCGTAAAGTATGCGGGAACGGTGATTACCGCGTCCGTAACGCTTTCGCCGAGGTACGCCTCCGCGTCGGATTTGAGCTTCATAAGTATGAACGCTGAAATTTCCTGCGGGGTATATGTTTTCTGGTCTATCTTTATCTTCCTGTCCGTGCCCATGTCGCGCTTGATGGAGATGATTGTGCGGTCGCGATTTGTTACCGCCTGCCGCTTTGCGTTCTGCCCGACGAGCCTTTCGCCGTCCTTTGCAAAAGCGACTATCGAGGGCGTAGTGCGCCCGCCCTCGGAGTTCGGTATAACTGTCGCCTCTCCGCCCTCCATGAACGCCGCGCAGGAATTTGTAGTGCCAAGGTCAATGCCGATGGTTTTGGACATTCGTAAGCCCTCCTTGCGGCGGCAGGTAATTTATCCTCCCGCCTAAGCTTTGCTAAGTATAGCTTACCGGCGTGAAATTCAGGTTGCCAATATATGAACGAACTGTAAACAAAAGCGGCTTTGCGAGCTTTACGGTCATCCGCAAGCGCAAAACCGCGGGCGGCATTTTATGGATTATGACTTCCGAAACGCCGAATGCAGCCCCGAAATCGCCCTGCCTTTGGGCAAAATTCGTTCTTCCAAAGCCTTGTATTGCCGCTGTTTGTATGATATACTAAGGCTGTAGCTATAGAATCCGACGGGCGTTTCTCGCTTCTTTTGCGGGATGAACGGCGGGTTCTGCGGCTGAAACGGCGCTCAGCGCCGACGATGATGCGACGGATGTTAAAGAGTGGGATATTCCCGCTCTTTTATGTTGTCGAATCAGATTTTTCGGTAAGGCAGGATATAATATTGGCAAAAGGTTCAAAACCTACCGCAGCGGCATGGAAGCCGGCTGCGAGGGAAAAGGCGGAAAAGCTTGCCCTTGAGATGGGGCTTGAAGTTGCCGATGTGGAAATGGTCAAGGAGGGCGGCGGAAAGCTGCTGCGCTTTTTGATTGACAAAGACGGCGGGGTTGACCTTGACACCTGCGAAAAGTATCACCGCGCGCTCATTCCGCTTGTCGACGATATCGAGTATGATTACATGGAGGTATCCTCCAAGGGAATCGACAGACCGCTGAAAACCGAGAGGGATTTCAGGCGCGCTGTCGGCGAAAACGTAGAGGTTCGCTTTTATCGCCTGACGGACGGCAAAAAGAGCGCGAGCGGAGTGCTGAAAAGCTTTGACGAAAAGAGCGTAACGCTTGAATGCGGCGCAGACACCGTCGTTTACCCGCTCAGCGAGCTTTCGCTGATTCGCCCGCTTATCGAGTTTACGGAAGCGGATGAGCAGCCGGCAGGCGAGTAAACGCCGAAAAGCAATGAAAATAACGCTTGGCAAAGGAGATAGCAGACATGAGAAAGAAACAGGACGAGCAGCTAAACATGATGGAAGCCATTCGTATGCTTTCCAAGGAAAAGAGCATAGATGAGAATGTGCTTATCGAGGCTATCGAGGAGGCTCTCGCGACCGCCTACCGCAATAAGCGCGGCAGGGACAGCCAGCCGCTCAGCAACCTTTCGGTAATGCTCAACCGCGATACCGGCAGGGTAGAGGTGTTCGCGCGTATGCAGGTGGTTGAGGAGGTTGAGGATGAGCAGACGCAGATAACGCTTTCTCAGGCTCGCGAGGCGAACCCCGGCTTTGAAATCGGCGATATTGCCGAGGTTGAGGTTACTCCGCAGGATTTCGGGCGCGTAGCGGCGCAGACCGCCAAGCAGGTGCTTATGCAGCGCATTCGCGACGCGGAGCGCGGCAAGGTGTACGACGAGTATATCGAGAAGGAAAACGAGATTCTGACTGCGATAGTCCAGCGCGTGGATTCCAGATGCGTCTATATGGATTTGGGTCACACCGAGGGGCTTATGGAGCAGAGCCAGTTCATGCCCGGCGAGGAATATCATCCCAACGACCATATCAAGGTGTATGTGCTTAACGTAAAGCGCTCTGTAAAGGGCGGGCCGCAGATTATGGTCAGCCGCGTGCATCCGGGGCTTGTCAAGCGCCTTTTTGAGCTTGAGGTTCCCGAAATCCAGACCGGCAGGGTGCAGATTAAGTCGATAGCCCGCGAGGCGGGAAGCCGCACCAAAATGGCGGTTTACGCGCCCTCCGACATGATGATTGACCCGGTAGGCGCCTGCGTAGGGCCGAGGGGAACGCGCGTTGACAGCGTTGTAAACGAGCTGAGCGGCGAAAAAATCGACATCATCAAGTGGTCGCCCGAACCCGGCGAATTCATCGCCAACGCGCTTAATCCCGCCCATGTAATGAGCGTGTTTATCGCGGATGAGGAAAAGGTCTGCCGCGTCGTCGTTCCGGATAATCAGCTTTCGCTCGCGATTGGCAAGGAAGGGCAGAACGCCCGTCTTGCCGCACGTCTGACCGGCTGGAAGATTGACATCAAGAGCGCTTCTCAGGCTGAGGAAATGGCAGGCATGATTTCAGCAGAGGGCGTTGACGAGCTGCCGGACGATATGCCGCCCGCCGACGACTATATGCCGGACGATATGCCGCCGGACGGATTCGGTTATTAACAAAGCATAGGATAAAGGGGGCGCTCAAGTGCCGAAGCAAAAGAAAATTCCAAGCCGTATGTGCGTGGGCTGCCGCCAGATGAGTCCCAAGCGCGAGCTTATCAGAATCGTCAAAAGCCCCGAGGGCGTTTTGTCGGTCGATTTGAAGGGCAAGGCGCCGGGGCGCGGGGCATACATATGCAAATCAAGCGAATGCCTTGAAAAGGCGCTCAAACAAAAGCAGCTTGAGCGGGCGCTTGAGGCAAAGATAGGCGACGATATTGCGCTTCGCCTTCGTGAGGAAGTGGAAACGGCTTGCCGGACGTTATAAGCGAGGACAGGGCTTTGCGCATCTTCGGGCTTTTGGGGCTCGCGGCGCGCGCGGGGCAGGTAACAAGCGGCGAAAGCGCCTGCGTGGATCTTATTCGCTCGGGAAAGGCGATTGTCTGCCTTGTTGACGAGGGCAGCTCCGATAACGCCAAAAAGAGGCTTTTCGACAGCTGCGCGCATTACGGGGTCGCAATCGCGCTTGTGCCGGGCGAAAGGCTCGGCGCGTCAATCGGAAAACCTTCGAGAAAAGCGGTTTGCCTTTCTAAAGGTTCATTTGCAATTCAGGTGTGTTCTCTGCTATAATAGCAGGCAGAGTCATCTTCTTTTCGGCGTTATGCTCCGGATGACTTTCAAAACGATTGCATTGACCGGAGCATAGCCCAAAAAACTCGGTTTCTCCAACGCTCGCGGCGTTTGCCGCAGGGCGCGGGACTGGCGATAAATCTGTTGGCGAACCAACACGCATTATGCGGGGGTGTAGGCATTACATGACCAAAGTTAAGCTCAGGGACACAACGAAGGAACTCACACAGGGAGCGGGCGAGCTTCTGGAAAAGCTTGTTGCCGCGCGCAAAAAGCTCTCCGGTTCAATACAGCAGCTGCAAAAAACGGAAGCTGAATTCCGCCGCGCTGCCGACCAAGCGGAGAACCAGCGCAAGCTGGAGGAAGCGCAGCGGATGCAGTCAATGCACCAGAAGGCGTATACAATGCCCGATGATGAGATTCCCGAGACTGAAGCCGTGAGCGAGGATATCAAGAGCGCGCCCGTCAAGACGGATGACGCTAAATTCAAAGCGCCGGCGGCGGAGGAGCAGAAAGCTCCCAAGGCAGCCGAGAGCGCGGAAAAGAAGCAGGAGCCGGAAACGGCAAAGGCTTCCGCGCAAGCGCGCGAATTAAAGCCGGAAGCAAAGGCGGATGCGCAGCCCGAAGCCAAGGCGGAAGCGGAGAAAAAGCCCGCTCCCGCTGTACAGGCACAGAAAAACGCCGCTCAGCCCGCAAAGGCAGAGGGCGCGGAAGAAGCGGCAAAGCCCGCTGACGCCGCTATGGCTGCAAAGCCCGCGCAGCGCGCAGACGCGCCGAGACCCGCAGCGGTTCCCGTGCCGCCCCGCCCCGCGCAGGGCCCTTACGGCAGACCTGCGAACCCTCAGGCAGGGCAGCAGCAGTACGGCAGACCCGCGAATCCGCAGGGACCTTACGGTCGTCCTGCAAATCCGCAGGGCCCTTACGGCAGACCTGCGAATCCTCAGGCAGGGCAGCAGCAGTACGGCAGACCTGCAAATCCGCAGGGCCCTTACGGCAGACCCGCCAATCCCCAGCAGGGCGGCTTCGGTCGTCCGGCAGGCGCTGCTATGGGCGCGCCGCGTCCGGGTCAGGGTCAGTTCGGCCGTCCCGCAGGTCAGGGCGGTTATGGCAGACCTGCCGGCGGAGCGCCCGGCGCACGTCCTATGGGCGGCGCAGGCCGTCCTCCTATGGGGGCGCGTCCCCCCAAAGGGCCGGAGCTTACTCCCACGGTCGAGAAGGAGCGCGTATCCAACTACGACCCCAATAAGAAGCAGTATATCCGTCAGCATGACCCGGAGCGCGTAGCTAAGAACCGCAAGCAGCTGTTCAAGGAAAGCTTCTCCGGCTATGACGACGATGTCGTCCGCGGCGGGCGCAAGAGCCGCCTGAAGAAGCCGAGCGCTCAGCAGCTCATGGAGCCTATCAAGATTGAAAAGGCTTTCATAGCAAGCGATACGATAACGGTCAAGGATTTGACCGAGCGCATAGGCAAGCAGTCAGGTGAGATAATAAAGAAGCTCTTCCTTCTCGGAATCATGGCGAACATCAACAGCGATTTGGATTTCGACACGGCTCAGCTTGTCGCCTCCGAATTCGGCGTTGAGCTTGAGCTGAAGCTTGACAAAACCGCCGAGGATTCCCTTATGGAAGAAGATTTCGAGGATACCGAGGATATGCTCGTCGAGCGTCCTCCCGTAATCACGATTATGGGTCACGTTGACCACGGCAAGACCTCCCTGCTCGACTATATCCGCAAGAGCAGCGTAACCTCCGGCGAGGCTGGCGGAATAACGCAGCATATCGGCGCTTATCAGGTTAAGGCGAATGACAGGCTTATCACCTTCCTTGATACCCCCGGTCATGAGGCGTTCACGGCAATGCGCGCCCGCGGCGCTCAGGTTACGGATATCGCCGTGCTTGTAGTTGCGGCGGACGACGGCGTAATGCCGCAGACCGTTGAGGCAATCCACCATTGTCAGGCGGCGAAGGTTCCGATTATCGTAGCCGTCAACAAGATGGATAAGGAAGGCGCCGACCCCGACAGAATCAAGCAGGACCTTACCGCCTACAACCTCGTTCCCGAGGAATGGGGCGGCGATACGATGATGATTCCCGTAAGCGCAAAGACGGGCGAGGGCGTAAGCGAACTGCTCGACATGATTCTGCTTCAGGCGGATGTAATGCAGCTTCGCGCCAATCCTGACCGTATGGCTCGCGGCGTAGTCATCGAGGCTAAGCTGGATAAGGCTCGCGGGCCTCTGGCAACCGTGCTTCTGCGCAACGGCACTCTGCACGTCGGCGACAGCGTTGTTGCCGGAACGGTTTCTGGCCGCGTCCGCGCAATGCTCGGCTATCACGGCGAGCGCATGACGATTGCAGGCCCTTCAACGCCTGTTGAAATCGCGGGCTTCAGCGAAGTCCCCGAGGCGGGCGACGAGATGATGGCGGTTGAGGCTGACCATCTTGCGGAGCAGGTCGCGGATGAGCGCCGTGAAAAGGAGCGCAGCGAGCGTATGCGCGCTTCCTCCAAGATTAACATGGATAACATTTTCTCCAGCATAAGCGAAGGCAAGCTTGAAAACCTGAACCTTATCATCAAGGCAGACGTTCAGGGCTCCGCTCAGGCGGTCAAGCAGGCAATGGAGAAGCTCACGAACGACGAAGTGCGCGTGCGCATCCTGCACAGCGCTGTCGGCGCGATAAACGAGGGCGACGTAAACCTCGCCAGCGCATTCAACGCCCTTATCATCGGCTTTAACGTAGAGCCTGCCGCCAGCGCGAGAGAGCTTGCGGATAAGAGCGGAGTCGATGTAAGGCTTTACAGCGTAATCTACGCCGCGATTGACGATATGCAGCGCGCAATGAAGGGGCTTCTCGCGCCTGTATACAATCAGGTTATCGTCGGTCACGCGGAGGTCAGAAGCGTGTTCAAGATTACCGGAACGGGTACTGTCGCAGGCTCTTATGTGCTTGACGGCAAGCTCCAGCGCAACGCGCAGGTTCGCGTAATCCGCGGCGAGAAAACCGTTTATGACGGAAAGCTTACCGGTCTTAAGCGCTTCAAGGACGACGCGAAGGAAGTCGGCGTCGGCTACGAGTGCGGCGTGAGCATGGACGGCTTCAGCGACGTAATGGAGGGCGATAAGCTCGAATGCTACGTCAACGAGGAAGTCGAGCGTTAACGCCGATAGCGTAATAAAGAAAAATCAGGCGGCGCAGAATACTGTGTCCGCCCGATTTGTTTATGAGGGCGTAACGAAACGAGACCGCGAGAAGCGGCGGGAAAGGAAAATGACATGAGCGGTTTTCGCATGGACAGGATTAACGAGGAAGTAAGGCGCGAGATAGACAAAATTATCCGCGAGGATGTTTCCGACCCGCGCGTTGCGGGAACATATTCGATTACCCGCGCGGAGGTTACGCGCGATTTGAAGTTCGTAAAGGTTTTTGTCAGCGTGCTTGAGGAGGACAAACGCGAGCCGATGATGGAGGCGCTCAAAAGCGCGTCCGGCTTTATCCGCCGCACGCTTTCCAAGCGCGTTCTGCTTCGCGCAGCCCCGCAGCCGCTTTTCGTGCTTGATAAGAATATCGAGTACGGCGCGCATATAGCGGAGGTGCTCAAGGAAGCCGGAATGGATAAGCCCGCGGCGGAAGCGGAGGAAAGCGGAGATGAATAACCAAAGTCAAAACGGCGCGCGCGAGGTCGCGGCGGCGCTTATAAACGCAAAAAGCGTTGCAATTTTCATGCACGTCAATCCGGACGGCGATACAATCGGAAGCGCGCTTGCGCTTCGCCTTGCCCTTATTTCGCTCGGCAAGCGCGCAGAGGTGTTTTGTCAGGACGCTATGCCGCGCGTCTACCGCTATCTGGAGGGCATAAAGAGCGTAAAAACCGCCGAAGGCGTTTCGCCCTCCGATTTTGATTTGGCAGTTTCGACCGATGTCAGCGATATTGAGCGAATGGGCGACTTGCGCGGGCTGTTTTCGGCAATCGCAAAGTGCGCGCAGATTGACCATCATGAAACGAATCCGATGTTTGCCGATTTCAACTATGTGGACGGAATGGCAAGCGCGACGGCGTATCTGGTTTACGAAATGCTCTCTTGGATTTCCGCGCCGCTCACCTGCGAAATCGCCGTATGCCTTTATACGGGCGTCAGCACGGATACGGGTAATTTCATGTTCAGGAATACCGACGACCGCGCCTTTGAAATGATGCCTGCGCTTATGCGCGCGGGGCTTCCGCTCACCGCGCTTTCCTCACGGCTTTTTCGCGAGATGTCAAGAAGCCATGTGCTTCTGCTCGGCAAGGCGCTCAAATCCATAAGGTATATCAAGGACGGCAAAATTGCCGTTATGACGCTTTCGCAGGCGGAAATGGATGAGTGCGGAGCAAAGCCGGAGCACGCCGACGGCGTTGTGAATTTCGGAATTGATACAGAGGGCGTTTATCTTGCCTCGCTTGCCCGCGAAAGCAGCGGAAAAACCAAGTTTTCCCTGCGCGCAAAGGAGCCGTGCAGCGCTGCGCGCGTTGCCCTGCGCTTCGGCGGCGGCGGGCATGAGCTTGCGGCAGGCTGCACAATTGACGCGCCGCTTATTGAGGCTGCCATGATTATGGAAAAGGCGCTTATCGAGGAGCTTTCGGGCGCGAAGCCGCCGGAGGACGATTGATGAACGGCTTCCTTAACATTCTCAAGCCGCCCGCAATGACCTCGAGCGATGTTGTCATGCGCGCGCGCAAGGCGTTTTACGGCGATAAAGCGGGTCATGCCGGAACGCTTGACCCTGAAGCGGCGGGCGTTCTGCCGGTTATGATAGGCGGCGCGACGCGCCTTTTCGACTATCTTACGGATAAGCGCAAGACCTATGTTGCCGTAGTGACCTTCGGTGAAAGCACGGATACGCAGGACGCGCAGGGCGCTGTAATCGAGCGGGGAGAGAACTACCCCTCCCTTCACGCCGTTGAAAAGGCGCTTTCCGACTACTGCGGAAAGAGAAGCCAGACGCCGAGCGCATTTTCAGCCGTCAAGGTCGGCGGCAAGCGCCTTTATCAGCTTGCCAGAAGCGGCGAAAACGTCTTTGTTCCCTCGCGCGAGGTTGAAATCTATTCGGCAGGCGAGGTTTCGCAGCTGTCTGAAGTTTCCTTCCGCTTTTCCGTTTCATGCGGCAAGGGGACGTACATCCGCACCATCTGCGATGATTTGGGCAAGGCGCTCGGCTGCCCCGCGCATATGTCCTACCTAATCAGAACGCAAAGCGGCGCTTTTACCTCGGAAACGGCGGTTACGCTTGAGGAGCTTTCCGAAAAGGCGGAGCGCGGCGAGCAGGGAAGCCTGCTTTTGCCGCCCGATATGCCTTTTTCTGCCCTTGGGCGCATAGATATTCCCGAAACCAATATTTTTGCCGTCGCGAACGGCTGCCCGCTGCCGAATAACGCCGGCGGCGAGGACGGAGAGCTGCGGAGGGCTTACGCGCGCGGCATTTTTGCCGGACTTATGCGCCTTTCCTCAAGCGGCTGGCGCTTCGCGGCGCTCATTGACCAAACGGGGCTGAGATAATGAAAGTTATTGACGGAAGCATAAAGTATGACCCGCTCAAGGATATGCATATGGCAGACAGGGAAAAGCTGTATGACTTGAGCGTTATTGCGCTTGGAATGTTCGACGGAGTGCATATCGGGCATCGGGAGCTGCTGAAAAAATGCGCGCGCCTCGGAAGGCGGGAGAGGGTTGCCTCCGTGTGCGTCACCTTCCCGACGCATCCGCAGACCGTGCTTTCGGGAAAGCCCGCGTTGACGCTCCAGTCGCTCAACCAGCGCCTTTCCTGCATAGCGCGCACGGGGGTTACGGACGCGTATCTGTATCCCTTTGACGAAAAAACGGCGCATATGGGCGCTTTGCCTTATCTGAGGCGGCTTGCGCACATTTTCCGTCCGCTGCATATCGTTGTCGGGTATAACTATACCTTCGGGCGCGGCGGCGAGGGGACTCCGGATATGCTTACGGAATACGCGCCGCGCTTTGGCTACCGCGTTCATGTGATTGACGACAGAACGGTTGACGGAATGAGCGTGAGCGCTACCGGAATCAAGCGGCTGCTTTCGGCGGGCGACGCTGAAATGGCGTCAAAAATGCTCGGAAGACCCTTTGAAATCTGCGGAAAAATTGTTGCGGGCAAGGGCGAGGGGCGCACCATGGGCTTCCCGACCGCGAATGTGCGCCTTCGCGCCGACCAGTTCCTTCCGCGCTTCGGGGTTTATGCCGCAAGAGCCGTTGTTGACGGAATAAGTCATCCTGCCGTGCTGAATCTCGGGCTGCATCCGACCCTTCCGGAGGGCGGGCTTACCCTTGAGGTGAATCTTTTGGGCGAAAGGCTTGAGCTTTACGGGCGCGAGGCGAAAATTCAGTTCGATTCCTTCCTGCGCCCCGAAAGAAAGTTTGCGGATAAGGCGGAGCTTGAGGCGCAGATAGCAGAGGACGCGGCAAAAGCTTCCGTAATACTTCAAAACGCGTAACGCAGCGGAACATTTCATCTCTAAAAAACGTTGTATTGCAGGAAACTGCTTTACAAAGGAGTTGCCTGAAATGAAAAAGCTTGTATTGCTGGCTTTGCTGCTTATGCTCCCCGCCTCCGCGCTTGCTGAAACCGTCGGCTATGCCGGCGATGATTTGTATATCAAGAGCTACACCGCCGAAAACGGCGAAACGCTTTACTATACGGGCGGAATCGAAACCGATTTCGTAAAAAGCGAGGACGTTAATTTTGACGGCGTCAGCGACATAGTTGCGATGACCCGCATGGGCGCGAGCAACTGCGCCTATGTTTTCTTTATCAAAACGGAAAACGGCTATCTTCATGCGTCGGAAACCGTGTGGAATTATGAATTGGATAAGGAGCGCGGGCTTGTCGTCAGCCATACGTCGGACGGCTATGCGGGCGTTCTGCATGAAACGAAGCTGTACCGCTGGCAGGGCGGCGAGCTTGAGCTTATTCGCGCCGCGTATTCAAAGGAGCGCGCTTCGGTTTCGCTTGACGGAGAAAAAATAACGGAAACAACTTATCTGCGCGATATTGATATCAGCGTTATCGACTACGAGCATCCACTTTCAGAAACGAATGACGGCGAGTATATGAACGAAATCTTCTCCGAAAACGTAAGCCTTGAGGACGAAAGCGGGTATCTTGACGCGTATAACAGGGAGCGCGCGGCGCTCTATGAGGGTCTGTAAACAAACGGTTGACAAACCGCGGGAGCGCGGAATATAATACTCTATCGGCAGTGAGCGGAAGAGTACCCGCCGCGCGCGGTAAAGAGAGAAACGTCGTCGGCTGAAAGCGTTTCCGAAGCGCACACGGGGAAATGCGTCCGTGAGCCCCGAAGCGGAAATGCTTCGGCGCATTGCAGCGTTACAGGCTTTTGAGGGAGCCGTCAGGCTCCGAAACAAAGTGGAACCACGGGCAGACCGTCTTTGATGATGGCGCTGCCCGTTTTGTGTTAAGATAAAGGGGGACTAGCCGATGCGTTTTATTGACCAGCTGCGCGAGGATGTCGACGCTGTCAGAACCCGTGACCCGGCAGCGCGCTCTTTTCGCGAGGTGCTGCTGTGTTATCCGAGCATCAGGGCTATCCGCGCCTACCGCAGGGCGCACAAGCTGTACGAAAAGGGGCATTTTCTCCGCGCGCGCCTTATAAGCCAGAGGGCAAGGCACGTTACGGGAATTGAAATCCATCCCGGCGCGCAGATTGGCAGGCGGTTTTTCATCGACCACGGCGACGGCGTTGTTATCGGCGAAACCACCGTAATCGGAGACGATGTTACAATTTATCAGGGCGTAACCCTTGGCGGAACGGGCAAGGATGTCGGCAAGCGCCACCCGACAATCGGCGACCATGTTACCGTCGGCGCGGGCGCAAAGGTATTGGGACCCATAACAATCGGCGACCATTCCAAAATCGGCGCGGCGGCTGTCGTTTTAAGGGATGTTCCGCCGGAATGCACCGTCGTCGGCAATCCCGGCAGAGTCGTAAAGAAGCAGAACGTGCGCGTTGAGGAAATCGACCTTGACCAGATTAACCTGCCCGACCCGATGCTTGCGCGCGTTGAAGCGCTTGAAAAGGAGCTTATGCGCCTCAGACAGGCGATTGATATTAAGGAGGATGAAAAATGAAAGTATTTAACAGTCTTACAAGGACGAAGGAAGAGCTTGTGCCTATAACCGAGGGCGAAATAAAGATTTACGCCTGCGGCCCTACCGTATATAATTATTTCCATATCGGCAACGCCCGCCCGTTCATCGTTTTCGATGTTTTGAGGCGCTATCTTGAGTTCCGCGGCTATAAGGTTACGTTCGTTCAGAATTTCACGGATGTTGACGACAAGATGATTAAGCGCGCAAACGAGGAAGGGATTACAATCGGCGAGCTTGCGGAGCGCTTTATCAAGGCGTATTTTGAGGACGCGAAAAAGCTCGGAATCCGTCCTGCAACCGTTCATCCGAGGGCTACTGAGCATATTCCGCAGATTATCGCGCTCATTCAGCGCCTTATTGACAAGGGGCTTGCTTACGAGGCGGGCGGGGACGTGTATTATGACACGAAAAAGTTCCCCGGCTACGGCAAGCTTAACGGTCAGGACATGGACGAGCTTAAGAGCGGCGCGCGCGTCGAGGTTGACGATGTAAAGAAAAACCCGATGGATTTTGCGCTCTGGAAGGCGGCAAAGTCCGGCGAGCCTTCGTGGGACAGCCCGTGGGGCAAGGGCCGCCCCGGCTGGCATATCGAATGCTCCGCAATGAGCATGACCTACCTTGGCGAAACCTTCGACATTCATGCCGGCGGGCGCGATTTGCTTTTCCCGCATCATGAAAACGAGATTGCCCAGAGCGAGGGCGCTACTGGAAAGCCCTATGTGCATTATTTCATGCATAACGGGTTTATAAATATCGACAATAAAAAAATGTCCAAGAGCGAGGGCAATTTCTTTACCGTGCGCGATATTGAAAAGCTCTACGACCTTGAGGCGGTAAGGCTTTTCGTATTGACGACCCAGTACCGCAGCCCAATCAACTTCTCCCGCGAGAGCATAGAGCAGGCGTCCGCCGCGCTCCAGAGACTCTACACCGCGTATAATCAGCTTGTGTATCTTTCCGAAAACGCGCAGGAGCGCGGTATGAACGAGGCTGAGGAAGCGTTTGCCGCAAGGCTTTCGGGTCATGAGGCGGCGTTTGATTCGGCGATGGACGATGACCTTAACACCGCCGACGCGCTAGGCTGCGTTTTCGAGCTTGTGCGCGATTCCAACAGCTCGCTCAGCGAAAGCAGCTCAAGGCTCGCGGCTCAGGCGGCGCTTAAAACCCTCCTTTCGCTCTGCAACGTGCTTGGTATCCTGATGAAGCGAGAAAGCGGACTGCCGGACGACGTTGCGGCGCTTGCCGAGGAGCGCGCGCAGGCGCGCAAGGCGAAAGACTGGAAAAAGAGCGACGAGCTGCGCGACGCGATAAAGGCTCTCGGCTACGTTGTTGAGGACGGGCGCGAGGGTCAGAAGGTGCATAAGGCTTAATTTTATAGTATAATCGCATAGCTGGGCAGAGGCTCGCTTTCAGCGCCTTTGTCCGGCTTATGCGCGCTTTTTTTGTTTAATATTATTTTAAAAAGGATGTCTCTGAATTGACTGAAGGCAGCATATCAAAGAAGATAGTACTGTTCGCGTTGCCAATCTTTCTCGGGAATCTGTTCCAGCAGCTTTACAATGTGGCGGATTCGCTCATCGTCGGCAATTATCTCGGCGAAACGGCGCTTGCCGCAGTTTCGTCATCCGGAAGCCTAATCTTTATGATGATAGGCTTTATTCAGGGCGTTTTCATCGGCGCGGGCGTTATCATTTCCCGCCATTTCGGGGCTAAGGAAATGGATAAGGTGCATACCGCAGTGCATACCACGCTCGCCTTCGGGCTTGCGGCGGGCGCTCTGCTTACCGTAATCGGGATTCTCGTTACCCCGTCGCTCCTGCGGCTCATGCGCACCCCTGAAAACGTGCTTCCAAGCTCTATTCAGTATTTCCGCATTTATTTCGCAGGCTCAATGGGGCTGATGGTTTATAACACATCAAGCGGAATATTCCAGTCGATGGGCGATTCGCGCCATCCGCTTTATTACCTTATAATCTCGTCCGTCGTCAATGTTCTTCTGGATTTTCTCTTTGTTGCGGGCTTCGGAATGGGCGTTGACGGAGCGGCGCTTGCGACTATTATTTCGCATTTTCTTTCGGGCGGGCTTGCCTTTACAAAGCTTACGCGCCTTACGGGGCCGCACAGGGTTACGGTTTCGCATATCCGCTTTGATAAAAATATGCTCGGAAAAATTCTGCGGCTTGGGCTTCCGACGGGCGTTCAGAACTCCGTTATCGCCTTTGCGAACGTTATCGTCCAGAGCAACATAAACCTGTTCGGCTCGGTTGCCATGGCAGGCAGCGGCAGCTATTTCAAGCTGGAGGGCTTCGCCTTCCTGCCGATATCCAGCTTCTGCATGGCGCTGACAACCTTCATCGGGCAGAACCTCGGCGCCAAAAAGTATGACAGGGCAAAGCGCGGCGCACGGTTCGGCATTATTTCCGGCGTTCTGCTTGCGGAGCTTGTCGGGCTTGTTCTCTATCTTTTCGCGCCCGCGCTCGTAAGCCTTTTCAATCAGAATCCGGATGTCGTGGCTGTCGGAGTCAAGCAGGCGCGGACGGAAACGCTTTTTTATTTCCTTCTCGCGCTTTCGCACTGCTTTGCCGGAATCCTGCGCGGCGCGGGGAAAACAAGCATACCGATGTACATAATGCTCGTCTGCTGGTGCGTGATTCGCATTATTTATATTTCCGTAATTGTAACAATCGTTCCGGACATCGTTGTTATCTTCTGGGCGTATCCGATTACGTGGAGCCTGAGTACAATCCTTTTCGCGATTTACTATTTCCGCGCGGACTGGCTTCACAATTTCGACAGGCAGGCGGCAAGGGAGCTTGCCCGCTGACGGTCTTGCCTGCTTTTGATTAATGATTTTCCCGATATATGTTTTCAAACGGCTCGGTTTGTGGTATGCTGATACTGTATGCGGCTTGATTTGGCGAGCCGCAGGCATCGACAGCTTGAAAGGGTTTGGGAAGGCAAATGATAGAAGCTCAGGGCGTAACTTTAAGATTCGGCGGAAGGCCGCTTTACCAGAATGTAAATATCAAATTCACGGCGGGCAACTGTTACGGGCTTATAGGCGCGAACGGAACGGGCAAGTCCACGTTTTTGCGCATACTCTCCGGCGAGCTTGAGCCGAATAAGGGCGAGGTGATTATCAGCCCCGGCGAGCGCCTCGGCGTACTGCGTCAGGACCATTTCGCTTTTGACGAGTATTCCGTTCTGGATACCGTTTTCATGGGCTATAAGCGCCTTTATCAGGTGATGAAGGAAAAGGAAGAGCTGTACAACAAGGCGGATTTTACCGACGCGGACGGCGTTCGCCTTGGCGACCTTGAGGCAGAATTTGCCGAAATGGACGGCTGGAACGCGGAGAGCGACGCGCAGATTATGCTGAGCGGTCTCGGCGTTGAGGAAGAATTCCAGCAGATGCAGATGTCGCAGCTCGATTCGACCCGCAAGGTCAAGGTGCTTCTTGCGCAGGCGCTTTTCGGAAAGCCTGATATCCTGCTGCTTGACGAGCCTACCAACCACCTTGATTTGAAGGCGACCGAGTGGCTCGAAAACTTCCTTCTGGAGTTTGACAATACGGTTATCGTAGTCAGCCATGACCGTTATTTCCTTAATAAGGTCTGCACGCACATCGTTGATATCGACTTCTCGAAGATTACGATGTATGTCGGCAACTATGATTTCTGGTATCAGTACACTCAGATGGCGGCGCGCCAGATGAAGGAGCAGAACAAAAAGACAGAGCAGAAGATTAAGGAGCTTCAGGAGTTTATACAGCGCTTCTCCGCGAACGCTTCCAAATCCAAGCAGGCGACGAGCCGTAAAAAGCTGCTAGACAACCTGCAGATGGAGAACTTCACTCCCTCCTCCCGCCGCTATCCGTTCATCAGCTTCCAGCCCGCGCGCGAGGCGGGGAACGATATTCTGACCGTTTCGCACCTGAGCAAGACTATTGACGGCAAAAAGGTGCTGAGCGACGTTTCGTTCACCCTGACGCGCGACGATAAGGTTGCGCTGCTTTCCGACAGCGAGGCGTCAAAGACCGCGCTTGTCGAAATTCTTACCGGCAATATGGAGCCTGACGAGGGCACTTTCAAGTGGGGAATCACGATTACGACGGACTATTTCCCCAAGGATAACTCCAAGTTCTTTGATGGGCTTTCGATGAACCTGATTGAGTGGCTCAGGCAGTACTCCGCAGACCCCTATGAAACCACCATCAGAGGCTGGCTCGGGCGTATGCTTTTCTCCGGCGAGGAGGCGCTCAAGGAGGTCAAGGTTCTCTCCGGCGGCGAACGCGTTCGCTGTATGCTTTGCAAAATGATGCTTTCCGGCGCGAACTTCCTTCTCTTTGACGAGCCGACGAACCATCTTGACCTTGAAAGCATAACCTCTCTTGACGAGGGGCTTACATCCTTCAAGGGCGGAATGCTGCTCGTCAGCCATGACCATCAGATAATGCAGAACGCCTGTAACCGCATAATCGAGCTGCTTCCGAACGGCATTATCGACCGCAGGGACAGCTTTGACGAGTATCTGAACTCGGAATCCGTTATCGAGCAGAGGGCGAGCCTCAAGTAATCTATGCTATCTGAGCGCGTCCGCGGGCGAAAGCGAGCAGGCTTTAAGCGCGGGCAGCAGGCTGAAAAGCAGACCGAGAGCGCTTGACGCAAGAATAATTATAGGAAACAGCCGTGTGGGTATTTTGGCAGATATGCCTATTGCCCATCCGGCTGTTTTTGTGAGCAGAATTCCGATTACCGCGCCGAAAAGACCGCCCATTGCCGAATACGCGCAGCCTTCGGAAAGAAATATGCTCATAACGGACGCCTTGCCCGCCCCGAGCGCTATGTAAAGCCCGATTTCGCGCCTTCTCTGGCTGACGGAAAGAAGCATTACGGACATGATTCCGACAAGCCCGAGCAGAATGCACGCCGCGCTGACCCATATTAAAACCTTTGAGAAAACCCGCAGAACCTCCTGCGCCGCCGCCGTTTCCCTTATAGCGCTCTGCGCCGTAACGCCGCTTCCGTACTTTAGCGCAAGCGCGTTTTTCATGTCCTCCGCCTTTCCGCGCGCGTCGGCGTTGATTCCGGCGTTGACTGTTATTCCCAAGATACCGCTCAAGCCTTCAAACAGCGCAAGGGGAACGAACACGTCCGTTCCGCGCGCGCTTGACGCTTCAAATATGCCGATTATGTCAAGGGTCATTCCCATCGTTTCCGCGCTTTCGCCCAATATAAAACCGCTGCTGTCGCTCGCAATGCATACCCGCGCGCCCCTTTCCTGCTCAAGGCGCGTGAAGAAGCGACCGGAGGCAAGCCTTATTCCCGCCGCGCTTTCAAGCTCGCTTTCGCAGGCGGTTATAATTCTTTTGTCCGTTTCGCCGCCAAAACGCGCAGGAAATGAAAAATGCCGCGCCGCGCTTTCGCCCGCGATTTCCTCCGCGCTAAGTGCGTCCGACGAGCAAAACGCGCTTCCGGAAAGCTCGATTCGGCTTATTCCCATCCGCCAAAGCTCCTCCCGAACCGCGTCCTCGCCCGTTTTTGATATTGCCCATACGCACATCACCGCGCCGACGCCGATTGAAAGCGTCAGCGTGCAGAGCAGCATACGCAGGGGATAAAGCGCCGCGTTTTTTATGCCGATTACAAGCATATCGCTTCGTCTGCTCATCTTTCCGCCTCCGCAATTTCCATTCCGTCATACAGCCCCGACGTGTCGGAAACTATCAGCCTGTCGCCGTCGCACAGCCCGAATACAGCCGCATACCCGCCGCCGATAAGCCCGTACTCAACGCTTGCCTTCCGCGCCCTTCCCGCGCGAGAAACCCATATTTCCTCGCCCGTCGCCGCCGAAAGCGGCAGCATAAGCACGTTTTCCTGCATTCTTATCAGCGCCTCGCCCCGCGTTTTTTCGCCTGTTCTGGGGCTTGAGCCGTAGGGCGGCTCAGCCGTTATCCGCGCAAAGCCGCCGCCGAGCTGCGTTATCTCTGTTATACGCGCCTCCCCGCCCGTAAGGGCAATCGGAGCGCCGATATTCAGCTTTGCCGCGTCCTCCGCAGGTATTTCGGCAATGTAACGTATTTCGCCGCCCGAGAGCGTAAACAGCGTCGCCGCCTGCCCGATTGCGGCGCCCTTTATAACGCTGACGGCGCTTACAACTCCGTCCTCGCCGGCTCTTACCATAAGCCCCTCAGTCCCGCCGCCCGTAAATGAAAACCGCATAAGCGCATCGCCCTTTTTGA
This sequence comes from Eubacteriales bacterium, assembly GCA_028705775.1. Taxonomy (GTDB): domain Bacteria; phylum Bacillota; class Clostridia; order Christensenellales; family Aristaeellaceae; genus STF2-37. The sequence goes on from JAQWCW010000004.1 coordinate 66,798, forward strand.
CTCTCTCGCCCTCGCTTACGTATACTTCCTTTACAATTCCGGCTGTGCCTGCCGAAACCGCGGATACATCCGCATACTGCGCCGTCAGCGTTATCGGCAGCGTTTCCGTAATAATCCCGCGCTTTATCGGAGCGGTTACGGCGCTTGCTTTTCCCGCGCCGCCCGCGGAAATGTATACGCATACCGCCGCCGTCATCAGCAGCATTACGATTGCCGCGAGCTTCTTCACTTCCGCGCCCTCCATAAATGAACTCAAAATTGCTCTACTAGCTTTTCTCCCGCCGCCGTTTTTAGTCTGGCAAAAAGTAATAACCGCCAGATGAATAAAGAATATTATTCAAAAGGCTTGCATTTATATTCACTTTCATGTATAATCCTCTATTATCAGGCGGGGAAGATGTATTTTGTGCCGCTTGAAGGCTGAAAAGGAGGGCTTTGCCGATGTCACAGCTCAGGGAATGCGGAGAGGAATACAAATCCTATTTGAATAAAGCAAATATTCTCATGGAGGCGCTTCCTTATATCCAGCGCCTTCACGGTAAAACCGTTGTTATAAAGTACGGCGGGAACGCGATGATTGACGCGTCCCTCACAACCTCAATCCTTCAGGACATCGCGCTTTTGAAGGCTGTCGGCGTTAATCCCGTTGTTGTTCACGGCGGCGGGCCGGAAATCAACAAAATGCTCAAGGCGATGGATATCAAATCCGAGTTCCATAACGGGCTTCGCGTAACCGACAAGGCTACGATGGAGGTTGTGCAGATGGCGCTTGTCGGCAAGCTCAACAAGGATATCGTAAGCCAGCTCAACTGCCTCGGCGCAAAGGCTGTCGGGCTTTCCGGAAAGGACGGACTGCTTCTGGAAACAATCAAGAAGCCGTCCGCGGACGGAGTTGACCTCGGCTATGTGGGGCAGATAATCCATGTGAATACCTCGCTTATAAACACTCTTTCGCAGGACGAGTACATTCCCGTCATCGCGCCCGTCGGAATCGGCGCGGACGGAGAGAGCTACAATATCAACGCCGATACGGTCGCGGGCGAGATTGCCGTCGCGCTTCAGGCTGAAAAGCTGATGTTCCTTACGGATATTGACGGCGTTTACCTTGACAAAAACGATAAATCGACGCTTCTTCCCGCAATTACCGTTGACGAAATCAACCGATATATAGACGACGGGATTATCGACGGGGGAATGATTCCCAAGGTTCAGGGCTGCGTTCGAGCCGTGCTGCACGGAGTCAGGCGGACTCATATAGTAAACGGAACGATTCCCCACCCAATCGTGCTTGAAATCTTCACGGACAGAGGTATCGGAACGATGGTTTCCGAGTAAGGAGGCGGCATGGAGCTTCAAAGCATAATGGCGCTCGACGAGCGCTACTATATGAATACCTTCGGGAAACGCGTTCCCGTCGCGTTTTCGGAGGGCAAGGGCGCAATTCTCACATCAACGGACGGGCAGGAGTATCTTGATTTTATGGCAGGCATTGCCGTCTGTTCGCTCGGGCATTGCAACGAAAGGGTCACGGAGGCGATTGTTGCGCAGGCGCAGAAGCTTGTCCACACCTCGTGCGTTTACTATATCGAGAATCAGGCGGTTTTGGCTAAAATGCTCTGCGAGGCGGTGAAGATGGACAGGGTTTTCTTCACCAGCAGCGGCAGCGAGGCGAACGAGGGAATGTATAAGCTCGCCAGATGTTGTTTCAGCAGGCGCGGCGAGGACAAGTGGGAGGTCATATCGGCAAAGCACAGCTTCCACGGCAGAACGCTTGCCAATACCGCCGCAACGGGGCAGGAAAAATATCAGGAGCCGTACAAGCCCTTGCCGCAGGGCTTTGTAAACGTTGAGTACAACAGCCTTGAGGCGATTGAAAAGGCGATAACCCCGCATACCGCCGCCGTCATATTGGAAACGATTCAGGCGGAGGGCGGAGTAATCGAGGGCGGCAGCGACTATCTTGCCGGAGTTCAGCGCCTTTGCCGCGATAAGGGGCTTCTGTTTATGCTTGACGAGGTTCAGGTCGGGCTGGGAAGAACGGGCGAAATGACCTCCTATGCGTCAATGGGGCTTTCGCCGGACATTATTTCCGTTGCCAAAACCCTCGGAAACGGCTTCCCAATCGGCGCGTTCCTTGCAAAGGAAAGCGTAGCCTCAGCGTTCAAGCCCGGCGACCACGGCGGAACGTATGTCGGCAATCCGCTTGCCTGCGCCGCCGGAATCGCCGTTATGAAGGAGCTTACCGAAACGAACGTGCTTTCAAACGTCAAGGTTGTCGGCGCGTACATGAAGCATTGCCTTCAGGAGCTTATGCAGAAGCATTCCGTAATCGCGGATGTGCGCGGCAGGGGGCTGATTATCGGCATTGAGCTTAAAAAGGAGCTTTCCGCAAAGGAAGTGCAGAAGGGGCTTTTTGACAGGCATATCCTTGCGGGTCTGGCGGAGGGGAATGTGCTAAGGTTCATTCCGCCGTATATAATCACGGTTGAGCAGGTTCAGACAGTAATCGCGGCGCTTGACGAAATATTGACGAAATGAGGCAGAAATAATGGCTGTTATGCAGTATAAGGCTGAAAAGCCCTTCGCTCAGAAGCATCTTCTAACTTTGCAGGACTGGACTCCGGACGAAATCATGCAGTGCCTTGCGCTCGCCTCCGAGCTGAAGGACAAGCAGAAAAACGGCGTTCCGCACGAAATCCTGAAGGGCAAGCATCTTGCGATGATATTCACAAAGTCCTCCACCCGCACCCGCGTTTCCTTTGAGGTGGGCATTTCCCAGCTCGGCGGCAAGGGGCTTTTCCTTTCTGACCGCGATATTCAGATTGGGCGCGGGGAAAGCATTCATGATACTGCCGAGGTGCTTTCGCGCTTTGTGGACGGAATCATGATTCGCACCTATAAGCATTCGGATGTCGAGGGGCTTGCCAAGTACGGCTCAATCCCCGTCATCAACGGGCTTACGGACGAATTCCATCCCTGCCAGATTCTTGCTGATTTGCTCACGGTTTACGAGCATCTCGGAAAGCTCAAGGGGCTGAAGCTCGCGTTCGTCGGGGACGGCTTCAACATGGCGCACAGCCTTATGATTGGCTGCTCAAAGCTCGGAATTGACTGCGCCGTTGCCTGCCCTGAGGACTATCAGCCGAAAAACGAGTATGTTAAATGGGCTGAAAAGAACGCCGAGGCTGCCGGAAGCAAAGTCGTTGTCACCCGCTCCGTCGAGGAAGCGATGACGGGCGCGGACGTTCTTTATACGGACGTATGGGCGAGCATGGGTCAGGAGGAGGAGAGCCGCAAGCGCGCGCTCGCGTTCAGGGATTATCAGGTTAACGCCGAAAACTGGAAGCTGACAAACGACGGCGCAATCTTCCTGCACTGCCTGCCCGCGCACCGCGGCGAGGAGGTCACTGCCGATATCATCGACGGCAGGATGTCCGTTGTGTTTGACGAGGCGGAGAACCGCCTGCACGCACAGAAAGCGGTTATGGCGCTCTTGATGAAATAAGTCTTTGGAGGTGCGCTTTTATGGCAAGAGAGGTTGTTGTTCGCCGCGCTACGGCGGACGATATGCTTTCCGTTTATGAAATAACCCATATCGCTTTCGCAAAATATGCCTACGATTTGGGCGTTCCCTCGCACGTTGAGGCGCTTGACGAAACGCAGGAGGACATTCTGCGCGAAATCAACACCAAGTATGTGCTTGTCGCGGAAATCGAGGGCAGAATCGTCGCCTGCGTAAGGTATTTCAAGATTAACGATGATATTGCCTATCTCTGCCGCTTTGCCGTCCGCCCCGAATTCCAGCGCTCAGGGGTTGGCAAGGTGCTTGTTTCCAACGTTGAGGCGGGCTGCAGGGGGCTTGGGGTAAAGGCAATCGCGCTGCATACCTGCGCTAAAATGCGCGCCAACATCCGTTTCTACTACGCCGCCGGCTTCTATATTTACGATGTAAGCCGCGACAGGGGATATATCCGCGCCCTTCTGCTCAAAGACCTTGAGGACAGACCCAGCTACGACGTTTCGGCGGCGATGGAAATGTAATAACCGCCGACATATGTTGACATGATTCGGTATTTGATATATAATCAGTTCATCCAGAAAAACTGCACAACAAAAGAAGGAGAGGTGTTCTGCTCATGTTTGATAACATCGGTGGAAAGATTAAGAGCTTGGCAAAGATTGTCGCGTGGATTGGCATCATCTGCAGCGTGATTGTCGGTGTAATCGGTATGTTCCAGCCCGTTGCCGCGTTCGGCACCAACATTAACGGGATTCTGCCCGGAGTCATCGTAATCGTTATCGGCGCGCTTTCCTCGTGGATTGGCTCGTGGGTAATGTACGGCTTCGGTCAGCTCATTGAGAATACCGACAAGCTCGCCGGAAAGTAATCAAAAGCTCAATGCCGCTGCGAAGAATCTTCGCGGCGGCGATTTTTTTATATGAATTCTTGTAACGAACAGCTTGTTTATCCGTCTAACCTGTGTAAGAGAGCGATGGAAGGGGGAATGAGGCGTGACGAACTCCGAGGAAACCTATGTAAAGTACTTTGGTCATGTTTACGCCTTCCTTGTTTCCCTGTGCCGTGACGACAGACTGGCGGAGGAGCTTACGCAGGAAACGTTTGCGCGCGCAATTAAAAACAGCCGTGAGTTTTCCGAGCGCTGTCTGCCCGAAACGTGGCTTTGCAGCATTGCAAAGAACTGCTATTTCGATTACTGCCGAAAGGAAAAGCGGATTGTTCTGGGCGATGTTCCGGAAAGCGCAGGCGAGCCGCTCGAAAAGCTCATTACGGAGCGGGAGGGGCTTATGCGGGTTCATTCGGCGCTGCATTCCCTCCAGGAGCCGTATAAGGAGGTCTTTACCCTTCGGGTGTTCGGCGGGCTTGATTACGGCGAAATCGCCGCTCTCTTTGAAAAAAGCGAAACGTGGGGCAGGGTAACCTTCTACCGCGCGAAGCAAAAGCTTCAGGAGACTCTCGGAAAGGATGGTTATGATGGAGAATAAGGAATCTGCTGTCGAAAGCAGGGAATGCGCAATCGCGAAGGATTTAATGCCTATGCGCATTGATAAGCTCTGCTCTGAGGAAAGCGAAAGGTTCGTTGACGAACACGTCGCCAAATGCCCTGAGTGCGCACAAGTTTACGGCTATATGCGGGCGACCGTTCCTCAGCAGAAAAAGACGGAGGAAGCGGAGAGCTTCAAAACCGCGCTTTCAATCATGAAAAAGTCGGCGGCGTATAAGCGCATTAAGTATGTCCTGCTCGGCATAATCGGTGCAGCAGCGCTGCTGATTGCTCTCTTTTTAGGCTTTCGGGCGCTGTGCAAGACGTATATATATCCGCTTGACAAATCCCTGTACAGCGTCAACGTCTACAAATCGGAAAGCGGCGCGCTTGTGCTGGACTATGACTTCGGCGATGGCGCGGCTTACGAGGGCACGATTAGCTTTTCCGATTCTCCTTTGGAAGGCGACGATACAAAGTGCGTTGTTTCCTCCGTGTACGAAGCGGCGCGGCTTCCTTTGCGCAATAACGGATATTGGGCTAACGAAGAACCGAGGGAATTCAGAAGCTATGTTTTCATTGACGATAAGCTGTATTGGATAAGCTATGATGAAAATTCCACCGGTAAGCTTACCGAGGTTTCCGAAATACGAATCGGCAGCGAGGATAACTATACCGTCATATACCACGGCGGCGATGCCGTTCCCGTTATTTCGGATGAGAAACTGTATTATCTTGGCTCGCGTGATTCCGGCTATGCTCCTTTTGCCACTCCGCAGCCAACTATGCCTACGGGCTATGCTTCTCCGCTTTCGCCGCCCTCGCCGGCGATAACGGAAGAAGCCGCCGCAAGCCCGCTTCCCGCAAGCGGATTTTCAACCAAACCGCCTGAAAACTGAAACGGAGGATAACCAAACGGCAGGCGAGCTGATAAGCCTTGTGTGCAGCGCTGCCCTTTCGTAAATAAACCGCTACGGAAAACCGCCAGAGCCGTCATCGGCTTTTGGCGGCTTTTTCTTTTCGCGGCTTCTCTGCGCCGGTTATGCTGTTCCTCTGCGCATACAGGCTTGGGCGCATAGCCCCGCGCTTTGCTTTCTCCTGCCTTTCGCAGCGGCGGATTGTGCGGCTTTGCGGCTGTATTCTCCGCCTTTCCCGCTCTGCCGAAAATAATAATTAAAAATTTCACGAATGCGAGAGGAAAAAGGAATTAAAGCTAGAACAGTAATAAACGGGATAGATTGGTACTCTTTTATTTTCCCGCCTGTTCAACTGCGCAGGAGAACGATGAAAGCCCGCACTCAGCGGCTCTCACCGCAGGAAAAACGCTGAAAGGCGCTTTCCGGAAATAATGCAGGACGAGGAGGAACGGTATGGATAACCAGTTGGTTGATGTCATGTCCCAGAGAGCCGCGATTCTTTCTGGCGACGCGGAAAAGACACAGAAGCAGCGCGACGCCGGCAAAAAGACCGCGCGCGAGCGTGCCATTCAGCTTCTGGACGAGGGCAGCTTCGTCGAGATGGATACGCTGATGGCGAAAAAGGGCATGGGCGACGGCGTTGTTACGGGCTACGGCACCGTTGGCGAGCGCCCCGTGTACCTGTTTTCTCAGGACTTCACCGTCCGCGGCGGCGCTATGAGCGAGCTTCAGGCGGCTAAGGTCATGAAGATGCTCCGCTTGGCGCAAAAGACCGGAGCGCCCGTCGTTATGATGTGCGACAGCGCCGGAGCGGCGATTGACGAGGGCGCGCTTTCCATTAACGCCTATGCCGATGTTTTCGCCCAGCTTTCGCTGATGAGCGGCGTTTGCCCGCTTATCGCGCTTGTGCTCGGCCCTTGCGTCGGAGGCGCTTCGCTTATCGCACAGCTTGCCGACATTTCGATTATTGCCTCAAGCGTAGGCTCTCTCATGGCGGCAGGCCCGCAGGTTTACGCCTCAACGCTCGGCAAGGAGCTTTCGCCCAAGGAAATCGGCGGCGGCGAGGTAATGGCTGCTCAGGGCGGCGTTACCTTCTGCGCGCAGGATGAGAACGCGGCTTTCGCGCTCTGCTCCTCCATGCTTGACCTGCTGCCCTCCTGCAATATGGAGGACGCTCCCGAAACGGACGCTGATTTGCAGCGCGAAATGACCGTTTCCGACGCCGCTGATTTGGACGGCATTTTTGCCGAGCTGTTTGACGGCGAATATTTTGAGTTTTATAAGGACAGCGCGAAGGGAATCCGCGTTTGCCTCGGACGCATCGGCGGCCATACCGCCGGAGTTGTCGCCAACAACGGCGCGCGCGAGGGCGGAAAGCTCTGCGCCTGCTGCGCAAAGAAGGCGGCGCGCTTTGTCCGCTTCTGCGACTGCTATTCGATTCCTGTAGTAAGCCTTGTCAATACCACCGGTCTTAAGCTTCCGGAGCTTGACGGTCAGGCGAACCTGATGAAGGGGCTTTCTCAGCTTCTTTACGCTTACGCCGAGGCGACCTGCGCCAAGATTTCCATTGTAACCGGCTATGCAATCGGCCCCGCTTATTCCGCTATGGGCGGCAAGGCGAACGCCGATATTTCATACGCTTGGCAAAACGCCGTAATCGCGCCCCTCATGCCGGAAGCGGCTGTGCAGGTGCTGATGAAGGATGAGCTGAAGGCGTCTGAGGGCGAGCCTGCCGACGCGCGCGCCGCGCTTGCAAAGAAGTACTGCGATGAAACCGCCTGCGCCCTCAAGGCTGCCGAAAGCGGAATCGTTGACGACGTTATCCCCGAAAAGGATACCCGCAAGTACGTTATCGCCGCTATTGAAATGCTCGCCTCCAAGCGCGATTCAAATCCGCCTAAGAAGCACGGCAATCAGCCGATGTAACGGGGGAATGACGAAATGGATAAATTGGTATACAGCCTGAGCGTTATGCTCGTCGGAATCGCCATCGTGTTTGTCGGGCTGGTGATTCTGATTGGCTGCATAAAGCTCATCTCCGCCTTTGCAGGCGGAAAGAAAAAGGAAGCGCCCACAGTCAAGGCGGATATTCCCGCCGCGCCTGCCGCTCCCGCTCCCGCCGCGCAGGCTGCGGAAGTTCAGAATGACGACGCGCTGATTGCGGTTATCACCGCGGCTATAAGCGCCGTTTGGGAAAACAAGAGCAGCGGCTTTACCGTCCGCCATATAAAGAGGATTAACAACGCCTCCGCATGGCAGAAGGCAGGCCGCGAGGACCAGACTTACAGCCGAATCTGACGGCGGTAATTTCCTGATATTGATAGGAGGATTTTAATTATGCGTAAGTTCATGATAACCGTAAACGGTGCGTCCTATGAAGTCGAAGTTGAGGAAGTCGCCGCCGGCGCCGCCTCTGTTGCCGCAGCTCCCGCAGCCGCTCCCGCGCCTGTAAAGGCAGCCGCCCCCGTTTCAGCTCCTGCCGCGAAGCCCGCAGCTCCCGCTGCGCCCGCTCCTGTAGCCGGCGGAACCAAGGTCAACGCTCCTATGCCCGGAACGATTCTTGACGTAAAGGTCAAGGCGGGCGATGCCGTAAAGAAGGGCGACGTACTGCTCATTCTTGAGGCTATGAAGATGGAAAACGAAATTATGGCGGCGCAGGACGGCACTGTCGCTCAGGTAATCGTATCGAAGGGCGCTACCGTAAACAGCGGCGACCCGATGCTGGTTCTGAACTGACAGTATCCCATGAAAGTGAGTTGATACCATGCAGATTGATATACTTCAAACCTTCAGCGATTTGGCAAATTCCTCCGGAATCGCGATGTTTATCCGCAATCCGCTGGCTCTCGTCATGGTCGCCGTCGCGTGCCTTCTTCTCTATCTTGCGATAGTAAAGAAATTCGAGCCGCTTCTGCTCGTGCCTATCGCTTTCGGTATGCTGCTTACGAACCTGCTCGGCTCGGAAGTGTACCATGAGGAGCTTTTCGCGGGCGGTCATGCGAACTGGAGCCTTTTCGGCGGCGCTGTGCTTTCAAGCACGGACAGCCTGATTGGCGCGGTTAACCTGACCATCAATGCGGCGGGCGCGATTCTCAACCAGTCCGGCAATATTGTCGGTCAGCTTATCACCGCCGTTGAGGGCGCTGTCGGCTTCAACGAAGTTGGCGCTATCGTGAACTCCGCCGGAGAGATTATATCCGAGGGCGGCAAGATTATCATGAACGGCGCGTATCTGAGCGCCGGACAGGTGTTCACGTCGGCGGGCGAGCTTATCGCAAGCGCGGGAACAACGATAACCCCGGGTCTTTTGGATTATCTGTATCTTGGCGTAAAGCTCGGAATTTACCCCTGCCTTATATTCATGGGCGTAGGCGCTATGACCGACTTCGGGCCGCTTATCGCGAACCCGAAATCCCTCCTGCTCGGCGCTGCCGCTCAGCTGGGAATATTCTTCACGTTTATCGGCGCGTACTGGCTCTTTGGCTTTACTCCCGCCGAATCGGGCGCAATCGGAATCATCGGCGGCGCGGACGGCCCTACCGCCATCTGGCTTACCAGTAAGCTCGCGCCCTCCCTGCTCGGCCCTATCGCCGTTGCGGCCTACAGCTATATGGCGCTCGTGCCGGTAATCCAGCCGCCTATCATGCGCGCGCTCACCACCAAGAAGGAGCGCAATATCGTGATGGAGCAGCTGCGTCCCGTCAGCAAAACGCAGAAGATTCTTTTCCCTATCATCGTTACAATGCTTGTTGCCCTGCTTCTGCCCTCCGCGACCTCGCTCGTCGGAATGCTGATGCTCGGCAACCTGTTCAAGGAAAGCGGAGTTGTGGAGCGCCTCGGAAAGACTGTTCAGAACGAGCTGATGAACATAGTCACCATTTTCCTCGGCGTTACCGTCGGCGCTACCGCTACTGCCGAAACCTTCCTGAAGCTGCAAACGCTTGAGATTATCGCTCTGGGCGTTGTCGCGTTCGGCGTCGGCACTGCGGGCGGCGTTCTGCTTGCCAAGCTGATGAACAAGATTTCCGGCGGTAAGATTAACCCGCTCATCGGCTCTGCCGGCGTATCCGCCGTTCCTATGGCGGCGCGCGTCAGCCAGAAGGTCGGTCAGGAGGAGAACCCCGGAAACTTCCTGCTCATGCACGCTATGGGCCCCAATGTTGCCGGCGTTATCGGCTCGGCAATAGCCGCGGGAGTTCTGCTCTCCATGTTCGGCGGCTGATAATTTTTTGAAGGAGGTCGAAATTATGGCGAAGGTCGGAATTACAGATACTATTCTGCGCGACGCCCATCAGTCGCAGGCGGCTACCCGTATGCGTCTTGATGAGATGCTTCCCGCTTGCGAAAAACTTGACAAGGTTGGCTATTATTCTCTGGAGTGCTGGGGCGGAGCTACCTTTGACGCCTGCCTGCGCTTCCTTAACGAGGACCCTTGGGAGCGCCTTCGCGCCCTGCGCAAGGCTCTGCCGAATACCAAGCTGCAAATGCTCCTGCGCGGTCAGAACATTCTGGGCTATAAGCATTACGCCGACGACGTTGTTGACTTCTTCGTAAAGAAGTCCGTCGAAAACGGAATCGACATCATCCGCTGCTTTGACGCGCTCAACGATTTGCGCAATATGCAGACCGCTGTAAAGGCGACGAAGAAGTACGGCGGAATTGCCGAGGTTGCCGTCAGCTACACCACCTCGCCCGTGCATACCGAGGATTACTTCGTTAAGCTTGCCGGCGAAATCGAGGAAATGGGCGCGGACATTATCTGCATTAAGGATATGGCAAACCTGCTCCTGCCCTATGACGCTTACAGCCTTGTAAAGCGCCTCAAGGCTTCGACCAAGCTGCCCATCGTCCTGCACACCCATAACACCGCCGGAACGGGCGCTATGACGCTCCTCAAGGCGATTGAAGCGGGCGTTGACGTTGTCGATACCGCGCTTTCGCCTCTCGGAAGCGGAACCTCTCAGCCTGCCACCGAGTCCATCGTTGCCACCCTCAAGGGCACCGAGTATGATACCGGTCTTGATTTGGGGCTGCTCTCCGACCTTGCCGCCTATTTCCGCACCGTTGCGGAGAGACTCACCAAGGACGGCTTCCGCGACCCCGCCCGCGTGCTTCCCGTTGACGGAAACACCCTGCTCTATCAGGTTCCCGGCGGAATGCTCTCGAACCTTATCGGGCAGCTCAAGCAGGCTAACGCGATTGATAAGCTTTACGACGTGCTTGCCGAAGTGCCGCGCGTCCGCAAGGATTGCGGCTACCCGCCTCTCGTTACCCCGACCAGCCAGATTGTCGGAACCCAGGCGGTTATGAACGTCCTCGGCGGCGAGCGCTATAAACTCTGCTCCAAGGAAACCAAGGGTCTGCTCAAGGGCGAATATGGCAAGCTGCCCGGAGAGGTTGATCCCGATGTGCGCAAGAAGGTCATCGGCGACGATAAGGTTATCACCCATCGTCCCGCCGACGATATCCCGCCGGAACTTGAAAAGTACCGCAAGGAAATGCGCGAGTACTACGAGCAGGAGGAGGACGTTCTTTCCTACGCCCTGTTCCCGCAGGTTGCCACCAAGTTCTTCCAAGCCCGTCAGGCGAAGAAGCTCGGCATTGACTCCACCATGCTTAACGAAAAAGACAAGACAATGCCCGTTTGACGAAGTAGGGTTATAAATGAAAATGGGGCTGCCGCAGAGCTTTTCTGCGGCAGCCCTTCTTTTTTTCCTTACCTCTGGCAGCGGCAGCAGGAGCCGGTATTGCCCAGAACCGTATCGTCGGAGCAGAGCGGCGGGAACAAGGGCAAGGAAAAAAATTCGTTCCACCTAACGACATACCCGCAAACCGCATAATTATAGAGCCGGAAAGACCTGCAACGTCAAAAGCTTTGAGAGGTCGCTGTTTCGATAGCCGCGTTCGGTTTTGATGTAGATAATTTTGCTAATCACAGTTCGGAGCAGAGCGCTTTGCTCCTCCGCGCTGGTGGTGCGCTCCCAGACGTCGAGGACGTGTTTTATTTCGTCGGTAAGACCGCGAATTCGTTCTTCGGGGGGCGCGGGCTGGCTGTCAAGTGCGGCAAGCTCGTTTTTTATATCCGCTTCACGCTGTTCAAGCTCTGCGTTTCGCGCTAAGTAGGTTTCGGTCGAGTATACGCCCTGTTCGAGCAAGTCGCAGATTTTATTGCGCTGTTCGGCAACGCGCCGCAGCTGTATATTGTAAGCGCTTTTTTTCTGCTCGTTGCGGTTGTCCGTGGCGGTTTCGCTGTTGACGGGCGCGAGGCAGATATTATTTAGCCATGAGTGCAGGGTATTTATCAGCGCTTCAAAAACATAGTCCGCGATGATTCCTGACGTCGGGCAGTCCTGAGTCAGGCATTTGTAAAAAAAGCGGTTGCGGTGGATGTCGGGCGACAAAATCATTACGTTTCCGCATTTCGAGCAGTACATAAGCCCTGCAAGGGGGTTGACGTGCTTACGGTTGTCGCTTACGAGGCGCGGGTTGCTTTTCAGCCGCGCTTGCACGGCGTCGAATAGCTCCTGAGATATTATCGCAGGGTGGATGCCTTTTGCGATAATCGGTTCATCCGACCTTTGGCGCGATTCGACGGTTGCTCCGTTCACGACTTCGATATGTTTCAGGCGCTTGCCCCATCTGATATATCCTGCGTAAAGCGGGTTTGACAGTATACTCCATACTGCCGACGGCGTGAACTTCGCGCCGCTGCCGGTGCGAAAGCCCATTCTTCCCGAATTTGGGGCGGCGCGGGCAGCCTTGCCGCAAGCCTTCGGGGCGCAATGTTCGAAAACCTGATGATGGGCAGAACGAGCGATGAAACGTATCGCGAGCTGTACAAGCTCAGTCAGTCAGACGAGCTTGCCACAAACCGCCTTATCCGCACGGAAAGCGCATATGCCGCCAATCAGGCAATCGCGCAGGCATACGAGGACGCAGGCTTTGAGCGCTACGTTTTTGTTTCGGCGTTTGAGGCAAGAACCTGCCCTAAATGCGGCGCTATGGACGGCGAAAGCTTCCCGCTTTCCGAAAAGAAGGTGGGCAAAAATTACCCGCCCGTTCATCCTTGGTGCAGATGTACAACAAAGCCCGACGACGAGGACTTGAAAGCGCTCGAAAAGGATTCCTCCCGCTGGGCGCGCGACCCCGAAACCGGCGAGTTCGTGAAGGCTCGGGGCGATATGACGTATAAGGAGTGGAAGGCGGAGCAGGAGCGCATTCACGGCGAGAAGTCATTCAGCGCAATGCAGAAGAAGGTCTGGAATCTGAAAAGAGACAAGAAGCAGCTCGAAAAGTATCAAAAACTTATCGGGCTGAACAGGTTCACGCAAGATATTAAGGCTTTTCAGAATATGAAATACGGCGATAAGGAAGTCTATAGTCTTGTGAAGCTTGATTATCGCCGTCAGCTTACATTGAAAAAATGCCCTAATCTTGCGCTTCCGAATGCAGGACAGGCGACTATTGCCGATACGAAGTTTACAGGGTATCTGTTTAATCCTGAGAACAAGAAAGGATGGGTAAAAGGCGTTGCTTTTACAAGCCGTTTAGGGTATGATATAAGTAACTGGCAGGAGCTTCAAAAGGAGCTGCTCGCCTGTGCGACAAAATATCCGGCTATACGCGGAGAAACAAATGAGCATGGCACTAAGCACACCCAAAAAGCGGTGTTATACGGGAAAAAAGATAAGCCTGCAAATGTTGTTATCGGGTGGAAATGCAAAGACGAAAAGTCTTGGATGACAACCACGTACATTAGGGAGGTAAGCAAGGATGATTAAGCAGTTTAGTGAGGTTAAGCTAAAGGACGGGGCGATTGGCTCTGTTATGGACGTGTACACTACTCCTTATGAAGCCTATGACGTTGATATTGGGTCGCCTGACCCATCTGTTCCGCTTCCTAAGGATTTTGTGAGAACGGTCACTCCTGATGAGATTGATTCTGTTCTTTGGGAGCCAAAAGACTGACAGCGCGAACCACGGCGGGACTTTTATTTCAGGCAACTTTTAGAGAGTATCTGAGAGTTAATCAAACAATCGGGCATTACGCCGCTTTCTCCGTTTCGGGGAGGGCGGCTTTTGCATATAAAAATTGAACGCGGCGGGGCTTTTTTGGCAACGGCGCGGGCAAAGGAGAGAAAAAAACTATGAGGATTTGGGATTACCGACTTGGAAGGTTCGCATTCTGCTTTCCCGCTACGGACGGAGCAGGCGCAGGCGCAGAAACGCCGCCTGAAACGCCGCCTGAGGGCGATGACAAGGGACCGACTGAAACGCCGTCGAGCTTTGACGACTGGCTCAAGAAAAACCCTTCGTTCCAGTCTGAATTCGACCGCCGCGTGACGAAAGGGCTTGAAACAGCCCGCGCAAAGTGGGAAAGCGAAACCGCTGAAAAGGTCAGCGAGGCAGAGCGCCTTGCGAAGATGACCGCAGAGCAGAAGGCGCAGCATGAGCGCGAAAAGAAGGAAAAGGAACTGACTGACCGCGAGCGCGCGCTGTCGCTCAAAGAGCTCAGGGCGACGGCTTCCGAAACGCTCACTCAGAAGGGACTTCCGCTCGCTCTGCTTGATTCGCTGTCGCTCGAAAACGCCGAAAAATGCAACGCCTCCATCGAAGCGGTTGAAAAGGCGTATCGCGCAGCCGTACAGGCAGGCGTTGAGGAGCGCATGAAAGGCAAGCCTCCGGTTGGGGGCGGTAAAGCGCCTGAGGCGGACTACGACAAGCTGATTGACGCCGCGAACGCGAGCGGTAATCTCGCCGAAGCCGCTTATTACACCAGACTAAAAGCAATGAAATCGAAAGGATGATTAACACAATGGCAGATGTTTTTGCTACGAGCTTTGAAGTGCTCAACTACTCCGGTATGCTCTTTAACAAGGGCAACGTCCGCACTCCGCTTTCCTCCGCAATCGGTGGAAGGCAGAAAACCACGAACTCCGTTGAGTTTGTGACGGGGCAGGAATACGACGGCGGCGCTGCAGGCACTCAGCCTGCAATTTCCGAAAGCGCCTCCCTTACCGCGCCTGAGGCGACCGTAATCACGCGCGCTCAGAAAACCAACGTAACTCAGATTTTTCAGGAGACTGTGGGCGTTTCCTACGCCAAGCAGTCCAACTTCGGCACTCTTTCCGGCGTAAACGCCGCCGCTCAGCAGGCAAACCCGATTGCCGAGCTTGATTTTCAAGTTGCCGCGAAGATGCAGAAAATCAACCGCAACATCGAGTACACCTTCATCAACGGCGTATACCGGAAAGCGGCAAACGACGCAACTCCCAACCAGACTCGCGGGCTTGTAAGCGCGATTCAAAGCTCCGCAATCGACATGAACGGAAAGCCGCTCTCCCTCTGGGGCGTGGCTGACGCGCTCAAGTCCGTTTACGAGCAGAACGCGCCCATCGACGGCATGACGCTCTGGCTCGACGCGGTTTCCCTCTATCAGCTCAACGCCGACGCGCAGCAGAACGACTTGACCATCGTTCCCAACGCCCGCGAGGTAAACGGCATTCAGCTGTCCTCGCTCATCACGCCTCTGGGCGTTGTTTACGTCCGTCTGGGCGAGTGCCTGCCTGCCGGTACTGCGCTCCTGCTCAACCTCGGCGCTATTTCGCCCGTCATTCAGCCCGTTCCGGGCAAGGGCAATTTCTTCCTTGAGGAGCTTGCCAAGACCGGCGCAGGCACGAAGTATCAGCTTTTCGGGCAGATTGGTCTTGACCACGGCATGGAATGGTATCACGCCAAGATGACTGGCTTGAGCACCGGCTTCACCAAGCCCGAATATTCCAAGAAGGTTTACATCTCCGGCGCGGTTCCCACCGTTACCGTCGACGCGACCCTGACCGGCGCAACGCTTGACAAGCAGACCGTTGAGGCGAGCGACAGCGCGAAGGTTGCCGTTTCCGCGCAGTATGACATCACTCCCGGAACTGACGCGACTCTTACCTATCTCTGGCAGATTCGCGCAAAGACCGGTACTAACTGGACTGACTTGACCAGCGCCTACACCGGCTACAACACCAGCGAGCTTACCGTCAAGGCAGCCGACGCTGAAAAGCATTACCGCTGCAAGGTTACGGCAACCGGCTCCGCAACCGGCACGGTATACTCCGGCGAATGCACCGTAAACGCGGCGGCTGAGGAGGAATAACGTATGTCTGAGCTGCTTAACGCCTCCGAATTGCTTGACAGGCTCAAAAGCCGCATAGACGGAGCAGACGGAAAGGACGAACTGCTTAGTGAGCTTTTAACGGACGCAGGCGACGCTATCAAAGCGTACACGTGCCGTGATTACGTCCCCGATTGTCTCGTTTCTGCGCAGGTCAGGCTTGCCGCAATCCTTTTTAATAGGCAAGGCATGGAGGGCGAAAGCAGCCATTCCGAGGGCGGCGTCAGCGTTGCGTCTGACGCCCTCCCCGAGGAAATAAAGGCGCAGATCAGACCCTACCGCCTAGCTAGGACGATGAGGTGAAAAATGCGCGCAAGACAGAAAATACAGGTTTGGTATAAACCTCCCGCCGAGCTGACGGGCGCTTTCGGCGGAGTTTCCGACGATTGGAGCGCAGGGCAGATGAAAACCGCTTTCGCCGTCCTCTCGCCCGTTCTGGGGCAGGCGCTTATTTCCGCGTATGGCGAAAACGCGGTAAAGACCGTAACGCTCAATCTGCCGATTGACTGCGAAATCGCTCTGGGTGATGGCGTATGGCTCGATACGGCGCATGAGCTTCCCTTCGGCAAGGTCGTTTCGCCGCCGAGAAAATATCTGCGCCACGTAGAAGCGGACGTGAGAAGCCTGTGAGCATGAATAGTGAGGGGCTTGAAACCGTTGCGGAAAACCTTGAAGGGCTTTCCTCCGCTCTTGCTGGCGCGATTGCGCGCGCGGTTCAGCAGGCGGGCGAGGACGCAGCGGGCAAGGCAAGGCAGGACGCGCCGACGCGGGGCGCGGGCGAGGGAGGCGGAGCAGGCGTTTCGCTCAAAAACTCCATCACCGCAAAAACGGAGGCTTCGGGCGGGCTGATTTCAACCGTTGTAAGAGCCGCCGCTCCGCACGCTCAATATGTCGAATTCGGCACCGGCTGGGCTGTCGGGCATAACTGTTATACCGTTGTGCAACGCAAAGGGCTTAACAAAAAAGGCGAGCCTTACAAGCCTTACACAATCAAGGGCTGGATTTACCCGATAAAGTCGCAGGGCGGCGAAAAAACGTCCTTCCGCGTAACGCAGGGCATGGCGCCGCGCCCGTTCATGCGCCCTGCGATGGAAATGGCGCGCCCGATTCTGCGTGCAAAGCTTCAGCGCCTCATCAAAAGGGGGGAATAGACCGTGACCGACGATTCCGCGCGCGTTAGCGTCGCGCTGACCGGCGCTCTTGCGCCAGTCAAAGTTTACTACGCTTACCCGCTCAGCTGGACGGCGCTTCCTGTCGTGTCCTTTTACGAGCTGTCAAACTCCGTGGCGGCAACCGCCGACGATGACGAGGTTCTGTCGCGCGTTTCGTACTCCGTTGACGTATGGGCAAATACGCCCGATGAAACGCATATGCAGGGCGGGGAAATCGACGCGGCTATGCGCGCTCTGGGCTATCACCGGCAAGGCGCATATGACCTTTTTGAGCAGAGCGGCTCAAGCGGCATTCACCACCGAAACATGACCTACACAACGACAATCTGAAAGGGGTTTATTTATGGCTAAGAAGATTCTCAAGGGCTTCAAGTCGCTGCATTATCTGCCCATCGCAACGACAAACGGCAACGATGAAACGCATTACGCAGTATCGACCGCAGTCGCGCTTCCCGGCGCGATGAACTGCACCCGCGCCGATACGCGCAACGACGTCAAAATCAACGCAGACGACACCGTTTACCTCACCGATTCGGACTTTACCGAGGCAAAGCTCGATATTGAGGTAGCGGGCATCTCGCTTGCAGACCTTGCCGCGCTCACGGGCGCGACCTACGACACCGAAGCGGAAACGCTGACCGAAAAGATTACCGACGCAGCGCCTTACGTAGCGCTTACCTTTGCCGCAGCGCTTGCCGATGGCGAGGGCTCGCGCCTTTTCCAGTATTTCTGCTGCAAGTGTACCGGCGTCAAGTCGGACGTAAAGACCGCCGGTCAGAGCACCGAGGCAAGCACGGTAACGCTGACCTTCTCCTGCGTCGGTCGCCTCTGCGACGGCGCTGTCCGCGCAACGAAGGATTTTGACATGAGCGCGAGCGATTCCGACCGCAGCGCTTTCCTGACTTCGATTACTGCCGTAACGCCCGCCTGATAAGGGCTATTTTCCCGCTGAGCCGTTCCGTTTGTGGGGCGGCTCAGTTTTCTTTATGACGCGAGGAGGATTTCAAAATGAAAATTATGACTAAAGCCGCCGCGTTTATCTGCGCCGCAAAAGCAAAGCGCGCAAACGTTTCGGGGCGCGACAGCGTATCAATATCAAGGGGTCAAAGCATAGTCGTCCACGGTATAACCGTAAAAAAGGCGGCAATCGGGCGCTATCTGGATATACAAAAGCGCCTGCCCGGAATCGTCATGGAGGTTATCGACGCGGCGTTCCCCGGCGAAAAGCCTGCCGAGGCGCTCGAATCGCTCATGAAAGCCGGACGTGATGACGGCGCGCTCCGGGAGCTTATAACGCGCCTTATAGCGGTAGTCCCCGAAAAGGCGGTTCAGCTTCTCTGCGAGCTTATCGGGGCAAATTATAAATTTGTCTGCGAAAATCTCTCCCCGAACGAGCTTCTCGACGTCCTCAAGGCGTTTTGGAAGCTCAACGATTATACAGATTTTTTCGAGGGCGTCCGAAAAGCGGGACAGGCGCTTCGGACGAAGGAAACGAGTTCTATGTTCAGCACTGGCTCGCCTGCGCCCTCTCAGTCGGCATCTCAAAGCGAGAGCTGATGGAGGATTACGCGCCGGACGAGTTTATGCTTGTGATGGACGCTTACGCGCAGATTCATCAGGTTTCCGAAAAGGCGGAGGAAGTCAGCGCGGAGGATTTTTAAGGGGCGGTGAAAACTAAATGGATTTAGGAGATATTCAGTTTACGCTGTCGGTTCAGACCGGCGCGCTGATGGAGGGCTTGAGTCAGGCGTCCGAAGCGCTTGCGGAGTTTGCCGAGGCGCAAAGGAACGGGGGCAACGGTGCAGAGGCAGCCGCTCAGAAGATGGACGCGGCAATGCGCAGGATGGGCGAAACCGCCTCGCAGAGCGGAAAAGTAGCCGCCGGAGCAGCCGACCAGACCGCCGTTGCAATGACTGCGCTTGCAGCCGCTTGCGCAAAAGCGTTTTCAATGATTGTCGGCGCTGTGAATTCCGGCATTGAGGCAAGCAATAAATACAAGGCGGCGATTCAAGGCTTGCAGAGCGTTGCAACCGCAAAGGGTATCGGCTCAGACGCGATTCAGCGGGAGCTTGACGGGCTTGTCGACCAGTTTTTCTCCGCCGCCTCCGCTTCAACGGCGCTCAAAAATCTGCTTTCGCGCGGCTACAGCCTTGAGCAGGCGGTTAATTCAATCAATCGCCTCAAGGACGCCGCCGCGTTCGGTCGTCAGGCAAGCTACAGCTTGGGCGACGCGGTTGTTTCCGCAACCGAGGGCTTGAAAAACGAGAATTCTATCCTCGTAGATAACGCGGGCGTAACCAAAAATGTGTCGAAAATGTGGGACGATTACGCGCGCTCGATTGGCACGACAGCAGGCAGCCTCACGCAGGCGCAGAAGATTGAAGCTGAGTATCAGGGCATTATGAGCGAAACCTCCGCTCAGGTGGGCGACCTAGCAAAGCTTTCAGACACGCTCGCAGGCTCGCAAGCCGAATCGCAGGCTAAAACGGTCGAGCTGTCGCAGGCTTTGGGCGAGAGCATGACGCCCTCCGTTATGCTCGCTACCGAGGCGTGGAATTCGCTTCTGGGCTTGATGTCGCAGTTTGTCGCGCAGAATCCGTCTGTTGTCGCGGGAGTAACAACTACGATTGGCGTTGTTACGGGGCTTGGCGCTTGCGTTTCCGGCATAAGGGCGCTTACAAAGGCGTTTGAATACCTTAAAATCGCAGGCTCTACAATCGGCTGGCTTGCCGCAATCGGCGCGGCTATCGGGCTTTTCGTAGGCATTATTGACAGCATAAATAGAGCAAGTCAAGCCGCCGCAAAGGCGCAGCAGGAAGCGCTCGAAGCATCCAAAAGCAAGGCTGACGAGCTGGCAAAAGAGAACTCGGCGCTTGAGAAGCTTGCAGCGCGCTACGAAACGCTTTCGGGGCTGACCGACCGCTCGCGCGCCGAAACCGCCGAAATGCGCTCGATTGAGCAGCAGCTGCAATCAACCTACGGGCTTACCGGCGCGGCGCTTTCGGGGCTTGCTGGGAGCTACGACGAAGTAATCAAAAAAATCCGCGAGAAAATAACCGCGCAAAAGGAAGAACAGCTGCAAGAATCAAAAACGCAGATGCGCATTATGCAAAGCCAGCTTGAGGACAATCCATATTATGAGGAAATGCAAAATCTTGAGCGGTATAAGCGCGATTTGCAAACTTACGCCGATACAATAAATAATAATCAGCTGTTTAATAACCTTGATTTTTCGGCGCAGGAGGAAATCAAGGCTAAATACAATGAAATCAATGATGAAATCGCGGTTGCAACGGACAATCTTGAAAAAATGGACGCTAAATACCGCGAGGAGTATATGAGCCTGTCGGGGGAAATGGCAGACCTTTCCGTGCAGATTCCAGTACTTGAATTTGAAATTGCCAACGGCTCGGCAAGCGAAATGACAAGCGCGATTGTTGGCGCGTTTTCAGGCGCGATTAACGCCGCAGCGCCGGGGCTGTCGGGGGCTTACTCGGACGCAATCAATTCGATTTTGTCCGACGCGGACCTGTCAAAAACAGCAGAAAACGCCGACGCGCTTTTCGATACGCTTACGGGCGGGGGAGTGCTTACAGCAGACGAGCAAGGTCAACTGGCAGATTATATATATTCGATTTGGGCAACGCTTTACAAAAACATCCCGAAAGAATTTTCGGGGGACAAAGACGGGCTTATGAGTCAGATGTTTTCGCAGCTTTTCAGCGTTACGCCTGAGATGGACAACCTTGCGAGTTGGATTGCAAGCTTTTCAGAGGGCAACACGCAGCGCCTTTTTGAAACAGACCAGCTTGAAAGCTACACGTCTAAGGTAAACGACGCGGCGAAAGCCTACGAAACGGCGGCAAAAGGCTCGCTTGAATTGCAGGAGGCAATGAAACAAGCACAAGCCGCGCAGGAAGAAGCCGGTCAAGGCACTCAGGAGTACGATGACGCCTTGGCTGAGTACAACGCTTTGTCAGCCGAGCTTAACGCAAAAAACCTTGAAAGCGAGGCGGCTTTTGAAGCGCTTTCGGAGATTATTGCAACGGTAAGCGAGCTTTATCCTGATTTGACAAGCGGGAGCGAGGCTGAAAATCAGGCGCAGGCAAGTCTTGTTGCCGCGTACAGGCGGGGCGACGCCGCCCTCCAGCTGCGCGGCAGGACGCTCAAAAGCACCACAAAGGCAGTAGCAAGCAGCACAAAGGAATTCAACAAATACACCGCGAGTCAGAAAGACCTGCAAAAATGGATTGACGACCAGACGGACAGCCTTGCTTGGATGAACCGCGAGATTGCCAACAGCAGCGAGCTTTTCAGCGATGTAAGCGGCATAAAGGCTCAGATTGACGCGGGCGCTCAGCTCGACGCGACTCAAACGGGCTTGATTGCTTCCCTCGGTCTTATGGGTTCAACCGCGCAGGAAACCTCCGATAATTGCGCGGCTTGGCTTGCGCGCATGGCAGATACGCTTCAAGGCGAGATAGGCAAAGCGGAGAGCGCGTCAAACGATTTGAGCGATTCGCTTTCCTTCATTTCCGCAATGCACCCCGACATAAAAATTGGCACGTCCTCCGCAATCGCCGCGATGAAAGCGGTTGTCGCTCAGGCAATCATCACAATCGGCTACCTTAACAAGGCGGGCATTCCGACCGGCGGCGGCGGCGGCGGCGGGGGCGGCAACAGCAAGTACCAGAAGGACATAACCGCGCTTGAGCACCTGAAAAAGCTTGAGCAGGTGGATAACGAGCAGGAGCTTGAGCGCCTGCTTGAATTGCAGCAGAAGTACACGAACCGGCGCGGCAAGAGTACGCTCAAGAAAGCCGACCAGCGCGACCTTGAGGAGCGGCTATTTGAGGTTCGCGAAAAGATTCGCGAGGAAGCCTTTAACGCCGACATGGACGAGTACGAGCACCGAAAGCGCATGGGCGAAATGACCGTAGAGCAGGAAATCGAAAGCCCGAAATCACCGTCAAGGTTTCGCTTCTCCCGCTGAAAGGCTCGCCGCTCTGGAAATGGTACGGAGAGCTTGAGCGCTTCGCCTTGGGCGACGGCGTTCTTTTCCATCACTCCGCAATCAATGCGGATATAGCGCTTCGTATGGAGGAGCGCACCTATGACGTTCTTCGGGGCGAAAACACGCAGGTAACGCTCGGCAGCGCAAAACAGACGCTTGCGTTCACGCTGGCAGGCATAAGCGGGGCGGTTGCGACCGTTAAACGCGTGACCAACGAGAAGGGCAACCTCCGCTCAGAGCGCCTTGAGGGGGCAATAAACGCCCTTAAAAATCAGCTTCTCGCCTCCGCAGGCTACGCAAGCCCGACGGTAAACAGCAAGAAGGGCTTGCTTTTTGAAAACACAATGGCAGGCTCGGGCTTCGGCGCGCTGTATCTGGGTCCGGGCATATTTTCAATCGCGAACGAAAAGAACGCGGACGGTTCGTGGTCTTGGCGCACCTTCGGCACTGGCGGC
The DNA here is from genome assembly GCA_028705775.1 of Eubacteriales bacterium. Taxonomy (GTDB): domain Bacteria; phylum Bacillota; class Clostridia; order Christensenellales; family Aristaeellaceae; genus STF2-37. The sequence goes on from JAQWCW010000004.1 coordinate 89,521, forward strand.
GGCTTTACCGCAGATGAAATCACGGCAGGGCTTATTTCCGCAGACAGAATCAACGCAAGCGAGCTGGCAGCCGATTCGGGCTTTGTCGGCGAGCTTGTGACCTCGCTTATCGCCTCGCCGCTCGGCAAAAGCCTCAACCTTGCCTCCAACACCGCGATAACCGCAATCGTCGGGGACATATCAAGCCTCAGCTTCCGCGTTGTCGTAACTCCGTCAAAAACCATCCTGTCAAGCGACGCGGACGAAATAACGCTTACCGCAACCGTGTTTGACGTTGGCGGCGACATAACCGCTGACCTTGACGCGGAAAGCTTTACTTGGACAAGGCTTAGCGGCGATACGGCAAGCGATGAAACGTGGAACGCGGAAAATCACACGGGCAAAACGCTCACAATCGGCGCAAGCGCGGTTGAGAGGTATGCCACATACACCTGCACCGTGGAAACGGCATAACGAAAGGATGAAATGAATGCGCGAAATCACAATAACGGTAAACAGCGCAGGGAAACTGACTGCGAGCAATACAACCCTCGGCTATGCGGGGGAACACCTCGCAGTCAAGGTAAACTTCGACGTTTCCGCGTGGGCAGAGGTTTTCCCCGGCGCGGAAATTGATAACGTATCAGTTCTGGCGACAATCAACAACGCGCGCGGCTATGCGCTTGTAGAGTCGAAGCCGCAGGACGGCATTGTGACATGGCTGCCCTCCGCTGCCGATATGGTTGCCTCAAGGAATGGGGCGCGCAGCGGAAATACTGCCTCAAGGCGAATTGGATTGACCCTACGCAATCATGCAATGTCGTTTCCGCGCGTCTGGCGCGTCAGATGATGGATGATTACGCCGCTGTTGCCGCCGCGCCGTGTCATGGGCTTATAGACGGCTTCCCCGCGCTGGTCTGGCTCAACGACGACTGCACGGGACTTTATACGCTCAACATCCCCAAAGACGAGTGGATGTTTAACATGGACCCCGAAAGCAATTTTAACCACATCGTCCTTTGTGCAGAGGAGCAGAGCGGTTCGTGCGCGTTCACGGAGGCAGCAGACGCGCAGGCTTGGTCGATTGAGGTCGGCGAGGACACCGAAGAAAACATCATAGCGAAGTTCAACCGCCTTGTAAGCTTTATCAAGGACACAGACGATAAGACGACCTTCAAAAACAACGCGAACGCTTACTTTAACGTAGACGCGGCACTCAACTATTACCTTTTCTGCTACGTTGCTTGCGCCGTTGACAATCTCGGAAAAAATATGCTCATGGTGACCTATGACGGCTCGCATTGGATACCGTCGCTCTACGACCTTGACGGGCTTTGGGGCGTTGGCTATGACGGTAAAACAAAATACCCCGCAACCGCTCCATGCCCCGGCGCTTATCAATGCACAACGTCCCTCTTGTGGCAGAAGCTTGAATCATTTTATGCCGCAGAACTTAAAGAACGCTATGCGCTCCTCCGTCAGAGCGCGCTTTCGCAGGATAACATCCTCAAGGCGTTCAGGGAGTTCATCGGCTCGATTCCTCCGCAGCTCTATGAGTACAATACGCGCCGTTGGCTAGGAATGCGCGAAATGCGCCGAACGCTTGAGCAGATGGAGGAATGGATTCCTCTGCGCCTCGCTTACGTTGATACCGCTATACAGCAAATCGGCGGCGGCGCGGTCATCGACCCTGAAATATGGGACGGCTCAAAGCTGACCGACACGTTCAGCTCATCGGGCGGAGCTGCCGAGTATATCAACACGGAGTTTATACCGTTTTCGGACGATAATACAGCGTGGACGATTCTGGCGCGTGTGAGCAAATCGGCGGTAAACGATACCATTTACTTCTCGTCTTTCTGCGAGGCTTCAACGCCCGGAAACATGGGTATGATTGCTCGCGTTGTTCCGGCAAGCTGGCTTGGTCAGATAGGCGACGCGCCGACCTTACATATCCAGGTTATACAGCCCTCTACTGGCACTATTTCGCATACTTGGGCTGTAGCTGATTTGACGGGCGATTATCTCGATATAGCCATCACACGCGCCGAAGACGCCTATAAAATCTACTTTAATAATGCGCTCGTTGAGCAGGGCAACGCGCCTACGCTCTCCGCAGTAACAGAGACGCTGCTCATCGGCGCGCAATGGGATTCGACCCGCGAGGCGGTTATGCGCACAGGGACGATGACAATACCCTATTTTGAGGTTGTCAATTCAACCTTGGACGCGGCAGCAATCGCCGCGAAGTTCGCGACAGCGCCCACCGCCGAGTAAGGGGGCGAAACGATGAAAGCAAGCGGCAGTACGACCGTATACAACACAATCAAGGACTTAATCCCGTCCGCAACCGCGCCTCCCGTCAAAGCGACAGGTCAGCTCTGGCTCGACACGACCAACAACACGCTTTACAAGTGGAGCGGGTCAGAGTGGGTCAGGGTTATTGCGCAGGCGCTGCACACAAGCAAAGTCGCAGTTACTGATGAGGGTATCGACCTTGAAACGGACGGCGCGCTCAATATCAAATCGGGCGCGAGGATGAATCTCAAGTCGGGCGGCGCGCTTAACGTGGAGGGCGGCACGGTTGACATAAACGCCGAAAGCACGTTCAAGGTCGCGGCGGGCGCAGAATCCGGCGAATTCATGAAGATTCAGAATGATTCTGAAACAGTCATGTTCGGAGGCGCAGACGACGCGGAGGGGACAAACGCAGGGTTTGCCCTCTCCCGCAACGGGCGTTTTGACTGCAATGACGCGCATATCAAAGGCTCGGTCGAGCTGACGGACGGCGCAGACTTCAAGCTTGAGGACGGCGCAACCGCTTCGTTCGGCGAAATCGCGCGGCAGACGTTCATAACCGCGCTGTTTGGCGGTTCAAGCGTAAGCGTTGTCCCGTGCGGTTCTGGCATTGCAACGCGCGGCGAGCTTCGGGCGCTTCTGGGCATTTATTCCGGTCAGGGCGCTCCGTCCGATACGGTCACAAGCCCGCTGTACGGCGATATTTATCTCAAGCTTGCGAGCGCGACCGAAACGCCGTCATCCTCCGCGAGCTTCACGCTTTCGGGCTATCAGCGCGAGGTCATAAGGCACAAAAAAACCGTTGTCAAAAGGCTCAACGGCGTAACGCAATCCTCCTCCACGTCCACAACCAACACGATTACGGGCGCGACAGAGACTTCTTCCTCCGTTTGGAGCTATAACAGCGGCACTTACGAGTACGACAGTTCGAGCTCCTCCTCCACTTCGGGCGGCGTGGTGACGACCACTACGACCTTTAAGCAGAGACAGACATATTATTGGGCGGTCTGCCCTGCTCCGACCTCCGCGCAGCTTGCCGCGTCGCCCGTCGAAAGCTCAACGATTACGTTCACACTCGGCTCAAACCCTAACACAAACTATAATTTGTACCTCTCGACAGGCTCGCAGGGCAAGGACGGCACGAGAACGCTCATCGCGCAGAAAAAGATTGAAGCGACAACGGTTGAGTTCGACCTTTCAAACGTGATTGAAACGCTCAAGGGCGCGGGAACGACCGCTTATTATTTCAGCCTTGAGCCTGCCACATCGGGCGCAATGAACACCGCGCGCACAGTCACAACCGCCTCGATGGGCGTTGACTACATCGGCGGCACGGCGACAAACGAGCTGTACGCGTATAACGGTTCTGCATGGAATCTGATTTAAGGAGGCGGTGAAATGATTAATGCGGCTGACTTGGTAGAAAAGTTTGAATACGTCCTCTCTCTCGGCGCGGGGTACATCTACGGCGCGTCAGGGCAGACTTGGACGCAAGCAAAGCAAAATGCCGCTACTCGCTCAATGACAGTCAAGCACGGCGCAAAATGGATAGGCAAGCGCGTATGGGACTGCTCGGGGATGTTCTCGTGGACGTTTCGCGAGCTTGGCGGCTACTGCTATCACGGCTCTAACACAATATGGGAAAGCTTTGTACTGAAAAGCGCGAGGGGGAAGCTGATAGACGGGCGCAGAGAAGATAGCAAACCGCTTAAGGCGGGAACAGCCGTATTCCTTGTTGATAGCGCCGGTTGCAGACATCATGTAGGGCTGTACATCGGTAACGGGTACTGCATTGAGGCTAAAGGCACGGCTTACGGCGTTGTAAAAAGCAAAATCACACATTGGCACGAGTACGGGGAATTAATCGGCGTTGACTACGCAAACGCCGCAGTAACCGAAGAAAGCGGGGCGGCATACATGGAAACTTTGAAGGCAGGGTCAAGGGGCGAAAACGTGCGCACGGCGCAGGCGCTTCTCAACGTATGGGCGCAGGACGTAGGCGGCGTTGCGATTACTGAGGACGGCGCTTTCGGGACTGCGACAAAGGCGGCAGTAATGGCGTTTCAGAGCGCAAAGGCGCTTATGGTTGACGGCATTATCGGCACGCAGACTTGGGCGGCATTGCAGGGCTTGCCTGACGCAGAGCCTGACAATACGGACGAGGGCGAAGCAGAGCCTGACGGAGAGGCAGAAACGGACAAGTTTGATAGAGTTAAGGAAGCAATAAAAGCCGCTCAGGACGCCCTAAAAACGGCGCAGAGCGTGATTGCGGCAATGGAGGCGAAAAGCTGATGGAGTGGCTTACATCGCTCACGGGCTCAAATTTGCTTATCGCGCTTGTCGTACTCTGCGCCCTACTCTGGCTTTACAACCTCATCGCCGAGGCGGTAAGAAATCACCGCGAGCTGAAAAAACCGCTCGACGCGCGCGCGCAGAACATCACCGCAAGGCTCGACGAGTACGATACTTATTTTGCCAACGACAAACGCCGTATCGAACAGCACGACAAGGAAATCGCAACGCTGAGGGACGGCTTGAAGGTCAACTGCTTTGGGGTCAAGGCGTTGCTTAATCACGAGCTGCACAACGGCAACGCGCAGGAAATGCAAAAAGCCGCGTCCGACATGGACGCATGGCTTATAAATAAATGAAAGGAATGATTTACATGACTGAAATCAAGAATGAAATCGTTAAAACCGAAACCGAAACGCAGCCGAGGTATAAGAGCTGGGCGCTCTGGCTGAGCGTTTTCGGCGCAATCTGGACAATCCTGAGCCTTTTCGGGCTGACCGAAAAGATAGGCATAACCGACGAAACCGCAAAAGCCGTCGTTGACGCGGTGGGCGTTATTCTCGTGTCTTTCGGTATCGTCAACAACCCGACCAACAAATCACATCTGTAAACGTAACATCTTAAAGGGAGGGCTTGCGCCCTCTCTTTTTTTGTGCAAAAAATCAAAAAAAGCTTTTAGGTGAAGCCTTGGAAGAACGCCGCAAGAATCGCTAATCGAAGAATTCCAATCAGCCGCCGAAAGGCGGCTTTTCTTATTCCCGTCTCCGAACTTGTAGTATTTATTCGCGGGTATGACGTCAGGCGCGGTTCATCACAAACATTTTCTGCAAATTCCTCGCAGGGAGGAACGGTACAGAAGCCGTAGGAGGGAATCAGAACCTCAACCTTTGCGAGAACCTTCAGCACAACCGTTACGCAAACCGTCATGCGGAAGCGGTTGTTGCCCTCATAAACGCCGGAAACGCAGATGGCGCTTACCATGCTCTCAATCTTGTAGGGAACGATGGATTCGTCGGGCAGGGAGAGAAGAACATCCTTGTGTACCTGAATGACAGCTTTGCCGATATACTGAACGCAGCGGCTGTCCGTGAACAGTATGTCGATTGGCACGTCTACGGTCAGCCTGACGCGCGCAAAGCAGGGGCGGTCGCACAGCCTGTCGATTTGAAGGTTTGAAATCACTCCGTCCGTTGTGGTCGAGCGGCAGGAATCAAAGGTTATGGGCGGCACGGGCGGCGATGTCGGCGGAACTGTGTCGGGGGTGTTGTTGCGGCATGAGCCGATGCTTTCCTGGCATGAGCAGCCGCATTGACTGCCGCAGGAATCCACTACCTGAGCGTAGCTTGTTATTGTGACGCGCACATCGTCAAGCTGCTCCTGCTGCAGGCAGGAATCATAGACGCGCTCAAGCTGCACGCAGATGCGTTCGGTCAGCCCGTCGGTGGCGTTTCCGGAAATCGTGCCGGGACAGGCAAGCGTATCCGCGTTCTTATAGCTGTAAAACGACATGGTATCCCTCCTTCCGATGGTTGGGACGGCGGCGCGAGCGTTTATTACCGCCTTACACTTTCATGCTATGCCGCGCGGCGGAAGGTGTGAGAATATTAATGCAAATTCTGCTTTATACGGAATAATGCGGCAGGCTGAGTCGTTATTATTAGCAGAACCGGTTCTTGGCGCGATGGCGCGCGGTTCTGCGGTTTGGGCATATATGCTTACCGACTGCCCGAAAGGAGCAAAAAATGAAACGCTTTATTCCGGTGCTGCTTGCTCTTGTGCTTGTGCTTCTTCTTCCCGTGTGCGCTTTTGCCGCGGAGGAGGAAACTGATTATGTGCGCGTTATGCGCCTGCGGCTTTATGAGGATGGAATTGACGGCGCATTAATGCCCGTTTCAAGCGATTCCGTCAATCTTGCCGTGCGCCCCTGCTCGCTGCTTGACGCTGAGCTGCCCGCGCTTGAGCGGCTTGAGGATGTAGGCAGCGACGCTCTCGGCGAGGTGAAGCTTATCCCGCTCGGAAGCGTTACAGCCACGGCGGAGGACGGAAGGCTTTATATCAAGGGGATTCAGCTTGACGCGGGCACATATGCCTGCCAGCTTGTTTTCTCGCCGTCCCTGCGCTCAAATATCATGATTGCCTCAACCTCGCCGTCCGGCATTCCCGCAAACGCCGAGATTGTTCCCGCAACGGCAATTTCGATTGATAAAAAGCTTGAAATGTATGCGGGCGACAAGCTTATGCTTCCGCTTACCTATGAGCCGACCGACGCCAACAGCTTCAATATCAAGGCGAGCTACGGCGCGAAAAACGTGCTTGATTTTTCGAGCGGAATTCTTACCGCGCTCAAAAAGGGCGAGAGCTATCTCTATCTTTCGCCCGAGGGCGGACGCAGGTCTACTCTTTATGTAAACGTTCGCCAGCGCGCCGAGAGCGTCAGCGTCAACAAGACCGCTTTCACGATTGCCGAAGGCAAGAGCGAAAGGATTACCGCGAGCGTTCTTCCTGCCAACGCGAATAACAAAAAGCTCGTTTACACCTCGTCCAACGAGGAGGTTGCGACCGTTAACGCCAACGGAACAGTCAAGGCGGTTTCGCTCGGCGAATGCGTCATCACCGTTGCCAGCGCGGATAACCCCGCGGCTTCTGCCGAGTGCGACGTCAGCGTAACCGTGCTTGTCTCGAAGGTTAAAATGCAAGAGCCGGAGGTAATGTATGTCGGCGAAACTCAGCAGCTTGTATTCTCCGTTGAGCCGGATAACGCGAGCGCCAAGTCCCTTACCTTCAAATCCGGCAACACCAAAGCCGCAACCGTTGACGAAAACGGCGTTATAACCGCCGTAGGGCGCGGCAAGGCGACAATCACCGCCACCTCAACGGACGGCGGAAGGCGCAGCACCTATGTCACCGTAACCGTAAAGCAGCAGCCCACCGGAATATCGCTTGCCAAAACGGAGCTGAGCCTGAATACGGGCATAAAGTCAACCCTGAGCGCAAAGGTATTGCCCAGCACGGCTAACGAGACGGATTTGGTCTGGTCGTCGAGTGATACGTCAATCGCAACCGTGACCGAAAGGGGAACCGTTGCGGGCGTATACCCCGGCACTTGCGTCGTTACCGTTCGCAGCAAGGCGTTCCCTGAAATCTTCGCGGAGTGCAACGTGACGGTCAGCCAGCCCGTAACCAAAATCAACTTCGAGCTTTCCTCCCTCAGCCTCAACGTAGGCGAGAAGGAGCGGCTCAGCTGGGCTGTTCAGCCCGCTTACGCTACGAATCAGGCTGTAACCTTCACGAGCGCCGACACGTCGGTTGCAACCGTTGAAGCGGACGGAACTGTTCATGCAATAAAGCGCGGCAAAACCACGATTACCGTAAAGGCTACCGACGGAAGCCGCGTAACCTCCAGAATAACCGTGAATGTAATTCAGCCGCTTTTCGGAATATCCATGCGGAATACCCAAAAGACGGTCGGCGTCAACAAAGCGGCTTATGTGTATGTTGACCTTAATCCGTCAAACGCTTCCAACTCCCATATCACATGGTCGAGCGCCGATACCTCCATTGCAAAGGTTTCCGGCTCGTCCGTCAAGGGGCGCGTTGTCGGCGTGGCTTGGGGCGATACGACGCTCACGGCTGTCAGCGAGGAAGGCGGCTACACCGACGTTATGACCATCCATGTGGGCGATTATAACGAGGCGGTAAGCATTTACGAGCTGGATATGTACTTTGACGACGCGGGAGTCAAGATTCCATATATCCGCTTCCGCAACGAATCCAACTTTGAAATTACGCGCGTTAATTTCTACATCTACGGTCAGGATGAGTACGGCAACGAGGTTCCGCTCTGGCGCGATTATACGCAGGGCGAGGGCAGATATTCCCGCGCCCTTATGCCCGGGAATAGGAGCGACAGCCGATACTTCCGCTATGATAAGGATTACGATTTCGAGCATTGCGAATACCTGCGCGTGTGCATCGTAAGCTACGAAATGGCGGACGGAACGCTGTACCGCATATCTCCGAACCATTACCCCACAAAGGAATGGGAATCCGATATTTATCTGTCCGAAATCGAAAACCCGCAGCCGCAGATAACCCTTGAGCCGCCGACAGACCCGTCTATAGGCTGATGATTTCCTGAATTCACGCCGCGCCGAAGGCTTTATGAAAGAGCCGACGGCGCGGCTGTTTGGTATATCGGGCAGGATTATTACACACAATAGCCATATATGTATCGGAGGTAGCGCCTTTTGGATATTGTGGTGATTGTGCCGGGGCTGGGCGTCGGGGACGCCGCCCTCATGCCATCCGGCGGGGAGCTTGGGGCGTTCCTTTCGGGGTGCGCGCGGGTTTCGGGTGTCAGCGCGCCTTTTCCGTGCCTCGCTCATGTTACAGTCGTCAGCGCGCTTACCGGCAAAAGTGCGGCGGCTCACGGGCTTATTCATCCCTTTGCGGCTACGCGCGGCGCTCCGCCGTATCTCAGAAGGGCGTATGACGGTGAGCGCTGCCTGCTTGAACCGATGGTTTTCGAGCGCCTCCGCCGCCATGGAATCGACTCCGCTGCATTTCTCTGCCCCTCAAGCGCCGAAAGCAGAAGCGCTTTGGTTTGCTGTCCGTATCTTGCGGGAGGCGGCGGCGCGGGCGCTATGCTCCGCGCGGGCAGAAAGGCGTATCGGCAGCGCAGGCTTGTAATGGCAAGCGGGCATGAGGAGAAGGATTCGGAGGCGGTTGCGGCGGTATGCCGCCTTTCTGGAGCGAAAAAGCGCCCGCAGCTTGCTTTCCTTACGCTCTGGAATCTGTATTTTTCAAGGCGCGAGCTTGGCGAAAACGATGACAGGGCGACAGCCGCACTGATGAAGATTTTTTCGTATTTCGTCCTTTTGCGTGGCGCGGCGCAAAGGCTTTTCATATACGGAACGGGCAGCCTTTTCTCGGTTGTAAACGCTTATCCGCTGCCGCAGCTTCTTAAAAAGGCGGGGCTTACCACAAGCGTATACGCGCAGGCGGCGGACAGCGGAGCGTATCTGTATTCATACGCTGGCAAGGAAAGGGAAAGCGAACGCGGCTTTGAAATGCTTGAGCAGAATCCGAAAATATTCGACGCCGAATCCGTTATACGGCTTTGCGGAAGATGTGCGGGAATGAGTGAGCGCCCCTCGCGCGTTGTCCGCGCCGGCGCGGGCGATGTTTTTCTTGACAGCGCAGGAAACGCTCCACTGATGGCTTGCGAGCTTTTTTCCCAGTCGCGCGGGCTTTATCTGTTCTCGGGCGGGGGCTTTGTGGCAGGCAAGAAGGATATAAACGCCTCCTGCCTTGACTTGCTTCCGACGCTTTTCTACACCTTGGGCATAGAGGAGGGCGAGATGAGCGGAAAGGTGCTGCACGGGTGCTTTTGAGCGCCTTGGGGAGCGCGAGCGCTTTCGCACCGGCTGCCGGTGCGCCTTTGGGGAGCATAAACGCCTAAAATGGCGTATAAATGGCGGTGCAATCCCATATTACGCGCCTGTAAAGCCCCGTAATGCTTGACAAGTGGCGCGCAAAGTGCAATAATGAATATCTACTTCGGATGCTTATTCCCTAAAAATTGCCTATTAACCAAAGGAGGAAATATGAGCCGTATTTGCGATATAACTTATTATTTTCATAGCGGATTCTCCGTCGCCATTGACGATACTTTTCTTCTTTTCGATTACTGGCTCGGCGAGGAAGGGGATTTACCGCAGGAGGTAAGGCTTACCGAAAGCCGCCTTGCGAAGTACAAAAATGTAATTATTTTCGTTTCGCACTGTCATCCCGACCATTATGACGAGGCGATTTACGATTTCCGCGCGCTTCCGAACGTAACCTATATCATATCCGCCGACGCGCCCGTCGGCAGCAGGGGAAAGCGCATGGCGCGGGGCGATAAGCTAACGATTGGTAACGTCAACATAACCGCCTACGGCTCTACCGACCCCGGCGTCAGCTATCTTGCCGAAATTGACGGAATGCGCTTTTTCCATGCGGGGGATTTGAATTTCTGGCATTGGCGCAAGGAAAGCACGCTAAAGGAAATTGAAAAGGCGGAGGCGGATTTCGGGGAATGTCTCAAGGAGCTTGACGGCGTAAAGATGGACGTTGCTTTCTTCCCCGTTGACCCGCGCATGGGCGAAATGTATGACGCGGGAGCGACAACCTTTATTTATCAGATTAAGCCGCGCCTGCTTTTTCCGATGCATTGGCAGCGGCGCGCGGAGGTTGCGGTTGACTTTGCCAGACGGCAGACGAATCGCAATACCGAGATTGTCGCGCTTACCAAGGCGGGGCAGAACTGCCGCTGCGACTTCACGGAAACGGAAATCAGCTTGCGCATAAGCTCCTTCAAGCGCCGTGAGGAGGAGGACGAAGCCGAAAAGGCGGCAATCCTTTTTGAGCATGACGAAATGATAACCGAGGAGGAGCGCAAGCCGAGCCGCATTGCCGAGGCTGTCGCCAAAGCCAAGGAAAAGGCGTCCCGACAGCCGAGCGATGAAGCCTCAACCGAATTCGACCCCGACGACCCCTTCCATAACACAGACTTGCCGGTGAAGCTGTAAATTCGGTTTTTTATTCTTATTTGAAAAAACATCAGCCGTATAAATGCGGCTGATGTTTTTAATTCATTATTCCTCGGCGGTTTCTTCTCCCGTTTCGGGCAATTCGCAAATCATAATCGCCCTTGCGTCATGCAGAATCGATTCGCTTGAAAACGCAAGAGTGCTGAAATACTCGCTGTTCGGGTCGTTGACGGAAATCATTCCGTCCCTGCTCCAGCCGGTCAGCACGATATAATGCCCGCCGTCGGTAAAGAGTCCTGCGCCCATCCACGCGATTACGGGCTTTCCTGCCCTCAGCGCCTTTTTAATCCTGTATTTTGCAGGCGAGAGCCATTCGCCGGTAAAGCCGCAATACTCCGCCATTGCGAGCATATCCTGATACGAGAAGCCGTTGCCGCGATAATAGCCGTTATCTGCCGCCCAGACGAACAAATCCCGCGGCGAATACGACGAGCCGGAAAGATAGCGCCCGACCATTGCTATGCTGACAGCGCCGCAGCCCGACGTTGCAATCGACTTGCCGTTTTTGCCTGAGCCGTAAAGGATTTCTGTTTCGTCAATCTGATAAAGCTTCGGGATTGGCAGCCCGCCCGTGGATTTATCCCATATATACTCAAACGGCTTTTCCGCCTCGGAAGGCGTTTCCGTACCCGCAAGCGCGGGCAGAGCGCCGAAAGACAGAAGCAGCACGAGAAGCAGCAGGATAATTTTTCTCATCAATCAGCGCTCCTTTCACTGTATTTAACTCCTGAGCAGGCAGTTTTCTTCCATGCCCGCCACGCGGAATGTAGAAAACAATCTATTGCAGAACGGTCTGCCGCTCGTTCCACGCGAATTTGTCGGCGTCGATTACCGGCATGATGATAGGTCTTTGGCAGCCAAGTACGGAGGAAAGATTGACAATCTGCGAGCGAAGGGTTGAAAGAAGAAAAAGCGTTCCTTTTTTTCGCAGAAGCTCGGTGAATTCCGCCTTGCTTTCGGGTGTGTCCGCGCCCTGCATTGTGCATACGGCGTGCGCGGATACCTTCAGCGAGAGAGGATTCTGCATAAGCGGATTTTCATCCCTGCTTTTTACAGTGTAAACAAGGTTGATTCTACCGGCAAAAACGCTTTTTTCAGAGTTGTACGCGATATTTGCGCTGAGCTGAAAGCCGTTTTCAACAGATTTGGGCCACTCGCGCGCGGCGCATGAGTATTCAAGTGAGTCGACGCGGAACTCCGCTATCTGAAAGCCCGCCTGTACTTGAGCCATAATATACCTCCAGTCACATTCCCGTATCAGAAAGGCGCTGCGCAAGGCGCGAATAGCGCTGCGTTATATGGTCGTTTTTAACCATTGACGCTATCACATCCTCGCGCCCGACAAGCACAACGAAGGATTTGGCGCGGGTGAGCGCCGTATAGAAAAGATTGCGGCAGAGCAGCATCGGCGGGCCGCCTGTTACCGGCAGAACGACGACGGGAAACTCGCTTCCCTGACTCTTGTGGACGGATATGCAGTAAGCGATTTCGAGCGCCTCGCGGCTCTGGTCCTCATAGATTACCTCGCGGTCGTCGTCAAACCTCACGGTAACAATCCTGTCCTCGGTATCAATATCCGTTATAAAGCCCATATCGCCGTTGAAAACGCCCAGACCTTCCTCGCCGCCGCGCTTCCATGCAAGCTGATAATCGTTCTTCGTCTGCATAACCTTGTCCCCGACCCTGAGGACAGTTTCGCCGCTGATAAGCTGCTTTTTGCCGAAGGTGTAGGGATTGAGCGCCTCCTGCAGCAGGCTGTTGAGGGCATAAACGCCGCAGTCGCCCTTCTTTGCGGGCGCAAGCACCTGAATCGAGCGTACCGAATCGCTCAGCCCAAGATATTTGGGCAGGCGCGAGCGGCAAAGCTCCACGATTGTCTGCGCCGCCTGCGACGGGGCGGCAACCCGCTCAAAGAAAAAGTCGCTGTGCGGGCGGTTAAGCTCGGGCATTTCGCCGCTGTTTATTCTGTGCGCGTTAAGAACAATCATGCTGTTTTCGTCCTGCCTGAATATTTCCGTCAGCCTTACGGACGGAACAGCGCCCGAGTCGAGCAAATCGCGCAGAACGTTGCCCGCGCCGACGCTCGGCAGCTGGTCGGCGTCGCCGACAAGGATTAGCCTCGTGCCCGGCTCTATCGCCCGAAGGAGGGAGCGCATAAGGAAAATATCGACCATGCTGGTTTCGTCAACGATTACGCAGACGGCTTTCAGCGGGTTATCAGTCGTTTTTGAAAACGCGCCGTCCTCGCCCGTGTATTCGAGCAGGCGGTGAATGGTTTTCGCCTCCGCGCCCGTGCTTTCCGTCATACGCTTCGCGGCTCTGCCTGTCGGCGCGCACAAAAGCACGTCTCCGTCGCGGCTGAGCAGGGTCAGCAGGCATTTTATAAGCGTAGTTTTTCCGGTTCCGGGGCCGCCGGTTATAATCGCGGCGCTGTTCTCAGCCCCGTGAAGAACCGCGGCGCGCTGAGTCGGCGAAAAGTTTATTCCCGAAGCCGTTTCAAACGCGCGAACGTCGCGCTCGTCAAAGCCGCGCGTTGCAACACGCGTGTTAAGAAGCTCGCGCATTCTGCGCGCAACCTCGGTTTCGGCGCTGTAATACTGCGGAAGGTAGACGAGCATTCCCTCGCCCGTCCTCTCGCCAATCATCGTTTTGTTTATCATCGCGTCCTGCAGGCAGGGAATAAGCATTTCCACATCCTGCAGCAAAAGCCGCGCAGCCTGCCTCAAAAGCTCGTCCATCGGCAGATAGGTATGCCCCGACGAGTTGCCCGCCTCGGAAAGCGCGTAGCTCAAGCCTGCCATCAGGCGATAGGAGCTGTCAGGCGCAAGCCCCAATGAAAAAGCGATTCTGTCCGCCGTCCTGAAGCCGACGCCGTCAATATCCGTAACAAGGCGGTAGGGATTTTCGCGCACAAAGCGCTGCGTATTGTCGCCGTAAATCTTGCTTATCTTTACCGCGAGCGAGGACGGAACGCCGTAGGACTGCAAAAATACCATCGCCTGCCGCGCAGAAAGCTGCTCATGATAGCTTGCGGCGATGACGGCGGCGCGCTTTGCCCCGATTTTCGGAATTTCGGCAAGCCTGTCGGGATACATTGAGAGTATGTCAAGCGTATCCATGCCGAATTTCTTGACGATAAGCTTTGCGGTTGCGGGCCCGACGCCCTTTATAAGCCCTGAGGCGAGATACCTTTCAACGCCGAGCAGGGTTGAGGGCTTCAGCACCTCGCAGGAGGCGACCTTGAGCTGCCGCCCGTACTGCGGATGCTCGATATATTCGCCCTCCATCACAACCTGCTCGCCTGCAAACAGCGGCGGAAGCGAGCCGACGCAGGTAAGGCGCTCGCGCCCCGCGCGAACAGTCAGAACAGTATAGCCGTTTTCCTCATTGCGGAAAATGGTATCGTCCACAGTACACTCGACCCTGTCAGGCATCTTCGGCTTCTCCCGTCCGGCGTGGTCTTACGCCGCGTCGTTATCAATAAGTATACCATACAAGAGCGCCGCGCGGCAACAAATCGGAGGCAGCCGCCGTGATTTTGCCGCCGCCGCAAAGCACGGAATAAGCCCCGTATTTCTTGCAATCCGAAACGAAATGCTGTAAGATTAATCGACTCAATATGCTTCAATTCGCCGCTTTTCGCGGCTTTTCAGAGGAGGCTGCGCAATGGTTGTAATGCTGACCGGCGCGTCCGGCGGAATAGGCGGCGCCTGCGCGCGGCTGCTGGCGCGGCGCGGCTGCGATTTGGTTCTCCAATACAGAAACGGCAGGGACAATGCGGAGGCGCTTGCGCGGGAGCTGAGCGAAATCGGCGTAAAAGCCCTGCCGATTTGCGCGGATGTCGGGGATGAAGAAAGCGTAAAAAATATGTTTGCAAAGGCGCGCGCAGAGCTTGGCAGAATCGAAACGCTGATTAACTGCGCAGGAACGGCGCTTGAGCAGAAGGTGCTTCAGGACGTAACCGCGGCGGAATGGGATGGGCTGATGAAAACCAACCTGCGCGGAGCTTTTTTATGCTCGCGCGAGGCGCTTTCCGATATGGTATCGGCAAAGAAAGGCTCAATCGTTTCCGTTTCGTCAATCTGGGGCGCTGTCGGCGGCTCATGCGAGGTGAGCTATGCCGCGTCAAAGGCTGGGCTTATCGGCTTTACGCGCTCTCTCGCGCGGGAGGTCGGCCCCTCAGGAATACGCGTCAACGCCGTAGCGCCCGGCTTTATTGACACAAAAATGAACGCGCACCTTTCACCTGATGAAAGGAATGCGTTCTCGCTCGAAACGCCGCTTGAGCGCGTCGGCACGCCTGAGGAAGCGGCAAAGGCTATTGTATATCTTGCGCTTGACGCTGATTTCATAACAGGTCAGACGCTCTGCGTAGACGGCGGATACACGGCTTAAGGGGGATGTTCCGATGATAACGCTACTGATAAACCCGATTGCGGGAAGCGGCTTTGCCAAAAAAACCGGAGAAGCAATAGATAAAATTCTTACGGAGCGGGGAATCGAGCATGAAACCGTATGGTCGAAGCACCCCGGGCACGCGACGGAGCTGGCAAGGGACGCGGCGCAGAGGGGCGTGGAAACCGTGTTCTCCGTCGGCGGCGACGGAACCGCGCTTGAAACCGCGCGCGGGCTAATCCACACCGCAACGGCGCTTGCGATTGTTCCCGCCGGAACGGGCGATGATTTCATAAAAACCCTCGGCGTTCCCCGCAAGCCAATGCAGGCAATGGAATACTATCTTGCAAAGGCGGAGCGCAAGCCGGTCGATACGGGGCTAATCAACGGTCAGGCGTTTCTTAACGTTGTCGGAACGGGTTTTGACGTATCCGTGCTTGATTACGCTTTGAAGGCGAAAAAATATGTAAGGGGTCTGCTCCCCTATCTGTACGGAGTCATATGCACGATACTGCACTTCAAAGCGCCCGTCATGGAAATCGAAGTGGACGGAAAACCGCTGAAGGAGCAGAAGCTGCTCATCTGCGCGGCGGGCAACGGGCGCTTTATCGGCGGCGGAATGAAGGTTGTTCCTAAGGCTGAAGCGGACGACGGCTTGCTTGATTTGACGCTGATGAACATGATTCCCAACTGGCAGATGCCCGTATACGCCGTCAGAATGCTGATGGGCAAAATACTGAATTTCAAGGTTACAACGCGCCTGACCTGCTCGATGCTCACAATCCGCGTCAAAAACGCCGCCCTGAGAATGAACGTGGACGGCGAAATAATCCCGATGGACGAAGCGCATATCCGCCTTGAGCCGTCCTCCCTCGTAATGCTGAGGTAATGCGGCAGGGCGATAAAAAGAAAGACTGTTACAGAATTATCTGCGACAGTCTTTCTTTATATCCGCTTTGTTTGTCAGCAGTCCGTTACGCTGATTCCGTAGGGGGCGATTTCGACAGTCAGCCCGCCCGATTCGGTTTGGATTGACGCGCGCTTATGTTCGCCGGAATTGTTGATTGCGACAAGGCTCTTTGCGACGGGGAAATACGCGCACTCAACGGCGCAGTCGTCGGGCAGGTAAAGCGGCAGGGAGCCGTCCTTCTTTGCGAGCCAGAGCAGCGCCATATAGAGCAGGCGCGCGTTTTCGGAGCTGTGCGTATAGCCGCAGAGGTATACCGAGCGCCCGTTTCCGAACTCGCGCGCTGAAAGGGAAACGTCGCGCCCGTTTGAAAACAGCACCTTTGTTTTGCCGTCCAAGGCATAAACGCCCGCAACGGCGTTTCCGAACGCCGGAGCTTCCTTCATCCCTTTGGTTATAAAATGCCCGTCCGTCTTTTCAAAATCGTATTTTTCAAGGCATATGCCCTGCCCGCGCTCCTCGTCAACCCCAAGGATTCCGGAAAGAGCGAAGCGGTTTGCGCCCGATGTGACAGCCGACGGCTCGCCGACGCCGAGAAGCGCTCCGCCGCGCACTACAAAGGCGTTGATTGCGCTTTGCAGCTTCGGGCTTTGCCACATATCGCCGCCCGACCATGCGTCGCCCGCGCGTCCGGTGTTGATTATCACGTCGATATCGTCCGGCACTCCGCTTTCCGCCACATCCGAAAGCGAAAGCGCGCTAAGTGAGAAGGGCATTCCGGCAAGCGATTCGTACAGATGGTTCAGGTAAAGCTCCGGATGCTCGTGCATATGACCTGAGCAGTTCCATGTGCGTTTTTTGCCCCAAGAGTGCAGAACGCCTATGCGTATGCCCGTTTCCCACGGCGCTCCCGCTTCATGGAGGCTTTTCAGCATACGGAATTCGTCCGCCGTTTTTTCGATTTCGTCCTGGAATTCCTTGAAAGGCTCTACAAGGTGCAGATAGCCGCCAAGCCCGATTCTGTCAACCTTGACCCTCATGAGCGCGCGCCTTACGCACGTCCAGTAGCGTTTCGCGTCCCTTTCGGGATGCCCGCCCTCCGCAAATGTCGGCTCGCCCGTAAGCCCCGTCGGGAAAAGATACGGGTGCAGCCTTAGCTCATGCACAGGCACTTCCTTAACGCCCGCGCAAAGCCGCGCCTCAAACGCGTTGAACACGCATTTGATAAGCCCGTCAAACCCGAACTCGCCGAAATGCCCGCTCCACGGCTCTATGCCAATCCACGAATCGTCATAGAATACATACGCCTTCTTGCCGTAGGAATGCACCAAATCAACGCACTTTTTGCCGAACTCGCGCACGAATCTGCCCGTGAATTCCATCCAGTCCAGCTGCTTTTGGCAGGGCGGGGTATGGGTCGGGCGATACAGACCGCCGTTTACAAAGTCCTCGGCTGTCATTTTATAGCCGTACTCCTGCTCAAATTCCCTCAGCGATACGGGATTTGCGGTGAAGTCATAGCTTCCCCAGTCGGAAAAGATTGTCCTGCGCCGCTTTTCGCTTCCCCATATCCAGCAAAAATTGTAGAAAAGCGAGGTGAAGCGAACGACGCTTGTTGCCGGATGCTCGTCAAGCCACTTTTTCAGGAAGCTTAAAAGCGCCTCCTGCGCCTCGGGATAGCGCGGCTCGACTGCCATAAGATGCTCCCTGTCGCCCCAGTCGTTCGTTATATGGTTGTACATGGATATTTCTTCCCAAATTCGCGTTGCGAGGAAGCTTACTGTGTACATATGCCCGAAAACCGTGTTCCTGATAAGCACGGTTTTTGATTCAGCGTCGTATTCCCAGTTCTCTTTCGGAATTTCCGAGCTTTCCGTTCTGTCGAAAACCTGCCAGTATTCCTTCGGCTCATCTTCAGGGCAGAGCGTGAACTGACCGTCAAAAAAGCCTTTCAGCGGCTGGATTTCAAGGCTTTCGCCCGTTGCAAGCTCCGGCGCTGTTATGAGAAAATTGCGCTGCAGCTTGTCCATATTCCGCTTTGCCCATTCGTTCACGGAGCGCACAAGGCAAATTGTCGAGTAAATAGGCACGCCGCTTTTAAGTATTTCATCCGAAAGCTGCGTTCCGTCGCTGTCCCTTATGCAGTCTGCGCCCCATTTTTTGCATAGCTCCAGCGTGAGTTTTTCCTGACCCGCTTCGCCCGGCAGGGTGAATCCGCCTTTTCCGCTCATTAGCCTTCCTCCTAATCTCTTGCTGCGCTGACCGACGCCCGTAAAACGAGCTTAGCGCCGATTGTTATGTGTTCATCGCTGTTTTTAAGCAGCATATCTATCGCGGTGCTTCCCGTTTTCTGCGGCTGCGTATCGAGGCTCGACAGCGCGGGCTTTGCGTATGCCGTATAGAACTGGTCGTCGCACCCGATAACCGATACGTCCGAGGGAACGCCGAGCGCGTGGCTTTCAAGCGCCTTCATTGCGCCCAATGCGACAGGGTCGTTGATTGCAAGCACCGCGGTCGGGTAATCGGCAAAGGTGAGCGAGCGCAGAAGCTCGTGCATTGCCGTTTCGCCGCTTTTTACATCCGGCTCGCATTTTACGCAGTAGTTTGCCTTGTATGGTATTCCGCATTTGCCGAGCGCCTCGCGGTAGCCGCGCTCGCGGCTGTTCGGAACGTCCGTTTCTATTGCGCCCAGGAAGGCTATGCGGCTGTGACCGAGGGCATGAAGCGCCTCCACAGCCTGATATGCGCAGCCGTACAAATCGGTAACGACCGAGCCGTAGGGGTAATCGGACGGAGCTGAGCCGAGCATTATTACGGGCATGAACTCCTTGAGCTGCTTTATCAGCGCAAGCTGCCTGTCCGTGTTTCTGTGCGTCATATATTCGCCGTTCAGGATTGCGCCGTCGATTCGCCGCTCAATCAGCAATTCAAGCAGCGTTTCGTCAATCGTGTTCCCGCTCGGCATAGGGAAAAGCATAAGCACATAGCCCGCGGCTGCCGCTCTTTCATGCGCCGCGGAATAAATCTGAGCGTAGTATGGGTTTGTCAATTCAGGAAGAACCATTGCGAGCGTGTGCGAAACCTTCCGGTTGAAATCGCGGGCTATCGCGCTTGGGCGGTAATTGCATTTCTGTATAGCTGCCCGAACCTTTTCGAGCGTTGGCGGGTTCACCCGCGTTTTGCCGCCGATAACGCGCGAAACCGTTGCTATTGATACTCCGGCTTCCTTTGCCACATCGTAAATTGTCGCGTTTCGTCCCGCTGCCATTTTTTTGCGCGCCTCCCGATATATTTATCCGCATAACGCGGAATTGCTTGCGTATTTACTGCTTGTCGTTCTGCCGCTTTGCGGCTTATACTCCCGATAACGGCGCGACGGCTTCGCGCCCATGAAAAATGATACGTTATGCTATCGCTCTGATTACAGAAAACGGGCGGGGCGGCACGGGCAAAACTCGTTCCGCCCCGCGATGAAGAAACTGTTTTCCGCATTCCTGCGGACGAACGGATTAATTACTTGACCGCGTTCTTGATGTTTTCGGGCAGCTTGGTGGTGTTTCCTGCGTTGAACGCCTCAAGGCGCTCGTCAAGAATATCCTGATAGCCTGCCGCGAGATACTTTTCGCAGAATTCGGTGTAGAGAGCGTCAAACTGACCTTCCTCCGCCTTGATGAGCTTGGTGGAGTATTCCTTCCACAGCGACAGCAGGGTTCCGTTGTTCTCGGATTCCGCTTCAATCGCCACTGCGAAGATGGGGTCGGTGTACGCCTTGCCCGCCTCGGAAAGCCCCTTCAGGGCGTAGAAATTGTCGATGATAGCCTGAGTGAAGTCCTGAGGAACGCCCTTGGGTGTGATAGCGGCGATGGTCTGCTCAATCGTTCCGCGCTTTTTGGAGGCGTGAATTATGCAGGTCATGTCGATATTGTTGTTGTGGTTGAGCATTTCCTCGCCGGAGTAATCGAGCATTACGGGCAGTCCGTCCGCGTCAAGCTCGTAGGTAACGCCCTGAATTCCGTTCTCCATTACGAACAGGTTTTCGGGCTGCATGAGCCATTCCATGTACATCCATGCTGCCTTGAGCTGGTCGGGGGTTGCGAGGGAGGAGAAACCGACTATCATTCCGAAGGGGTTGTCGGCGCGAATCTGAGCCTCGAAAACGCCCTCCTCGTCGCCCTGATAGTTGCTTACAATCGCAAGCTCCGCGTTCGGGTTCTTTTCATAGAACGCCTTGAGCCAGTCGACGTCGGCGCTCATGTAGTTGCCGTAGGAGAAGGTTACGCCGTTGATGAAGTCGGTCTTTTCCTGACTTCCGTCAGCGTCAAGCTCGAACTCGGTGGAGTACCAGCCCTTGAGGTATTCGTCGTTCGCGCGCTTGAGCATCCTGCGGGTAGGCTCCCATGAGAGGGACGCCGTGCCGAGGCTTGAGTAGATTGCCCATTCGGTTTCGTCAACGGGAATATCGCGGTACGCGAAATTCTGAGCGTAGGCGGAGTCGAAAAGGCGGCGGCCGAGAGGCTGCTTCGTAAGCCCTGCGTCCACTATCTTCTGGATGGCTTCGCAGAATTCGGCGTAGTTGGCGGGAACATGGTCGTAGCCGACCTGCCTGAGCCAATCCATGCGGCAGAAGGTTACGTAGGTGTAGGTCGTGTCGTAGTAGGGGCGCTCGGACAGAACGAAGTAGGTTTTTCCGTTGATGTCCGTGTAGGCGAGCTGATTGTGCTCAACCATAGCCTGATAATAGGTGGGCGCGACAGCCTTGAACTCGTCAAGGCTGATTTCTGCCATAGCGCCGTCGTTTGCCCACTGCGCTACCTTCGGGTAGTCGTATTCCATCAGGATGGTGGGGGTATCGTCGCCGGAAATCAGCATTGAGTACTTGGTCATAACGTCGCCGCGGGGAATGGCGATATACTTGACCGTGATGTTGTACTTGTCGCCGAAATTCTGCTGAACCCACTTCGTCCAGTAGTTGTCGTCAACGGCGGGATAGCCCTGCTTGGAGCGGTCGTAAACCGGAACGGTGATGGTAACGTTCTCCGCAAAGGGAGCTACGTCGTAGATGGCGGCTTTCTGCGCTTCGCCATCCTCGGCGGCGGCAAAGCTCATTGCCGTAAGGCAAAGAACGATGCACAGCAGCAAGGATACCAATTTCTTCATAGAGTTTTCCTCCTTTATTTTATAACGAACCGCTCGTTGGCGGTCATTATTCGTCCGTCAGCCCTTCACCGCGCCTATCATTACTCCCTTTACGAAGTAGCGCTGAACGAAGGGATAGAGCATTATTATCGGGGCGGTTGAGAATACTATCATCGCCGCCTGAAGCACCTCCGGATTTGCGGACGCCTCCGCGGATTCGGAGAGGGATATCGCGTCCGAGGTGCTGTTGAGAATCATGTTGCTTAGGATGTATTGCAGCGGCTGGAGGGCTTTTGTGGTTACGTAGTATTTCGCGTCGCCGTAAGCGTTCCAGCGCCCGACGGCGTAGAAAAGCGAGAGCGTTGCGAGAATCGGCTTTGAAAGCGGAAGAACTATGCTCCATATAATCCGGAAGTGGTTCGCGCCGTCAAGGAAGGCGCTCTCCTCAAGGCTGTCCGGAATGCTGGACTGGAAAAAGCTCTTCATTATAAGCATATTGTAGGGCGAGAACATCAATGGCAGAATCAGCACCCACATAGTGTCGAGCAGGTTCAAATCCTTGTAGAGCAGGTAGGTCGGTATAAGCCCCGCGCTGAAATACATTGTCAGCATTATAAGGAAGGAAAGGAACACGCGCCCCTTGAGCCTGCGCTTTGAAAGGGGATAGGCGGCGCAGATGGTGACCACCATGCCGAGTACGGTAAAAATGGCGGTCATGTATACCGTGTAAATCATCGCGTGCGTAAGTTGCCCGTCCGAAAAAACCGTCGAGTATGCCTTAAAGGTCGTTTCCTTCGGCAGCAGGTAGACGCTTTTTGCAAGCACCGCGCCGTCGCTGGAAAGCGATTTTGCGATAACGTGAATGAAGGGCAGGATGCAGGTCAGGCACAGCAGCGATATGAAGATGACTATCAGGATTTCGCCTAATTTTACGCTTTTCAGCCCGCGCGCCTTCAGAGGGCGCTTTTGATTTTTTACGTTTACAGCTTCCATTTTCAAGCCCTCCTTACAGCAGTCCGTCTTCGCCGAGCCGCTTTGCGACAAAATCGGCGAGCAGCACAAGCCCAAGCCCTATCAGGGACTGGAAAAGCCCGACGGCTGTTGCGCGCGAGAAATTCAGGCTGCCGAGACCTTTTTCGTAAATATACAGGGACAGCTGATAGGAATAGTCCCGCACAAGCACATTGTCAAAGGCGACAAGCCGCTCGAAGTTTGAACCCATCATGCGCCCGAGGGTCATTATCAAAAGGGTGACAATCGTAGGGCGGATTCCGGGAAGGGTAACGTGCCACATCCTGCCGAAACGCCCCGCGCCGTCAACGGTCGCAGCCTCGTAAAGCTCCTGGCTGATTCCCGTAATCGCCGCAAGGTAGATGATTGAGTTCCAGCCCATCGTCTGCCATACGTTGAGAATGAGATACGTCCACGCCCAATGCGTTTTTTCGGAAAGAAAGGGGATGCCATTGCTTATAACTCCCGTGTTCATCAGCAGTATGTTCACAAGCCCCGTCTGCGGCTTGAACATTGTGAGCGCGAGCGCCGCAACGATAACCCACGAAAGGAAATGCGGTAGGTATAGCACGGTCTGCGCAACCTTCTTGAAGCGCTTGAAGGTTATTTCGTTGAGCATAAGCGCAAGGATAATCGGCATGGGGAAGCTCATTATCAAATCCGCAAGGTTGAAGAAAATCGTGTTCTTCAGCGAGCGGATAAAGTCGGCGTCCCTGAAAATCTTCTCAAAGTTCTGAAAGCCGACCCATGCGCTTCCCGCATAGCCCTTTGCGGGCTTGTAATTCATGAACGCCATCCGAAGCCCCGGATAGCTCATATACTGGAAGATTACCACGCAGGCGATTGGCAGCAGAAGGAGCAGATACAGCTGCCAGTCGCGCTTCAGCGCCCTTCCCCAAGTGTTGCCCGTAACGTAAACCTGCTTTGTTTTTGAAGTCACTCGGCAGCCTTCCTTTCGCGCCGGCATTTGCCTTTCTTTCGCTTTGCGCTTGTGCTTAAAGCGTTGCCGCGCCGCTGTTAGCGTTTGAAATATCCGAATAATGCTTGGTGATATTATCGTGTAAACGCTTACATTTTCAGCAATACTTTTTGCCTAAACCCCGTTTGACGGAGAATTGTGTAACCGCTTACATTTTGCCGAATAAATAACCGTTCGCCTATGGTATGTCTAATATGTATCACTTATTCGCCATCGTGTCAATCTGTTTCGCAAAATTTCGTAGTTTTCGCTTTCTGAGAATCAGGCTGTAAGCGGTTACAGAGCGCAGACGCGCAAACGATTATATATACATAATCAATTCGGCGCTTTCTGCAAGTTTTCATATTCCCGTATACCATCAGCGTCTCCTTGCGATAATGAACTTTGTATGAACATGGTTTCCAATATATTGACTTGCCGCGGCGTGAGAGTATAATCGTTCATTGAATGCGGATTCAACAAACGCCGCTTGCGCGGCATTTGCCTGTCTTTGCGCTCCGCATTCGTTTGCAGGCGGGCAAAAAGCCCTTTGGGGCTTGAAGCCGCTGATAAACCGGCACTAAAGCTTTGAATCGGGAGGCATATATGCGCAATGGATAGCGAAGCGAGCGCGCGCAGGCGGCAGGCGGAAAGAACGCGCAGGAAGCTGCTCGATTCCGCGCTGAGGCGCTTTGCGCTGGAGGGCTACGGCGGCGCAAAGGTCAAGGAAATCTGCGGCGACGCGGGAATGGCGGACGGAATACTCTATCACTATTTTCCGGACGGAAAGCAGGAAATGTTTGAAACCATTGCCCGCGAGGAGTTTTTCAGAATCAGCGGGGCAATGGAAAGCTGGCTTTCGGAAACGGAAGCCCTGCCGCTGAGGGAGGCGCTTGAGTCGCTTCTCGGCGGCGTTGCGCGGGGTCTTGAGGAGCATCTCGGCTTTCTGAAGATAATTCTTCGGGACGCGGAAATGCCGCCGATTCCCGAATGCGGCAGCTTCTCGGCGCTAATGGAGGAAAAGCGGAAATGGCTTCCGCGTATGCTTGAAAAGCGCGCGGCAGGCGGCGAAATCCGGCATATGGATTTTGAATCTGCGGCCGCTTCGGTCATCGCCGTAATCGCCGACCATTGCTTCATCCGCGTCAGCGGCTTCGGCGGCGGTGTTCTTACGGATGATGTCAGGCGCGGAAGATACATAGATTATTTATGCAGTATATGGTTAAAGGAGAAAGAGAATGCTTGAGCTCAGGAATGTTGTCAAGGAATATGAAGCGGGCGATACGCGCGTAGAGGCGCTCAAGGGCGTTTCGGTATCGTTCAGGGATAAGGAGTTCGTTTCCGTTTTGGGCCCCTCCGGC
Organism: Eubacteriales bacterium; assembly: GCA_028705775.1. Taxonomy (GTDB): domain Bacteria; phylum Bacillota; class Clostridia; order Christensenellales; family Aristaeellaceae; genus STF2-37. Next base: position 114,451 of record JAQWCW010000004.1, read on the forward strand.
TGTGGCAAAACGACGCTTCTTAACATCATCGGCGGTCTTGACCGCTATACCTCAGGCGACCTTGTAATCAACGGCCGCTCAACCAAGGAGTATTCGGACGCGGACTGGGACGCTTACCGCAATCACGCAATCGGCTTTGTTTTCCAGAGCTATAACCTGATACCCCATCAGAGCGTGCTTGCAAACGTCGAGCTTGCGCTCACGCTTTCGGGCGTTGATAAGCAGAAGCGCCGCGAGCGCGCAATAAAGGCGCTTGAGCAGGTAGGGCTTGGTGACCAGATTCACAAAAAGCCCAATCAGATGTCGGGCGGTCAGATGCAGCGCGTTGCGATTGCCCGCGCGCTTGTCAACGACCCCGATATCCTGCTTGCCGACGAGCCGACGGGCGCGCTGGACAGCGTTACGAGCGTTCAGATAATGGAAATATTGAAGGAAGTCGCCCGCGAAAAGCTCGTTATCATGGTAACGCATAACGGAGAGCTTGCGGAGCAGTATTCCACCAGAACCGTGCGCCTGCTCGACGGGCTTGTCACGGACGATTCCGCGCCGTTTGAAACGGAAAACGAAAAGCCCCTGCAAAAGAAGGGCGAGGGGCATACCTCGATGTCCTTCTTCACCGCGCTTTCGCTCTCCTTCCATAACCTTCTTACGAAGAAAACGCGCACGGTTCTGACCGCCTTTGCCGGCTCAATCGGAATCATCGGAATCGCGCTAATCCTTGCGCTGTCAAACGGGCTTAACGCATATATCAGGCGCGTTGAAACCGAAACGCTCTCAAGCTATCCTATTATGATAGAGCAGGAGAGCATGGATATGTCCGGAATGATGGGCTCGATGATGTCCATGCGTGAGGAAAAGCAGACGCATGACGACGACGCCGTTTATTCCTCCGACATAATGGGCAATATGCTTTCCGGAATGATGTCGCAGGCGAGCAGGAACAACCTGACCCGCTTCCGCGGGCACATTATCGAGAATCAAGCGGAGCTTGACGCGCTCACAACGGATATAAAGTACGGCTACAAGCTGCCGATGACAATTTATCGCAGCTTTGATGACGGGAAATCCGTTCAGGTAAGACCCAGCACGCTTTTTGACACGATGGGCTTTTCCGCCGCCATTTCCGCCGCAAGCACGTACAGCGACAGCATGACATCGCAGATGATGTCCCGCTACGATGTGTGGGAGGAGCTTATCGGCGATGAAAAGCTGCAAAAGGAGCAGTACAACGTGCTTGCCGGAAAGCTTCCGACGCAGGCAAATGAGGTCGCGCTCGTCATAAACAGCAATAAGGAAATAAGCGATTATACGCTTTATTCCCTCGGGCTCAAAGACCAGAGCGAGCTGCCCGATATGCTCAAAAACATCATGAGCGGCACTTCGACGGGCGGCGAAACCGCGCGCTATGCCTTTGACGACATTCTTTCCCTTACCTTCAGGCTCACGGTAAGCTCCGATATGTACGCAAAGGACGAAAACGGGAATTTCAAGGATATGAGCGGCGACGCGGCTTTCCTTGCAACGGCGATAGGCACGGGGGAGGAGCTACGCGTTGTCGGAATCCTCACCTCCAAGGAGGAAACTGCGGGAGCCGAGGCGGGCACGATTGTCTACACCTCCAGGCTCGCAAGCCTTGTAATGGACAGGGTTAACGCGTCAGAAGTTGTCAAGGCGCAGCTTGCCTCCCCTGATACGGATGTGCTGACGGGGCTGCCGTTTTCCGCAGGAGAAGCGCAGCCGCAGACGGAGGAAAGCGCGGAGATTGATTTGAGCAGCCTCAGCGCCCAGCAGCGCGCCTACTTTGAGTCCCTGTCGGAGGAGCAGAGGGCGGCGCTTCTCAGCCAGTACGCGCAGAAAACCCCCGCTGTTTCTTCCTCTACATATGAAGGAAATCTTGCGGCGTTCGGCGTTTTGAGCGAGGATAAGCCGGATTACATTTACCTCTATCCCGAAAACTTCGAGAGCAAGGAAAAACTGACCGCCTTCATCGACGATTACAACGCCTCGCTCACTGCGTCGGGAAGCGATGAGGACGCTATAAAGTACACCGATTATGTCGGAATGCTCATGAGCGGCGTAAGCACGATAATCAACGCAATCAGTTATATTCTTATAGCGTTTGTTTCGATTTCGCTCGTTGTTTCTTCTATTATGATAGGCATCATCACCTACATCTCCGTGCTTGAGCGCACGAAGGAAATCGGAATCCTGCGCGCAATCGGCGCGTCGAAGCGCGATGTGCGCCGCGTGTTCAATGCAGAAACGCTTATGATAGGCTTTGTCGCGGGCGCAATCGGAATTGGCGCAACGCTTCTCTTGTGCATACCCGCGAATATAATCATAAAGAACCTTTCGGGAATTTCGGGCGTCGCGAGTCTGCCGCTTGACGGCGGTCTTATCCTGATAGCAATAAGTATGCTTCTCACCTTGATTGCGGGGCTTATCCCTTCCGGAATCGCCGCGCGCAAGGACCCTGTGGAAGCCTTGAGAACGGAGTGACATCATGAATTTTTACGAGCTTGTTAAAACCCGCGAGAGCTGCCGCGATTATTCGCCGCGGCAGGTGGAGCGCGAAAAACTGGATAGGGCGCTCGGCGCAGCGCTTGCAGCCCCTTCCGCCTGCAACGGTCAGCCTTGGCGCTATACCGTCGTTATCGGCGAGGAAAAACGCGCGGAGCTTTTGCCCCTTATCGGCGGCACGAGCATGAATAAATTCGCGCGCAATGCGCCTGTGCTCATCGTCGTCGAGCAGACGGCAACCTCCGTCAGCGCTTCCTTGGGCGGCAAGCACGTCGGCGAGGATTTCCGCCCCTTCGATATCGGTATGTCCGTAATGCAGCTCTGCCTTGCCGCGAGCGCGGAGGGGCTTTCAACCTGCATAATCGGTATGCTCAAAATTGCGGAAATCAAAAAGCTCTACTCTATGAAGGGCGCTCCCTGCCTCGCCGTTGCGCTCGGCTATGCCGCAGAGGAAGGAAAACCTCCGCGCGGTAAGCAGCGCAAAAGCGCAGAGGATGTCTTGAGCTTTATAGAGTGATTCTTACCTGCTTGCTGAAAACACTCCGTCTGCGGTGCCTAGAGCGGGTCGGCAATGGGAATCACGTACTACCGTGTACGCTCATCCCCCTGCCGCCCTTGTCTCCTAGCGTCCGAAGCGTTTTGAGCAAGCAGTCCTGCTCACTGAAAACACTCCGTCTGCGGTGTCGACTGCGGGACAGATGAGGCAGTTATTTACCCCCGAGTAAACTCCTGCCCCGTCTGCGCTTGCCGCCTAGCGATAGACGATTTTTGAGCAGGCTTGCGTGGAGCGCCTGAGGGATTGTCGGAAACGCCTGTGATATAAGGGCTTGCGGCTATTACTCAATAAACATTTTCTTGCGAGCAACCCTACGACAATCCTTCCGTCACGGCTTCGCCGTGCCACCTGTTCTTGCACAAGGGAGGCTTAGTCCGGTGGTATTGCCGCCGCGCTGCTCCAATGCTTGTTCTGCAAGCTTCGCTACAATACCGCCAATAAACGGTTTAATAGTAAAGCTGCAATATCATACACCCGTAGTGCAAGGGCTCTGCTCTTGCCATCTATTCTTGCTGCCTAGCGATAGACGATTATTTAGGCAACCTTTCGCTCAGCACCTCGGTACAATTCTAAACCGCCCGTCATCACCGCTCACCATCTGCCCTATCCCTCGTTTTACGGGCAAATATACATTGAACCTGCATAAACATTATCGGAATCCCTACATTTTTATTGTATTTTTGATGTATTTTTATGTTTCGCCTGAAGTCCGCTCATCGGCTTGAGCAAACGATTGCCTTGAATTCTAACAATATGTGGGGAATGTTCGGATTTTTGCAAATTTACTTGAATAAAGCTTGATAACCTAGTATAATATCAGCATTCGGGCAGAGAATTCTCAAAAATGAAGAATTACCTTTCCCGTAATTCAAAAAGGAGGAAACCAAATGAAGAAGCTTCTGGCAATCCTGCTCGCCGCCGCAATGCTGCTCGGGATGTGCTCCTTCGCCTCTGCGGAGGACGAACCTTCCTATACGCTGCATGAATACATGGGCGCGAGTCCTCTCAACTGGAACCCCCATGCTTGGGAAATGAACAATGAGAGCGACCTGATGGTCTACACCCTTCCCGGCTTGGTTGATACCACCATTGCCGCCGATGGCGTAAACTTTGAGTGGGTATACGAGATGGCAGACGCCATCACCGATATCACCGCTACTTTTGCCGACAAGGAAAAGTACGGCATTCCCGCTGACGCCACCGAGGGCTGGGTGTTCCAGCTCGACCTCAACAAGGACGCCAAGTGGAATGACGGAACCCCCATCAACGCGGATTCCTATGTTTATTCCATGAAGGCTCTGCTTGACCCGCAGATGAAGAACTACCGCGCGAACACCTACATCTCCGGCGACAGCGCTATCGCGAACGGCTACAACTATTTCTACAATGATAAGGTTGGCCAGCCCATCCTCAAGACCCTCGGCTCCCTTGGCTACACCAAGGCTGGCGATGCAATTGCCGATGGCAAGACCGAGCTTTATGTAGATATGGCTGGTTTCTGGAATGTAACCGATGCCAACGGCAACGGCGTGCTTCCTGTAACCGACGATACCATGATTCGTGACGCCGCTGTTGCGGACGAAAACGATGCAGAAGCGTTTGTATCGGCTAAGTACCTGTATGAAACCTATCTGCAGGACGGCGCTTCCTACGAGTCTATGGCTCCTGATTATCTCCAGTGCGTAGACGGCGTTTTCGAAGAGACTCCCTTTGAGGATGTCGGACTTATCAAGACCGGCGACTATCAGCTGGTTTGGGTAAACGAAGACCCCACCCAGATGTTCTACTTCCTCACCAGCCTTACCTCCTCTTGGCTTGTTAAGGAAGACCTCTACGAAGCCAACAAGAAGACTGTTGAAAACCTCGTAGCTACCGATTACTGCACCAGCCTTGAAACTACCGCCAGCTACGGCCCCTACCAGATGGTTTCCTTCGAGACCGACAAGCAGATTGTTCTCGAGCGCGACCCCAACTGGTTCGGTTGGACTGATGGAAAGCATGAAGGTCAGTTCGCTCCTACCCGCATCGTAATCGACATCATTCCTGACCATAACACCGCTCTGCAGCTCTTCAACCAGGGCAACCTGGACAGCATTGAGCTGAACGGCGACGATATGGCTACCTATCGTATGTCCGATTACCTCCTCAAGACCGACCAGACCTACACCTTCCGCTTTGTTTTCGCCACCGACCTTACGGCGCTTACCGCCCTTGAACAGGAAGCGAACGACGGCGCGAACAAGAAGGTTCTTTCCTACAAGGATTTCCGCAAGGCTATCTCGCTGTCGATGGATAGAAATATCCTGACCTCTCAGGCGACCAGCGCTTACAAGCCTGCGTACTCCCTGTACAGCAACCTCTACTACTATGATATCGCCAATGACCCCACCTCCATCTACCGCAACAGCACCTACGCTAAGGAAGCTGTTCTTGCCCTTTACGGAATTGAGTACGGCGAAGGCACGAACTATGCTACCCTTGACGATGCGTATGCCGCTGTAACCGGCTACGATTTGGAGGAGGCTCAGAAGCTCTTCCAGGCAGCTTACGAAGAGGCTATCAAGGACGGCAACTACACCGATGGTCAGGAAATCCACATCAACTGCATGGCGAGCGCCGCGACCACTATGGACGCTGACACCACCAAGCAGCAGGATTTGATGAACCAGTTCGTAGCAGCCGCCACCGTCGGCACCGGCTTCGAAGGCAAGATTACCTTCACCTTCAAGGTTGGCGCGCCGAACCGCTATGACGATGTCGCTCAGGGCCGTATCGAAATGATTCGCGGCGCTTGGGGCGGAGCTGCCTTCTATCCGTTCTCCTCTATCCGCGTATACTGCGAGCCGGATTACATGGGCGGCCTTGCAAAGATTCACGAGTCCTGCGGTTGGGACCCCTCCAAGGCGACCATCGAAGTCACCTGTGACTTCGACAAGGACGGCACTGTTGAAACCAAGACCGACACCTTCCAGAACTGGGCTATCCTGCTTAACAGCGCCAGCCTCACCGATATGGACGTTAAGCTTAAGATTCTGTCCACTTTGGAAACCGGCATCATGGCTACCTATCAGTGCATCCCGTGGGCTACTGAGACCATGGCTACCATGTACAGCCAGAAGATTTCCTACGCTACCCTTGATTACAACATCATGTATGGCTACGGCGGAACCCGTCTGATGAAGTTCAACTTCTCCGACGCCGAGTGGGCTGCTTATGTTGCTGACCAGGGTGGAGTTCTGAGCTACGAGTAATCGTATTTCAGCTTAACCCGCGTTAATGATTGCGGGTGACGCGCGGCTTTGCCGCGCGTCACCCCGTCATTCTTGCCGACATAGCCGCCCATTGCCGCGTTCGGAGCAGTCGCCCCGAACGCTGTTGCGTTATAATAGCGCATTACTTTGATAAAGCGTTGAAGTGTATGCGGCGGACTGATTCGGCAAACGCCTTGTGCCGGCAGAGTACAAAAATCGGGCACGGCGGCAAATCGCGCCTCATTTTTGTATCCTGCCCATTGAAAGCTACCCATCGTTACCCGTTAAGGCTTCCCGCCTGCGCTTTGGCTGCCTTTAAGCGCGTGCGGTTTACCTTGAGGCTTTCCGAGACCCCTTTGATTTTTTACCCCAAAGCACCTTTGCCGGTTTCCCGTGGTTTCCTTTCGGGCTTTCCCCGCGGCGTATGCCGCCCCCACTCTGCACCGCGCTTATAACGCGGCGAAAAAAGGATGTGCGCACTCCCGATGTATATGTTCAAGTACATTATGAAGCGTGTCGGACTGATGATTCTAACGTTCTTCATCATAATGACGATATGCTTCACACTCATCAAGCTGCTCCAGCCGGAAGCGCCTATGATGGGTTCTCAGGCTCAGCTTGAGGCGGCGCGCCGTGAGGCTCTCGGCTATAACAAGCCGATAATGGAGCAGTTCGGCATCTACTTACGGAATATCTTTACAAACTGGGACTGGGGCACGTCGTGGAAGATTGACTACATGGCGAATGTCGGCGACGTTATCACGAGGCGTCTGCCGCCTACCGTGCTTATTAACGTTTATTCCCTTGTTCTTTCAATTCCGCTCGGAATTCTGCTCGGTATTTTTGCCGCGCTTAAAAAGAACAGGTGGCAGGACCATCTTATATCAACGCTCGTTATGATATTTGTGTCCGTGCCGTCCTATGTTTATGCGTTTATAGTGCAGTATTATCTGGGCTTCCGGCTCGGTTGGTTCCCTGTTATCCTCAGCTCGCTTTATGACGCGGGCGGGAGCTGGACGAGCGCCGCGATGTTCAAGTCGATGATGCTGCCTATGTTTGCGCTATCCTTCGGAACGATTGCGGGACTTGCGCGCTTTACCCGCGCCGAGCTTACCGAGGCGCTCACGAGCGAGTATATGCTCCTTGCGCGTACCAAGGGCTTGACAAAGGGTCAGGCGACTGTGCGCCATGCCCTCCGCAACGCTATGGTTCCGATTCTGCCGAGCATTCTGTCGATGATAATCGGCGTGTTCGGCGGCTCGATGATTATAGAAACAATCTTTGCCGTAAACGGAATCGGCAAGCTTTACATAACGTCAATCGGAATGCTCGACTATGACGTTTTCGTTTCAACCAGTATGTTCTATACGATAATTTCGCTCGCGTCAACGATAATCGTAGACATAAGCTACGGCTTCCTTGACCCGCGTATCAGAATGGGGGCGAAATAATGAAAAAGATTGATATCAATTCCATACCGAAGGAAAAATTCGAGTTTGCTCAGCTGGACGCGCATCTGCATGACGTGAAGTTTGAAACCAAGCCGGTCGGCTATATGCTGGACGCTTGGAGGCGCTTCCGCAAAAACAAGGCGTCCGTTATCGCTGCGGTAATCATTATTCTCATTGTTGTTTTCGCGGTGGTTACGCCTTTTGTCAGCAAGTATCATATCAATGACGCCGACGGCGTATACGCAAAAATGCGCCCGAAAATCGAGGCGTTCTATGGTACGGGCTTCCTTGACGGAACGAACACCCGCCCGCTCAATGATAAGTATATCGCTTACCTCGGCGGAATCGGGCAGGGCATAGCCGATAAGGACGGCTCCGGCGCTACATGGGCGCAGGGGCTTGAGGAAAAGTATCAGCCGATTGCCAAGCTCTCCGACCCTTACAAGAAGCAGGGCAAGGAATACCGCGACGCTTTGGTTGATACCTACTATTCCGTCGGCTTCAAGTATATCTCCGTTACCCGCGATGAATATGCCAAGATTCAGGCGTGGCAGGAGGAAAACGGAATTCAGGTTATCTACCCGATGGTTGATACCAGAAGCGAATGGTGCGACGCGAGCTATGCTAACGACGCCAACTATTGGTATCGCCATTCCGCCAACTCGACTCCGCTTGACGAGAACGGCAAGAAAATGACCCTTGAAAAGTTCACCACCACGGGGCTTGTGGACAATTATCTGCGCGACGCGGACGGCAATATCCTTTACTTCGCCGCCAAGGATAAGAGCATGATTTCCGTTCGTGTGCTTTACTACAACTATTATATCTATCAGAACGGCTACGAGCCGATTCACACCCTCGGAACCGACGCGCAGGGCTATGACATTCTTGTCCGCCTTGCCCACGGAACCCGCCTCTCGCTCATACTCGCCCTTTGCGTATCCATTATCAACCTTACGCTCGGCGCGATGTACGGCGCAATCGAGGGCTATTACGGCGGCTGGGTCGATATGCTCGGCGAGCGCGTAACCGACGTTCTGAGCGGAATACCGTTCATAGTCGTCGCTACGCTGTTCCAGCTGCATCTGGTCAATACAGGCAAGGTTTCAACGCTTGTCGGCTTGTTGTTCGCCTTCGTTCTGACGGGCTGGATTGGCACGGCTTACCGCGTCCGCACCCAGTTCTACCGCTTCAAGAATCAGGAATATGTTCTTGCGGCAAGAACGCTCGGCGCGCATGACGGGCGCATAATGTTCAAGCACATTTTCCCGAACGCTCTGGGAACGATAATCACCACATCGGTGCTTGTCATCCCCGGCGTTATCCTTGACGAGTCCGTTCTGAGCTACCTCGGCGTCGTCAACTTCAACGGGCAGTTCATAACCTCCCTCGGAACAATGCTTTCCAACGGTCAGGGCTATCTGTCCACAGACCCGCACATAATTCTCTTCCCCGCGCTCATCATCTCGCTTTTGATGATTTCCTTCAACCTGTTCGGAAACGGACTGCGCGACGCATTCAATCCGTCACTGAGAGGAGCTGATGAGTAATGGAAAAGAAGCTTGAGGTGAAGGATTTACAGATTTCCTTCAGAACGAATAACGGAACCGTCAAGGCTGTCCGCAATATCAGCTTCGACCTCTACAAGGGCGAAACCCTCGCCGTAGTCGGCGAGAGCGGCTCGGGAAAATCCGTAACCGCAAGAGCGATTATGGGCATTCTCGCCCCGAACGCCATTGTTGAAAACGGTCAGATAGTCTACGACGGCAAGGATTTGCTCAAAATTTCGGAGGAGGAGTATCATACCCTGCGCGGCGATAAGCTCGCAATGATATTCCAGGACCCGCTTTCGTCCCTTAACCCCATCGTCCGCATCGGCAAGCAGCTTACCGAGGCAATGCTTCTTAATAACAAGGAGCGCCGCCGCAACGCGCGCAAGGAGCTTAACATCATGCTTGCCCGCCTTGAGAAAAGCATGGTTGCCGCCGGCTGCGACAAGAAAAAAACCTCCGAAAAAATAAAGCTCTTCCGCGATTTCACCGAAAACGGTATCAAAATTGAGGAAAAGTATGATTTGGCGCACGATTACGCGCTTGAGGTTATTGCCGATATCGAGGATATCGAGCTGACCCTTCAGCAGACAAGCCCCGAGGAGGTTTCCGCCTCCGTCAAGGAGCTGCTTACCGGCGCAAATCAGGTTTTCAATGAGTTTGTTGTCGGGAGCGCGGTAAAGCCCAGATATGACGAGCTGTTTTCAGCGCTCACCAATCAGGGCAAAAACTTCGTGCTTGAGCCGGATAGGGAGCGCATCGGCGCTACGCTTTCCGAAATGAAGAGCATTCTCAAGACCGCGGCTGAGAAGGAAGTACCGAATTTCTTCTGCATCGGCTACGCTTCCAAGTATGCGGGTCAGGCGCCGGACGCTGGCGATATTGCCGGAACGAACCTGCGCGCGCGCGAAGCGCTTGATAAAGGCTTCATGCTCGACTTCCTTGCGGACGTTGAGAAGGGCATTCGCTTCAGCTATGAGAACGCGATTGCTAAGCGCTTAAAGAGCGAAAAAATGCTACGCGAAAGCCGCGGCATATATGAAAAGGAAACGCTTGACGAGGGCGAGTGCAAGCAGACTGCCCGCGAGCTGATAAAGACGGTAAACGCGGCAATCAACCGCCTTACCATCAGAAAGAACAGCAGCGCGTATGTTTTCGGCACAACCCTTACCTCCGCGATTGAGCGCTATTTCAAGGGGCTCAGGGTCAATCCGCGTGAGGAAGACAGATTTGCCCGCGACAAGGCGAAGTTTGACCGCGCCGTTGCCGCCCACAGGGAGGGCATAAAGGCTGTTCCGCCCGTGCTTATCGACACAGACGCCGCGCGGGATAATATGCTCCGCGCGATTGACGAGGTTCTGCGCTCCTATGAGCTGATAGGCTCGCAGGAGAAGGATATTGATTATTCGGCGCTTTCCGTTGAAATGATTGATTACTTGAAGCTTCAGGCGTCCTTCAGCGCCAACCAGCTCACCAAGAACGGCGCAAAGCACCGCGCGCTTGAGCTGATGGACGAGGTTGGAATTCCTGAGCCGCGCAAGCGCTATTCCCAGTATCCCTTCCAGTTCTCCGGCGGTATGCGCCAGCGCATAGTTATCGCAATCGCCCTGAGCGCGAATCCCGATATTCTCATCTGCGACGAGCCTACCACCGCTCTGGACGTTACGATTCAGGCGCAAATCCTTGAGCTTATCAATAACCTCAAGGAAAAACGCGGGCTGTCAATTATATTCATTACGCACGACCTCGGCGTTGTCGCGAATATGGCTGACCGCATAGCGGTTATGTACGCGGGCAAGGTTGTCGAGTACGGGCTTGCCGACGATATCTTCTATGAGCCGGCGCACCCCTACACTTGGGCGCTGCTCTCGTCAATGCCCGACCTTGACACCAAGGAAAAGCTCACGGCTATACCCGGAACGCCTCCCAATATGATTATGCCGCCGAAGGGCGACGCGTTTGCCGCGCGCAATCAGTATGCGCTGCAGATTGACTTTGAGGAGCAGCCGCCGATGTTCAAAATATCGGATTCGCATTATGCCGCAACATGGCTGCTCCATCCGAGCGCGCCGAAGGTCACGCCGCCTGCGATTGTCACCGACCGCATAGCGCGCATGAAGAAGCTGGAGGAGCAGAGCCATGAGTGAATTGCATAACGACCCTAATATCCTGCTTGAGGTAAGCCATCTGAAGCAGTATTTCAAGATGGGGCACAGCACGGTAAAGGCTGTTGACGACGTAAGCTTCTATATCAAGCGCGGCGAGGTTTTCGGGCTTGTTGGAGAAAGCGGCTGCGGAAAAACGACCACCGGCAGAGCGATTATCAAGCTCTACGAGCCGACCGGCGGCAACATCTGGTTCAACGGTCAGCGCATCAGCTCCGGAGCTGCCGGAGTAAGGCAACTTGAGAAGGATGAAAAGCAGGCGAGCAAGGAGCTTATCACCAAATGGGAGCTTGCCCGCGATAAGCAGATTAAGGAAAACCCGACCGATGCGGATAAAATTCGCGCCGAATTCCAGAAGAGCATTGACGAAGAAACCAAGCGCCTGAGCGACGATATCGCCGCCCGCCGCAAGGATATCGCCATTGCCCGTCAGGAGGAGCGCCATGCTCAGCGCAATTATCGTGAAATGCGCATTAAGCAGGTTCATGATAAGTACGACGCAAAAATTGCCTCTGCAAGCGGTCAGGAGCTTGAGGACTTGAAGGGCGCTATGGAAAGCGAAATGGAGCTTGCCAAGCGCGATAACATCCGCACCAAAATGCAGATGATATTCCAAGACCCGATTGCGTCCATCAATCCCCGCATGACCGTCCGCGAAATTATCGCTGAGGGGCTTATAATCCGCGGCGTCCGCGACCGCAAGTTCATCGACCAGAAGGTTTGCGAGGTTCTGGATTTGGTAGGTCTTGTGCCGGAACACGCCAACCGCTATCCGCATGAGTTTTCGGGCGGTCAAAGGCAGCGTATCGGAATCGCCCGCGCAATCGTGCTTGAGCCGGATATGATTATTGCCGACGAGCCGATTTCCGCGCTTGACGTTTCCATTCAGGCGCAGGTTATCAACCTGCTCAACGATTTGCGCGACAGGATGGGGCTTACGATTCTCTTCATCGCGCATAACCTGTCCGTTGTTAAGTATTTTTCGGACAGAATCGCAGTCATGTATTTCGGAAAGCTTGTTGAGCTTGCCTCATCTGAGGAGCTGTTCAAGCATCCGCTTCATCCCTATACCCGCTCGCTGCTCTCCGCAATTCCGTATCCGGACCCGCATTTTGAGAAGCGCCGTCAGCGCATAACCTATGTTCCCGCAAAGGAGCATGACTATTCCGTTGACCAGCCTAAGCTCATCGAAATCTCGCCGGAGCATTTTGTGTACTGCAACGAGGCGGAGCGCCAGAAGTATCTGGAAGCGCTTAAAGCATGACGGAGAAAAAGAGCCGTCCTTGGCTGCGCGTGCTTATCGCGGTTTTCGTCGGCTGCCTCATGGTCTACGGCGTTGTTGCGCTCAAGGGGCCTTATGATTCGACTAAACCGTACCGGCTTGTCAGGTATCTTTGCGACGGAGCTTTCCTTACCGCCGTTGTTTTCGGCGGAATAGGCATTCTCGTAAAGGTTGCCGACGAGGGATTTTTCGACATTCTCACATACGCTATGCAGAATTTTAAGCGTATGTTCGGAAATAAGAAAAGAATTTTGCCCAAGGAGAGCTACTACGACTATAAGCAGCGCAAAAGCAGTGAAGCGAAATCAAATCTGACCTTCCTGCTGTTCGTGGCGTTGGGCTTTTTTGTCGCGGCTATTGCGCTGAACATATGGTTCAATAACATGGCAGTCTGACGCCGCTTGGCATAACTCAAGGAGGAAAACATGAAATGTATCTGCTGTAACTGTACCGAAAGCCGCGTTGTGGATTCGCGTCCTTCCGACGACGGGCTTACCATCCGCCGCCGCCGCGAGTGCCTCAGCTGCGGCAAGCGCTTCACAACCTATGAGAAAATCGAAATGATGCCGGTGCTCGTTATCAAAAAAGACCAGCGCCGCGAGAATTTCGACCCCGAAAAGGTTCGCGGAAGTATGCTTCGCGCCTGCTCAAAGCGCGCGGTTTCAGCGCAGCAGATTGACGAGGCTGTCAGAAATATCGAGCAGGCCGTATACAGCTCGATGGAGCGCGAGGTCGAAAGCCGCCGAATCGGTGATTTGGTAATGGCGGAGCTTCGCAGGCTCGACGAGGTATCCTATATCCGCTTCGCCTCCGTTTATCGTCAGTTCACGGATGTGTCCAGCTTCATGCAGGAGCTGACGCGCTTGCTTGAGGAGAATAAACATGGCGAGGGGAATGCAGAGTCTGTACGCTGAAGTTCCTACTCGCTTCCTACTCGCTGAAAACACTCCGTCTGCGGTGTCGACTACGGGACGGCAAGGGGAATCACGTACAACCGTGTACGCTCATCCCCCTGCCGCCCTTGTCTCCTAACGT
>JAQWCW010000004.1:128360-143974 GCA_028705775.1 Eubacteriales bacterium
CCGAAGCATTTTGAGCAAGCAGTCCTGCTCGCTGAAAACACTCCGTCTGCGGTGTCGACTACGGGACGGCAAGGGGAATCACGTACAACCGTGTACGCTCATCCCCCTGCCGCCCTTGTCTCCTAGCGTCCGAAGCATTTTGAGCAAGCAGTCCTGCTCGCTGAAAACACTCCGTCTGCGGTGTCGACTACGGGACGGCAAGGGGAATCACGTACAACCGTGTACGCTCATCCCCCTGCCGCCCTTGTCTCCTAGCATCCAAAGCGTTTTGAGCGAGCAGGGGTGTAGGTGAAGCGGATATTGTTAGTTCTCGTTTGGCTATATGATTTTCAGGCATGAAAATACTATATCATAAACCGCCTGCGTAAGCAGGCGGTTTACTAAAGAAAGGCTCCCTTGTGTAAAGGGAGCTGGCGCGTAGCGCCTGATGGATTGTCTGAAATACTTGATATATAAGGGGTTGCGCTTGTTAAACAATAAATAATTTTCATGACAATCCTAACGACAATCCTTCCGTCACGGCTACGCTGTGCCACCTGTTCTTGCACAAGGGAGGCTTTTGGCGTTAACTTTTCAGAACCCCGCGCACTATGCCGGAGAGTTGCGCGCAAATCCAGTAGTGCGAAGAATCTGCGCTGCCGTTCCTATCTATTTTCGTCGGGCGGATTTCAGGCGAGCTTATGCGGAGCGCGTAAAGGATTGCTTTTATATCACAATTATTGAATTCATCTTAAACCGCGGTGATATATTGCCGTGGTTTTTCATATGCTCCTTTAGCTTGTATAGATAGGGGAGGGGTTGCGATGGCTGTTCGTATGTATTGCTGGAAAGCTCCGCGCATATTCCGCGGCTTGTTGAAATTGTTCTGCCGCAAGAAGGATAAAAGCGGCGCATGAGCGCGAATCCGCTTGTTGTAAGGCAAGGATTACATTACTGCCATATGCGCTTGTGCGCGGCTGCTTTCTTGTGCCCTTCCTCTGCATGAGTCTATACGTAAACCTGTTATTTTGCTCGTTTCCGCCCGCTTTCGCTATACTTACTGCGTAAATCTATTTTGCGCCCGCAGTATGAACTTTTTGCGTATAGCTGTCTTACCATGCGTGCGCTCTGCGCTCATCTCCCGCGCTTTTGATTGTTTCGCCCGTCTCAAAACGTTATCCCTGCGCGATTCGATTTTTTGTCCCTGCTCAATGCGCGATTCCCTTGCTTTATTGCCGTCGCGCCGCAAACCGCAAAATAAACGGGAGAGCGGTATTCCCGCCCTCCCGAATTTCTGCGCGCTCAGTCAGTACTGATTATTCGAGGCGAGGGTCATTTTCTTCCTCGTCGTCCTCGCTTTCGTACATCTCCATCAGCTCGTCGTCGGCATTGAACGGCGGAACCATGAGTGGAGCCATGTTGCTCGACGTCTGCGACCACAGCGGAACATAAGGCGGCACAATCGGGAAATCGTCGTGCTGAGTCAGGTTTTCCTTATCCATTATCATCCCTCCCGCAGTTAATTTTGTGCTTGCCGAATCTGTATTATTCATAAAGACAGTTATTTTAGGTTGAAATTAGTTTGTTTGGCGTTTATAATTCATATATAGAATAACGCATCGGAGGCGGATATACATGACATATCGCGAGAATTATGAAAAATGGCTCAGGGATTTTGCCGATGACAAAAAGACTGTGGATGAGCTTGAGGCAATCAGCGGCGACGAAAAGGAAATCGAGGATAGATTTTACTGCGAACTTTCCTTCGGTACTGCCGGTATGCGCGGCGTTCTGGGCGCGGGAAGCAACCGAATGAACGTGTATAATGTCCGCCGCGCGACGAAGGGGCTTGCGGAGTACATTCTCAAGGCGGGCGAGAGCGAGCGCGGAGTCGTAATCGCTTACGACAGCCGCAGAATGAGTCCCGAATTCGCGAAGGCTTCGGCTCTGGTGCTGTGCGCAAGCGGAATCAAAACGTATCTTTTTGACGCGCTGCGCCCCGTTCCGGTGCTTTCCTATGCCGTAAGGCATCTTCACACCTTTGCGGGCATCGTTATTACCGCGAGCCACAATCCGCCGCAGTATAACGGCTATAAGGTGTATGCCGAGGACGGCGCGCAGATTGGACCGGAGGTTGCCGACGAAATAACGAAGGTCATCCGTTCAACCCCGTACCCCGAAGCGAAGGAAATGGACGAGCAAGCCGCGCTTGACAAGGGGCTTCTCAAGATTATCGGCAATAAGGAGGTTGACGACGATTATATCGCGGAGCTGAAAACGCTTGTCGTTCAGCCTGAGCTGCTCAAACGCGAGGGCGGAAAGCTCAAAATCGTCTATACGCCTCTGCATGGAAGCGGAAACGTACCTGTGCGCAGAATTCTGAGGGAAATCGGCGTCACGAATGTTTCCGTTGTCAAGGAGCAGGAGCTGCCCGACTGCAATTTCTCCACAATCAAGGTTCCGAATCCTGAGGATCCCGCCGCGTTTACGCTCGCAATCAAGCTTGCCGACGAAACCGGAGCTGACGTGATATTCGGAACAGACCCGGACTGCGACCGCCTCGGAGTCGCCGTCAGGGATAAGGCTGGCAAGTTCGTGCTGCTTACCGGCAATCAGATTGGCTGCCTCCTGCTGTATTACATCCTTTCGGCTAAGAAAAGGAACGGCTTGCTGCCCACAAACGGCGCCGTTGTCAAGTCAATTGTTTCAACCGAGCTTGCCAAAGCCATCTGCGATGATTTCGGCGTCAGCATTTTCAATACGCTTACCGGCTTCAAGTTCATCGGCGAAAAGATTCAGCAGTTTGAGGAAAGCGGAAAGTACACCTTCCTCTTTGGCTTTGAGGAAAGCTACGGCTTCCTCTCGTCCACCTTCGTGCGCGACAAGGACGGAGTAAACGCCTCCCTGCTGATTGCCGAGGCTGCCTGCTCCTGCATGGCTGAGGGCAGAACGCTCTATGACATGGTGGAGGAGATGTTCGCCCGCTACGGCTATTATTTTGAAAAGGTTGTTTCCACGACGATGCCCGGCAAGGACGGTATGGAAATGATGGCGAAAACGATGAAGCGCCTGCATTCCGACGTTCCCGCCGAGATTGGCGGCTATAAAGTGATTGCGGTTCGCGATTATCTGAAGGATTTGCGCACGGAAACCGCGAGCGGAAAAACGGAGAAGATTGGGCTTCCCGCCTCCGACGTGCTGTATTATGAGCTGGAAAACGGCTTCTGGCTCTGCATTCGTCCGAGCGGAACCGAGCCTAAGATTAAGCTCTACGTGAATACCCATGCAAAAACGCTCGACTCCGCAAAGGAAATTGCGGAAAAGATTCGCGCTTCGGCTGAAAAAATGATGTAACGCCGCTTAACGCAAACAGATTATGCGCTTTCGGGCTTCATTGGGGCAATCGCTCCCGATGAAGCCCATTTTGTGTTCTCACGCAGGCGTAAAAACACGAACGTTCGTATCTGAAACCAACTTAATCTAACGGAAAACAGGCGTAGAAACATATTTTTCGACTCTGAATATATAATATTCGCATTCCGCTTGCGAACATTCATGCGTTCTGCTATAATCATTAGGCGGTTCGGGCGACGCTATGGCGAAAGCTCCGCCGCTTAATGTGATTTTTCGGTGGTTTGAAAGGAGCGCGTTTATTTATGGTGGAAATGAAGGAGCAGCTTTACGAGGGCAAAGCCAAGAAGGTATACGCTACCAACGACCCCACTCTTGCGATTGTTCATTACAAGGATGACGCTACCGCGTTCAACGGACTCAAGAAGGGCACTATCGTCGGCAAGGGCGTCGTCAACAACACCGTCAGCAATACTCTTTTCAAGCTTCTTGAGAAGGATGGAATTCCTACTCATTTTGTTGAGCAGCTGAGCGACCGCGACACCGTTGTGAAGCGCGTTTCGATTGTCCCCGTTGAAGTAATCGTCCGCAATATCGCCGCCGGAAGCCTTGCGAAGCGCATCGGCTATCCCGAAGGAACCAAGCTCAAAAGTACCGTTCTTGAATATTGCTATAAGAACGACGAGCTGGGCGACCCGATGATTAACGAAACCCATATTTACGCGATGGGGCTTGCCACCAAAGAGGAAATGGACACGATTGCCAACTATTCCTTCAAGATTAACAAGTTCCTTACCGATTATCTCAAGGATTTGGGAATAGAGCTTATCGACTTCAAGCTTGAGTTCGGCCGTTTTGACGGCAAGATTATCCTTGCCGATGAAATTTCGCCCGATACCTGCCGCTTCTGGGACAGCAAGACCCATGAGAAGCTGGATAAAGACCGTTTCCGCCGCGACCTCGGAGATGTTGAGGAGGCATATCAGGAGATTCTCAACCGTCTCATGGGAGGACATAAATGATAGAGCGTTATTCCCGTCCCGTTATGGCGAAGTTTTTCTCTAAGCAGCGCAGATTTGACAAGTGGCTTGAGGTTGAGCTTAACGCTACCGACGCGTGGGCTGAGCTTGGCGTAGTGCCGAAGGAAGCCGCTGAAACGATGCGCAAAAACGCGCGTTTCACCATAGAGCGCGTAGAGGAAATCGAGCAGGTTACGCGCCATGACGTTGTCGCGTTCACCCGCTGCGTTGCCGAATCCCTCGGCGAGGAGAGCAAGTACCTGCATTACGGGCTTACCTCCACCGACGTTGTGGATACGGCGCAGATGTCGAACCTCAACGAGGCTTGCGGGCTGATTGAGAAGGATATCGAATCCTTCATCGAAACGCTCGCAAAACAGGCGAAGAAATATAAAATGACCCCCTGCATGGGCAGAACTCACGGCGTTCATGCCGAGCCTACCACCCTTGGGCTTAAATTCGCGCTCTGGTATGCAGAAATGCAGCGCAACCTTGAGCGCTTCCGCCATGCGCGCGAAACCATCGCCGTCGGCAAAATTTCCGGCGCTGTCGGCACATATGCGAACGTCGACCCCTTTGTTGAAAAGTATGTTTGCGAGCATATGGGACTCAAGCCCTCGCCCATCAGCACTCAGGTTCTTCAGCGCGACCGCCATGCCGAGTTCATGTCCTGCATAGCGATTATCGGCTCAAGCCTTGAAAAGTTCGCCACCGAAGTGCGCGGGCTGCAAAAGACCGAGACCCGCGAGGTTGAGGAGCCGTTCCATGCGGGGCAGAAGGGCTCAAGCGCAATGCCGCATAAGCGCAACCCCATCAACTGCGAGCAGATTTGCGGGCTTTCGCGCGTCCTGCGCGGCTATTCCGTAACGGCTATGGAGGACGTCGCTCTCTGGCATGAGCGCGATATCAGCCAT
Organism: Eubacteriales bacterium; assembly: GCA_028705775.1. GTDB lineage: Bacteria > Bacillota > Clostridia > Christensenellales > Aristaeellaceae > STF2-37. The sequence continues at coordinate 133,624 of JAQWCW010000004.1, forward strand.
TCGTCCGTTGAGCGCATCATCATTCCGGACGCCTGTATGCTCATCGACTATATGCTTGTCAAGCTTGAGGGCATTCTGGGCAACCTGTTCGTATATCCCGAAAATATGCTCCGCAATATGAGAATGTCTATGGGGCTTGTTTTCAGCCAGCACGTTCTCTTAACGCTTATCAAGAAGGGTATGCTGCGCGAAACCGCTTATGATTTGGTGCAGAAAACCGCAATGCAGTCATGGGAGCAGCAGAAGCAGTTCCGCGACCTTATCGGGGAGGTTCCCGAGGTCAAGGAGCGCCTTACTCCCGCCGAGCTTGACGATTGCTTCGAGCTTAAATATCATTACACCCATGTTGATGATATTTTCAAGCGCTTGGGTCTTGAGTAAACGGCATACCGAATATCCGAATAAACAAATGCCCTGCTTGAATAAAAACAAGCAGGGCGTTTTATATGTTTTTCGCTCCGTCAGCCTATGTAATCCCCGTTGTACTGAACGAGGGAAACATCCTTGACGCCCGGAAGCGCCTGAATGCTCTGAGCAAAATCGAGGTTATGCTTGTGAACGCGAACCTCCATCGCAAGCTCCACCTGCTGCCCGCGCGCCGTGCGGCTCTTGATTTGGTACTTCTGCGTTCCCATGATTTTGCGGATTCCCTCGCCTATATCCTCGCCCTCAAAGTGGACGAGCAGTATGTATATTTCGTCCTTCGGGCCTTTGCGGTGCGTGAACATAAGCAGCATAATAACCATGATTGCGCTTATCAGAAGTCCGATGTAGAACATTCCCGCGCCCGTCGCTATTCCGATTGCGACAGCCCAGAAAAGGAACATCAAATCGAGCGGGTCTTTTACCGCCGTGCGGTAGCGGACTATTGACAGCGCGCCGACCATACCGAGGGAGAGAACGACGTTTGTCGATATCGTAACGATTATTCCGCTTGTAAGCACGGTCATTCCAATCAGGGAGAGGGCGAAGGTCTGCGAGTAAACAACGCCCTGAAAGCTCTTTCTGTATATGAAATAGAGCAGCACTCCCAGCAGAAGCGCGAGCAGAATGTTCCACATCGCCTGCAGGATTACGTCTATGCTCAGCGCCGTTGTGAAAAGGCCGGATTCCAGAACGGATTTCTTGATGATGTCGGTAAAGTTTGTCATTGTACTCTCTCCTTAGGTTTATCTCAAGTATTTATTCAGCGGCAGATAGCTTGCCGAGTCCAGACCGTGAACGCCCTGCGCCACATCGCAGCAGAGGACGAACTTGCTCGCCGCTGTCATTTCGTTCGGAAGGCATCGGAGCGCGCGCTTGACGATTTCGGGCAGGAATTCCGTGAACTTGACCTCAAGCACCATTATGTTGACGGGCAGGGTTTCAATCGTCGGCAGCTCCCTATCAAAAAGCTCAAAGCCGCCAAGCCCCGCGCGTATGTGCTTGTCGAAGGTTATCCGCACGTCGCCCTCGGTAAGAACGAACGGCTCCCTGTCGTAGTCCACGATTACGCGCGGGCGCATTATGTTGGATATGCATTCAAAGTAGAATTCGCGCAGAAGCTGATGCCCTGAATCGCGCATGAACTCATAATCGCCTGCAAGTATTTTCTCCGTTTCGTCCCTTGTAAGCGGCGCGGACTGTTTGTTTATATAGGGCCCGACCTTGTTCTTGCGCTCAAGGCGGATAATCTTGTCGGAGCATTCGTAAACGCGGATTCTGTATTTTTTGCGCGACATTATGCCCATGTCCTTTTCCTCATAGGCGGATGAGCGGCAATCGTCAAAATACAGGCTGCGAATCCAGTATTCGCCCTTTTCGCCCGCGTGCTCGTCCTTTTTAATAACGGGAAGAAGGCGCGCGCGAAGAAGCGCCGCGTCCTGCATATTTATGAAATATTTCTGCTCGTGCCTGAAAGTGCCGTTCATCTGCGCGGTTCACCGCCTACCCGCCCCTTGAGCATAAAAGGGTGTTTAATTTTTTCATCGCTATCCATCATAAGTTTGCGCTCGCCCGTTGTCAAGCATAAATCTTGCCGCGAAGCCCGAATCCGGCTCCGGACGTTATTATTTTGACAATTACGCGGTTTTAAAGTATCATTACAGAGAGCCGACAGGCGTTTGAAAGGGTGGGTTTTATGAACGAAGAGAATTTTACAATGCTATGTGATTTTTATGAGCTGACTATGGGCAACGGATATTACAGGAGCGGGCGCACGGAGAAGATATGCTATTTTGACGTTTTCTTCCGTACAGTTCCGGACGGCGGCGGCTTTGCGATTGCGGCGGGGCTTGAGCAGCTAGTCAGATATGTTGAAAACCTGCATTTTGATGACAAGGATATTGACTATCTGCGCGGCAAGAATATCTTTGACGAGGGCTTTTTGAGCTATCTGCGCAATTTCAAGTTCGAGGGCGACATCTGGGCGCTGCCCGAGGGAACGCCCGTATTCCCGAACGAGCCGATTGTCACCGTCCGCGCTCCCGCAATTCAGGCGCAGCTTGTTGAAACCTTTATACTTCTCACCATAAACCACCAGTCCCTGATTGCGACAAAGGCGAACAGGATTGTCCGCGCGGCGCAGGGCAGGGTTGTGCTTGAGTTCGGCTCAAGGCGCGCACAGGGCGCCGACGCGGCTGTTCTCGGCGCTCGCGCCGCATATATCGGCGGCGTGCAGGGAACTGCCTGCACGCTTTCGGACGAGCTTTACGGCGTTCCCGCCGGCGGAACCATGGCGCATTCGTGGGTTCAGATGTTCGATACGGAGTACGAGGCGTTTGAAACCTACTGCCGTATGTACCCCACCAACGCTACCCTGCTTGTTGACACCTATAACACCTTGAAAAGCGGAATTCCCGCCGCAATACAGGCGTTCAAGAACGTCCTTTTGCCTATGGGAATCCATAAGTGCGGAATCCGCCTTGATTCGGGCGATATTTCCTATCTTTCCAAAAAGGCGCGCCGTATGCTTGACGAGGCGGGGCTTACCGAATGCCAGATTTCAGCCTCCAACTCGCTTGACGAGTACCTGATTCGCGATTTGATGATGCAGGGCGCGCAGGTTGATATGTTCGGCGTCGGCGAGCGTATGATAACCGCAAAGAGCGAGCCTGTTTTCGGCGGCGTTTACAAGCTTGTCGCAGTTGAAAACGACGAGGGCGAAATCATTCCCAAGATTAAGATTAGCGAGAACACCGCGAAGATTACCAACCCGCATTTCAAAAAGCTCTGGAGGCTTTACGACAAGGAAAGCGGCAAGGCGCTTGCCGACCAGCTCTGCCTTGCGGACGAAACCATCGACGATTCCAAGCCGCTCACCATTTTTGACCCGCTTGCGACGTGGAAAACCAAAACGCTTACCGATTATACCGCCCGCCAGCTTATGGTGTCCATCTTTGAAAAGGGCAAGCTTGTCTATAAGCTCCCAAGCCTTGACGAAGTGCGCGCGTACTGCCTTGGGCAGGTTGACGGGCTTTGGGACGAGGTAAAGCGCTTTGAAAACCCGCATACCTATTATGTTGACCTTTCGCAGAGGCTTTGGGACATCAAGCATAAGCTTCTGAGCGAAATGGGAAAGCGCGGCTGACAAGGCGATTTCATATCGCGCGGGCTTGACATATCCGCGCCGATGGTGTATAACAATGTTAACCTAAGCGGTTATGCCGAGGGAAAGGGAGGGAAACGCGGTGAGAATCTGTTATTTCAATCGATTTACCGCCGATGAACGGACTGCGTTTTTGCCGCCCGCTTTATCGGCGTGACGGAAGAATGATTTTAAGCGGTCCGCGATTTTTGCCGGTTATGGCTGTCGCGGGCCGCTTTATTGTTAAGGAGGCGTGTGAATGGAGGAAAAAATGCGGGTTGCGTACTCCGGCGCGGAGGGCGCTTTCGCGTGGGCTGCCGCAAAGCGGCTTTTCCCGAACGCGGAAATGCGCGCCTGTCCGGATTTTACCGCCGCCTATTCAGCGGTTGAAACCGGCGAATGCGCGCGCGCCGTTCTGCCGATTGAAAACAGCTTTGCGGGCGATGTGGGTCAGGTTATGGATTTGCTTTTTTTCGGCTCGCTGTTCGTGTGCGGGGTATGCGATTTGCCCGTAAGGCATGATTTGCTTTCTGTCCGCGGCGCTGTGCTGGAGGATATAAAAACGGTCGTAAGCCATCCGCAGGCGCTCTGGCAATGCGCGTCGTTTATCCGCTCGCACGGCTTTATCGCGCGCGAGGAGGTCAATACGGCGCTGGCGGCGCGGATGGTTGCCGAATGCGGGGATAAGTCCGTTGCCGCGCTTGCAAGCGCGGAGGCGGCGAGCCTTTACGGGCTTGATACTCTCGCTTGCTCCGTTCAGGACAGCGAGGATAACGTAACCAGATTTGCCGTGCTGAAACGCGAGGAGGAGAGCGACAGGGCGCATTGCGGGCAGTTTATTCTCATGCTTACCACGAAAAACGAGGCGGGCGCGCTTGCACGGGTTTTGCAGGAACTAGGAAACGGCGGTTTTAACCTCAGAGCCATCAAAAGCCGCCCGACAAAGGCGCTCAAATGGGAATACTACTTCTACCTCGAGGGCGAGGGCGACATATTTTCGGCAGGCGGGCAGGAAACGCTCGCGCGGCTTTCGGAGCTTTGCATGAGCGTTCGGCTCGCAGGCTCAATCAGGAGTGAAATATTACTTTAAGGAGCAACGAAAAAATGAGCATGGAATTCAGGCGCAGGCTTCCCGACCCCAAGGAAATCAGGGAGCGCTATCCGGTTGACGAGAAAATGGCTGAAATAAAGCAGAAGCGCGACGAGGATATCGCAAGGGTTTTCAGAGGCGAGGACGACAGGCTTCTTATGATAATCGGGCCTTGCTCGGCGGACAACAAGGAGGCTGTTCTTGACTATCTTGAGCGCCTGAAACGGCTTGAGGAAAAGGTGAGCGATAAGCTCATCTTCATTCCGCGCGTTTATACGAACAAGCCCCGCACGACCGGCGACGGCTATAAGGGAATGCTTCACCAGCCTGACCCGGAGGAAAAGCCGGATATGCTGCTCGGCGTTGTTTCAATAAGGGATTTGCATCTCTGCGCGCTTCGTGATTTCGGCTTCTCCTGCGCGGACGAGATGCTCTATCCTGAAAATTACAGCTATCTTTCCGACTTGCTTTCGTATGTCGCAATCGGCGCGCGCTCGGTTGAAAATCAGCAGCATCGCCTTGTTTCAAGCGGGCTTGCGATTCCCGTCGGAATGAAAAATCCCACCGAGGGCGACCTTTCGGTTATGATGAACGCCGTGCTTGCGGCGCAGCACCATCACACCTTCCTCTATCGCGGCTGGGAGGTTCACAGCACGGGAAATCCGCTTTCTCATGCAATCCTGCGCGGCTATACCGACCTTGCGGGCAATTCCATTTCCAACTACCATTATGAGGATTTGCTGCACGTTTCCTCACTGTATAATGAAAGAGGGCTGCTCAATCCCGCCGTCGTTGTTGACGCGAATCATGCCAATTCCGGCAAGCGGTATATGGAGCAAATCCGCATAGCCAAGGATGTGCTGCACAGCAGGCGGCAGTCCGACGAGCTGCGCCGCCTTGTGAAGGGAATCATGATTGAAAGCTATATTGAGGACGGAGCGCAGAAGGTCGGCGGTCATGTTTACGGTCAGTCGATAACCGACGCCTGCCTCGGCTGGGAAAAGAGCGAAAAGCTCGTTCTGGAGATTGCCGAGGAGGTTTAAGCCGTTTCGTTTTTTTCGCGTTTATGCTATACTGTGCTTATCAATGCCGCCTGCCAAGCCGCGTTTTGCGCGCAGAAGGTGCAAAAGGGCATACCGCATAAGCCGCGAAAAGGAGAACTGCGTATGATTGAGCTTCCGGAAGCGTTAAGGCTCGCCGATGAAATGCGCGCCATACTTGTCGGCAGAACGGTTTCGCGCGTGCTTCCGCCTTCAAGGGTGCATAAATTCTGCTGGTTTTCGGGCAACCCGTCCGCCTATGACGCAGCTCTTTCCTCCCGCCGCGTTGTCGGCGCAGACGGGTTCGGAATCTACGCCGAGCTTTTATTCGATGGCGGGCTTTCGCTTGCAGTAAATGACGGTGTCAATCTCCGCTTTTCTAAATCGGGCGAACTGCCCGAAAACTATCAGCTTGCGATAGTGTTTGAGGATTCGTCATGCCTGTGTTTCACGGTTCAGATGTACGGCGGAATCATCCTGCACGGAAGCGATTATGAAAACGAGTATTATGTAAAAAGCAAAAATGCGGTTTCACCTTTTTCCGATGATTTTCCTGAGCATTTCAGGCGCGTTTTCCGCGAAAGCAAGCCGAAGCTGAGCGCAAAGGCGTTCCTTGCAACGGAGCAGCGCTTTCCCGGAATCGGCAACGGCTGCGCGCAGGATATTCTGCTGAAGGCGCGGCTTAACCCAAAGCGCAAGCTTGAAACGCTTACTGATGAGGATGCGGAAAGGCTGCTTTCGGCGCTGGTGTCGGTTGCCTGCGAAATGCGCAGCCAAAGCGGGCGCGATACGGAAAAGGGGCTTGACGGCATGGCGGGCGGCTACCGCACCATGATGTGCAAAAACTCGCTCATGACAGGCTGCCCAATCTGCGGCGGAACGGTTACAAAGGAAGCGTACATGGGCGGCTCGGTTTACTACTGCCCCGTGTGCCAGCCGCTTATCAAATAATGCGAAATTCGCGGGGGAGAACGTAATGGAGCAAGGCTCATTATTCATGTCGGAGCCCGAAAGACCTCTTGCTGCGCGCCTCAGACCGCAGACGCTTGAGGACTTTGTGGGTCAGAAACAGCTCATCGGCGAGGGGCGCGTACTGCGCCGCCTAATTGAAAGCGACAGGATTGCCTCCATGATATTCTGGGGACCTCCGGGCGTCGGCAAAACGACGCTTGCGCGCATTATCGCCAACCGCACCAAGGCGGCGTTCATTGATTTTTCCGCCGTTACGAGCGGAATCAAGGAAATTCGCGCCGTTATGGAGCGCGCGGAGCAGAACAGAATGCTCGGCGAGCGCACAATCGTTTTCGTTGATGAAATTCATCGCTTCAATAAGGCGCAGCAGGACGCCTTTCTTCCGTTTGTCGAAAAGGGGAGCATTATCCTTATCGGCGCTACGACGGAGAACCCGTCCTTTGAAATCAACAACGCGCTTTTGTCGCGCTGCAAGGTTTTTGTGCTGCAAATGCTGTCGGAGGACGAGCTTGTAACGCTGCTTCGCCGCGCGCTTACCGATAAGAACGGGTTCGGGCTGCAAACGGTTGAAATATCGGACGATGATTTGCGCATGATAGCCGTCTTTGCAAACGGCGACGCGCGAAGCGCGCTCTCCGTGCTTGAAATGGTCGTGCTCAACGGCGATATCGTAGGCGAGAAAACCGTTGTAAAGCGCGAAACAATCGAGCAGTGCATTTCTAAAAAATCGCTCATGTATGACAAAAACGGCGAGGAGCATTATAACCTGATTTCCGCGCTGCATAAGTCCATGCGCAATTCTGACCCTGACGCGGCGGTATACTGGCTTGCGCGTATGCTTGAGGCGGGGGAAGACCCGCTTTACGTTGCCCGACGGGTTGTTCGCTTTGCGAGCGAGGATATCGGAATGGCTGATTCCAACGCGCTTACCGTCGCCGTCAACGCTTATCAGGCTTGCCATTTTCTCGGAATGCCGGAGTGCAATGTGCATCTTGCGCACGCCGTGACCTATATGTCCCTCTCGCCCAAGTCCAACGCGGTTGACGTTGCCTATGCTTCCGCAAGGATGGACGCGCAGGATATGCTTGACGAGCCTGTGCCGCTCGTTATCCGCAACGCGCCCACAGCCCTGATGTCCCAGCTCAGCTACGGCAAGGGCTATCAGTACGCGCACGATACCGCGGAAAAGCTCACGGATATGCAGTGCCTGCCCGATTCGCTTATTGGCAGGGAATACTACGTGCCGACAGAGCAGGGCTACGAGGCTAAGTATAAGGCGCGCCTTGAGGACATCAAGCGCCGCAAGAAGGAACTGCTGGAGGCGCGCAAAAGCGGAAAGCGGACGTAACGGCGGGCTTGAGCGTTCGGCAAGACTTGCGCAGAGCGTCCGAAAGGCTTTGCTTTTAGGTGCCGACAGGTAAAAGCTTTTGCAGGGCATATAAACGTCCGTCTTTTAGATGAACGCCGATTATAACGGAAGTATTTCAGGAAAGCTATGATTGCTTCTTGTAATACTTCCGTTTGTTCACTATACTATATGCATATAGTTACGTTTGTATGGAGAAGGTGCGAAGGTGGATATATCACGACGAAGGAATTCGCCGACCGCAAGCGCTACTATGACGCCTTCGACGCTTATTACCGCGACGGAAATGCCGACGATATGGTTTCCCTTGTCGGACAGTATGTAAGCGAACGGCTGGATAAATATCCTGAAGTATTGCGATAAAACATATGCTGGAAATTACAAGGATTGAGCAGCAACCGAATTGCGGTCAATCGAGTATGCTGCCGCTGATTTATATAGTAATAGACGGACTGATACTAAAGCGAAAACAGAATATGAGGTGAGGTAATGGACAAAAGAACAAAAGAGTGCATCGAGTATTATTTGAAAAATATCGGCACTGAAAAATACATAGAAGCAAAAAACAAAGCGCATATTGAGAGCAGAAAAAACCATTTAGATTATGTAAACAGCGAAAAGCCGCAATGGAAAAACCGCACCGATTATTACGAAGATGATGATGTCTCTGTTTCTCAAGTTCTTATTGTCGATGTTCTTTCCAACGAAGGCGTGAGCAAGCTCGTTAAGAAATTGTATTCGCTTCCAAAGGAAGAGCCTGTTCAAAATTTTCTGTAAAGGGAAGGCCTTCTGTGTAGAAGAATAAAGGAACACGGGAGGCGAAAAAGATGCCACGGAAAAGCAAGAATGCAATACCAGATGAGAAAAAAGAGCTGCTGCTGAACCTGATCGAAATGTACGAAATCAAAACAACGGCAGACCTTCAAGGTGCCTTGAAGGACCTGCTAGGTGGAACGATTCAGACGATGTTGGAGCAGGAGATCAATGAACAGATAAAGGCTAAAGAAGAGGCGGATCCTGAATACAACGATTCCAGGAATGGATTCAAGGACAAGACGCTGCGCAGCAGCATGGGAGAGATCCCCATACGGGTGCCTCAAGACCGGAACAGTGACTTTGAACCTAAGGTCGTACCCAAGTACCGGCGGGACATCTCGCAGATCGAAGGAAAGATCATCGCCATGTACGCGCGTGGGATGAGCACGCGGCAGATATCCGATCAAGTCAAGGACATCTATGGCTTTGAAGTCAGCGAAGGGCTGGTCACCGAGATCACGAACCAACTGCTTCCGGAAATTGAGGCATGGCAGAAACGGCCGCTAAGCGGGGTATACCCGATTGTGTTTATAGACGCGGTGGTATTTAACGTACGGGAGAACAATGTGATCCGTAAGCAGGCGGCGTACATCATTCTGGGAATAAGCGAGGAAGGGCACAAAGAGGTCCTGAGCATCACCATCGGCGAAGCGGAGAGCGCAAAGTTCTGGCTAAGCGTACTCAACGAGCTGAAGAATCGCGGGCTGAAGGACATTTTCGTGCTGTGTGCGGATGGACTGAGCGGAATCAAAGAGGCGATCGCAGCCGCATACCCTATGACAGAATACCAACGGTGCATCGTCCACGTAGTTCGAAATACGCTCAGATATGTGGCGGATAAGGACAAGAAGGCGTTTGCCAAAGACCTTAAGACCATCTACCACGCCCCGGATGAAGAGCAAGGCTACGCCCGGATGCAGGCTGTCACACAGGTCTGGGAGAAGAAATATCCCGGCTGCATGCGACGCTGGGCGGACAACTGGGATGTGATCAGTCCCATGTTCAAATTTTCTGCCGTCGTCCGGAAGGTCATTTACACGACCAACGCAATCGAGAGCCTGAACAGCGGCTATCGCCGCTTGAACCGGGCGCGGAGCGTTTTTCCCAGCGGAACCGCCCTGCTCAAGGCTCTATACCTTGCAACGTTTGAACTGACAAAAAAATGGACCCTGCCCGTCCGCAATTGGGGAATGGTCCATAACGAACTGGCGATCATGTACCCCGGCAGGATGGAGTAACGCTAAGCCAGCTTGCTTGCGGTCCACCGCCAGGCTTGACAGAACGCCGGGGAAAATGCTATTTTGTTCATGCCGACGGTGAAGGGAACTCAGAAATCGCTGACTTTAACCTTCCGTCGGTTGATTTAGCGTAGCATTTTCCCCGACAACCCGTCAAGCCCAAGCCGCCTGCGGCGGTGGCTGCTCTCTGCCTCGGGCTCGGAAATCTTGAAATCTCTGACTTCACCACAGAAGTCGCCCTTACAGAAAATTCTGAACACCGCC
>JAQWCW010000037.1 GCA_028705775.1 Eubacteriales bacterium
GCGCTCGGGTCGCTCCTCAGCGTTGCCCTATCCTCAGCACCGGCAAAGCGGGAGCAGTATATCACAATTCGTCGCGGACGAACTACCACTAAGCAAATTTTGTACTTGACATGGGGTACACTTCATTATGTATCCTGCAAGCAACCGGGAATATGCGCCATATGCAGTTCGGTATGCAATAACAGTATTAGGCATAACAACGACTATACAGTGTGCCTATTCGATGAAACAAGCCACTGGTACAAATGCAAAGACTGCGGAGAAAACGCAAGTGTCCAGCCGCATATATCTTCCTGTAAGAATCCCGATGTGTGCGAAGAATGCGGAGCGAAAAACGACGAAAACAACATCAACCACAAATACGATTGGGATAATATTGAATTTAACGAAGAAACGCATTGGCTGACCTGCGCCAATTGCGAAGATGTAATGGAATGGAACCATGCAGCATCCTGCGTAAACCCGGGGGTTTGCACCATATGCGGTATACAGTACAGTGGCGAGAATACAGAGCATAATTATTCCGGAGACGCGTACTGCTACGACGAGAAAAGCCATACTATCTGCCGCGAATTAATTACAGATTCCGACGAATCCAAAGACGAATCGCATACAAACCCGATAGCAACCGAAGCACTAGAAGATGCCGTCATCATACTTCCCGAGGGCGCAGAGGAAACCGAAATCAATGTAAATGCCCATGAGCTAAAGATGACAGAAAGGTTATCGGAAGCAACAGGCAAAACAATACTCCGCGCTGTTACGATTGATGTCAGTCAGGATGCCGGAAGCATAAGTTCAGAAGGCAGTATGCGCCTTTCCATTCCGGTGGAGAACGGCAGCGTAGTAACGAATTATAAGGGCGGAAAGAATGAAACAAAGCCGTTTATTCTGACGTTCCTGCGTGAAGATGGTACTGTAGTTGAAATCGACTACATTATCGAGAACGGTCAAATTATTTTTGAGACGAATGAAGTTGGCATATTCCTGTTCATCGCTCCGGATATGGAAGAATAATTCCCAATATCAAAGTGTCCGCCGTTTCCCATGCTTGGGATACGGCGGCATTTTATATTACGCTGTCAAATATTCGATATATTCAAATTTGGCAGGAATACTTCCTTTTCATTCGTGTCAGCAAGTGTTATTATTAATTAAGCTAAGAGTTCAGGAGATTCCGATTATTAGTATTATGAGGTGTTTATATGGATTTGAAGTTTATAGAGAGTCTTTCCGAAAAGGTTATAGGCGGGGTTTCATCGGTGCTTGTCGGCAAGGAGGCGGAAACGAGGCTGCTGCTGACGGCGCTGATTGCAAAGGGGCACGTGCTGTTGGAGGACGTGCCCGGGACGGGCAAAACCGTTCTGGCAAAGTGCATTGCGCGTTTGCTTGACTGCAGCTTTTCAAGAATACAATGCACGCCGGATTTGCTGCCCTCCGATATAACGGGAGTGAGCATTTACGAGCCGAAAACGGCGCAGTTCACATTTCACAAAGGGCCCGTGTTTACCCAGATACTGCTTGCGGACGAGCTGAACCGCGCGACGCCGAGAACTCAGGCGGCGCTGCTTGAGTGCATGGAGGAGCGGCAGATTACGGAGAGCGGAGAGACGACGGCGCTGCCGGAGCCTTTCCTGGTTATAGCAACGCAGAACCCAATCGAAACCGCCGGAACCTTTCCCCTGCCCGAAGCGCAGCTTGACCGCTTTCTCATGCGGCTGCGCCTTGGCTACCCTGACGCGGAAGGCTCAAAAGAGGCGCTGAAGCGCTTTATGAGCGCCGAGCCTCTATATGGGCTTGAGCCGCTTGCAAGCGCTGAGGAGCTGAAAAAAGCGCAGCAAATGGCAAGGAACGTGACTGTTTCCGAAATTGTGCGCGGCTACATGGTCGATATTGCCGAGAAAACCCGCGCGGACGAGGAGCTGCGCCTCGGCGTAAGCACGCGCGGACTTATTTCGCTTATGCGCGCGTCTCAGGCATACGCGCTTATTTCGGGGCGCGATTTCGTTACGCCTGACGATATAAAGGCGCTTGCCGAGCCTGTTCTGGCGCACAGGCTTATAACGCGCGTTTCCTACGCCGCGGCGGAAATTCAGGCGGCGGCGCTTGCACGCGCCGTAAGCGCTGCGACAGTTCCTGCCGAGAATCCGTCGGAGGCATTGTAATATGTCGGTTTTCTGGCTTTTTGTGATAGCGGGCGCACTGCTTTTCCTACAGGGAAGGCTGTTCAGGCACCTTGCCGCAAAAAGCGTTGACTACGCAAGAAGCTTTTCAAAGCCCGCCGCCTTCACAGGCTCGACGATAGAAATGGTCGAGGTGCTGAGCAACCGTTCGCGCCTTCCCATACCATGGCTGAGGGTGCAGTCGCGAATCCCCGCCGCGCTGATATTCGGCGCAGGCTCGATGCAGGAGATAAGCGGCAAAATGTACCACAGAAGCTTTTTCTACCTTTCGCCGCGTTCAAGGGTAACAAGGCGGCATACGGTAACGCTTTCAAAGCGCGGGCTTTACCGCGTAAGCTCCGTTTCCCTGACCGGCGGAGACTTATTCGGCTTCGGCAATTGTGAAAAAGCAATCGACATAAACGCGCTCGTTTACTCCTATCCAAAGCTTATCAGCGACAGGGAGCTGCCCCTGCCCTGCTCGCGCTTCATGGGCGATATGCTCGTCAGGCGCTTTATAATGCCCGACCCCTATATGGTCAGCGGCGCGAGGGCATACAGGGCGGGCGATTCGCCAAGGGAAATCAACTGGGCGCTGAGCGCAAAAACGGGCGAATTACAGGTGAAAACGCACGACTGCTCAGCAGACCCGAAAATGCTCGTCGTGCTCAACGTTCAGCTTTCGGAGCATCAATGGGACGCGCTTGACGAAAAGCAGCTCGAAAGCATTGAAATGGGCGTTTCCATCGCCGCATCAATCTGCCTTACCGCAATAGACAAGGGCGCGGAGGCAGGGTTTTGCGCAAATACGACGCTTGAAACAGACGAAACGCCGGCATTCATCGCTCCCGCAAGAAGCGAGGAGCAAAAGCGGCTTATACTGGAAACGCTTGCGCGGCTTACCCTGCGTATGCGCCTGAATTTTTACGCCTATCTTGAAGCAATCGAGATTCCCGACGGAACAACCGATATGCTCGTGCTTTCGTGCGTTGACAGCGAAAAAATCGAAACGGAAATACAGAAAATTCGCTCGCGCGGAATAAACGTTATGCTGCACGAGCTTAAAGGAGGTAAAAATGATGCGTGAAGCTAAGCGCATATTCACAGTACGCCTGCTCGGGCTGATAACCGCCCTTACCGGCTGCTTTTCCGCGCTCCTTATGCTTGCCTCCGGCGGCTATGGCGAAAGCTATGCACTGCTTATGCTTCCGCTTGTTCCGGCGCTTTTTTGCGCGCCCGTAAGCCTTCTTAAAAGGGCGCTTAGGATTCCGCTCTTTGCGGCGCTTGTTTTTCTTTCCGCCGCTTTGGCGTATTTGTTCTGCCCAATCGGACTATCCGCGCCGCTGAAATTTATCTTCATATTGTTTTGCGCGGCGGTTACAATGGCGGCGCTGCCCGCAATGTACCACGAGCAGATGCTGTGGGAGGTTACCGCCGCGATTCTGCTTACCCTCTTGGGCGCAGTGCTTTCCGGCGTTCGTGATTTTGTGTATGTCGCGCAGGCGCTCAGAATTCAGGGAACAGTTTTCATCTGCCTGCTTCTAATCTATATGAACCTTGCGCAGCTGACGCGGCAGAGCCTAAAGCAAAAGACGAACAGCACGAAGGGCGCGGTGCGCTCAAACGTGCTGATGACCGCGATAGTCATCGCAATCGCAATACTGATTGCCTCATATAAAACGCTGCTTGCGCTTGTAAAGCGCGGGCTTGACGCCGCATGGAGGCTTCTGAAAAAGGTCATGGAACTGTTTGCGCTAAAGCCCAGCACGGAGGGCGGCGAAATGGACGGCGGGAGCGATATAGCAGAGTTTTTCGGCATGGAGGGCGAGCCGTCGCAGTTTCTGCTTACGCTTGAAAAGATTGCGATTGCATTAGCGGCTGTCGCTGCGGCGGTGTTGGCCGCATGGCTCATCAAGAAGCTATGCCTGCTAATCAAGCGCCTTGTCCGGCTGATTATCGGCACGTTAAGACGATATATGAAGGGCATTTCGCAGTCCGGCGACGGCTACACGGACGAAACCGAGCAGCTCGCAGACAGAGCGGAAAAGGACATTCCGAAAAAGAAGCGGACAAGGCAAAGGAAGGAAAGATGGGAGCGGCTGACGGGCAGCAAAAAGGTACGGTATCTGTACCGGATGCTCGTTAAAAGCGGCGAAAGCCCTCTGACAGCGCGAGAAACGCTCAAAAGCAAATACAGCCTTATGCCGGACGCGGCAGGCGCTGTCGCTGACGCATACGACAGGGCGCGATACGGCGAAAGCGAGATTCCGGACAGGGACGCGGAGGCGCTGAAAGCCCTTGCGGACGAACTTTACAAACATCGGGATTGAAAACACGCTCAAATGCGGATATAATAGGCATATTACCAACTTAGGAGGCGGCGTTATGCAGGAGCTGAACGAAAAAGGTAACTTTATTTGGTCTGCTATTGAGCAAGACCTTGCCGAGGGGAAATATACTGAGGTACGCACGCGCTTCCCTCCTGAACCGAACGGTTATCTGCACATCGGTCACACGAAGGCGCTGATTACCGATTTCGGTACTGCGCGCCATTTCGGAGGCGGCTGCAACCTGCGCTTTGACGACACAAACCCTGCCAAAGAGGAAACCGAGTACGTTGACGGAATCATGGACGATATACGCTGGCTCGGCTTCAAATGGAGCGGCGAGCCGCGCTTTGCAAGCGAATACTACGACAAATGCTACGACATCGCGGTTGACTGGATTAAGCGCGGGCTTGCCTATGTTGACGAGCTGAGCAAGGAAGAAATGCGCGAATACCGCGGAACGCTCACAACGCCCGGAAAGAATAGCCCGTGGCGCGACCGTCCCGTAGAGGAAAACCTTGAGCTTTTTGAAAAAATGAAGAACGGCGAGTTTGAAGAAGGCTCGCGCGTGCTGAGAATGAAGATTGACATGGCGTCCCCCAACCTCAATATGCGCGACCCTGCCATGTACCGCATTCTTTACAAGGAGCATCACCGCACGGGCAAGAAATGGTGCATTTACCCGATGTACGATTTCGCTCACCCGATTGGCGACGCGCTTGAGGGAATAACGCATTCCCTCTGCTCCCTTGAATACGAGGATCACCGCCCGCTTTACGACTGGGTGGTTAACCACAGCACGGAAATGCTGCCCGGGCATCCGCGGCAGATTGAGTTTGCGCGCCTTAACCTGACAAGAACGATTATGAGCAAGCGCTACCTGCGCAAGCTGGTTGAAGGCGGCTACGTTTCCGGCTGGGACGACCCGAGAATGCCTACGCTCTGCGCAATGCGCCGCCGCGGCTATACAGGGCAGTCCGTTCTTAACTTTATCGACCTCGTCGGCTTAAGCAAAGCAGACAGCGTAGTTGATTTTGCCCTGCTTGAGCATTCGGTACGCGAGGATTTGGGCGGCAAGGCGCCGCGCTCAATGGCTGTCTTAAAGCCGCTCAAAATTACGATAACCAACTGGGACGAGGGCAAAGCTGAGGTTTTGACGCTCGAAAACCATCCCGACCATCCCGAAATGGGCGAAAGAACCCTCCACTTTACCAAGCACATTTTCATTGAAAGCGACGATTTCATGGAGGAACCGCCCAAGAAATTCTTCCGTCTCAAGCCGGACGGAGAGGTTCGTCTCAAGGGCGCGTACATTATCAAATGCGAAAGCGTCATAAAGGACGAAAACGGGAACGTTACGGAGCTGCTGTGCAGCGCCGATTTGACGAGCAAGAGCGGAAGCGAGGGCGCTGAACGCAAGGTAAAGGGCACGCTGCACTGGCTGAGCGATATGGACGCCGCGCCGATGGAAGCGCGCCTCTACGAGCCGCTTCTGAGCGAGGACAACGACGAGGAAATTCCGGAGGATGAGGAAGGGCAGCCGGCGGTTGACAAGAAGGATTTCATATCCCGCCTCAACCCCAACAGCCTTACCGTGGTAAAGGGCGCGCTTTGCGAGCGTTCGCTGCTTGCCGCTCCAGTCGGAAGCACGTATCAGTTCCTGCGCACCGGCTATTTCTGCAAGGATTCCGATTCCACCGCCGATATGCCCGTATTCAACCGCACGGTTTCCCTCAAGGATACATGGGCAAAGGTCAACAAATAAGGAGATATTTTTATGATAAGAACACGTTTTGCGCCCTCCCCCACCGGATTTATGCATTTGGGCGGACTGCGCACTGCGCTTTACGCGTACATTTTCGCCAAGAAAAACGGCGGCAGATTTATTCTGCGCATTGAGGACACCGACCAGGAGAGATACGTCGAGGGCGCGACGAAGGTTATTTATGACACGCTTCGCGGCTGCGGGCTTGACTGGGACGAGGGCCCCGACATCGGCGGTGATTTCGGCCCGTATATCCAGTCCGAGCGCAAATCGCTCTATCTGCCCTACGCAAAGCAGCTTATTGAAAGCGGCGACGCTTACTACTGCTTCTGCACTAAGGACGAGGTGGACGAGAGGCGCAAGGCTGCCGAAGAGCGCGGCGAGGTTTTCAAATACGACAAGCACTGCCTCTCCCTTACCAAGGAGGAGATTCAGGCGAAGCTTGACGCGGGCGTTCCGTATGTAATCCGCCATAACGCCCCGACAACCGGCGAAACCACTTACCACGACCTTGTATACGGCGATATAACAACGCCCAACGATATTCTGGACGACATGGTCTTAATCAAGCAGGACGGAATGCCCACCTACAACTTTGCAAACGTTGTGGACGACCATCTCATGCAGATAAGCCACGTTATCCGCGGGACGGAGTACCTTTCCTCCACCCCCAAGTACAATCTGCTCTACAAGGCTCTCGGCTGGGACATTCCCGAATACATCCATCTGCCGCCCGTAATGCGCGACCAGCACCACAAGCTGTCCAAGCGCGACGGCGACGCATATTTCAGCGATTTCGTATCGCGCGGCTATCTGCCCGAGGCGCTTATCAACTATCTTGCGCTGCTCGGCTGGAATCCCGGCGACGAGCGCGAGTTTTTCACCCTTTCAGAGCTTCAGGACGCGTTTTCCGTCAAGGGAATCAACAACGCGCCCGCCATATTTGACATCGGCAAGCTGACATGGTTCAATTTTGAGTACATCCGCCGCCTGCCCTTTGACAAGTATCTCGAAATGGCGACGCCGTGGTTTGAAAAGGCTCTGGGCAAGGGCAGGTTCGATTTGAAGCGCCTTGCGGAGCTTATGCAGATTCGCACAGAGGTTTTCGACAGAATACCCGATATGGTTCGTTTCCTTGCGGAAATGCCGGAGTTTCCAGACGAGCTTTATGTCAACAAGAAGATGAAAACCAATCCCGAAGTCGCCCTCGAAAACCTGCAGCTTATAAAGCCAGTGCTTGAGGGAATCAGCGACTGGACGGAAACAACGATTCATGACACGATTATGCCGGTTATTGCCGAGGCGGGCAAGAAGAACGGCGCGGTACTCTGGCCGATGCGAATCGCCATTTCAGGTAAGGAGAACACGCCGGGCGGCGCGTTTGAAATCGCCTATCTTATCGGAAAGGACGAAACCATGCGCAGAACAGACGCGGCGATTGCGCGTTTGGTAAGTAAGCAATGAACGAGAAGCAGCGCAAGGAGCTTGCGGGAATAGAAAGCGAGCTGAATAATCTGCTCTCCCGCATGAGCGAGCTTATGGACACCATTGAAGAAAGCGCCGAAAGCGGCGCGCAGGACGCGCTTGACGACGCTATATCCTCCATTGAGGACGCGGTCGATTCGCTTACGGAAGCGCTCGGCAATTAACCGAGCGGTTACAGAAAGCTCTCCGGTATAATTCCGGAGAGTTTTTTCATGCTTCAAAGGAGTTACGGGGTAAGGTTTTCCGAGGCTTTGCGCAAAACCGCATACAGAAAACCGCGCCCTTCGGCAAATACCGGAGAGCGCGGCTGTCATCATTTATTCAGGACGTTATCAGTCCTTATGGAAATTGCTTTCCCTGCGGGGGGGACGACCGGTGCGGTCACCCATCGGGCGGCTCATCGGCTTGTTTTCGTAGGTAAGGTCATTGCGGATAAGATTGATACGACCCTGCGCGTCAATCTCAAATACCTTGACCTCAATCTCGTCGCCGATGTTGA
Organism: Eubacteriales bacterium; assembly: GCA_028705775.1. Classification (GTDB taxonomy): domain Bacteria; phylum Bacillota; class Clostridia; order Christensenellales; family Aristaeellaceae; genus STF2-37. Next base: position 8,239 of record JAQWCW010000037.1, read on the forward strand.
CAACATCCTCAACCTTCTCGACGCGCTTGTTGTCGAGCTTGGAGATGTGAATCATTCCATCCTTGCCGGGAGCAAGCTCTACGAAAGCGCCGAAGTTCATGATGCGGACAACCTTACCGGTGAACACATCGCCGACTTCGATATCCTTCGCAATGCCCTCGATAATCTTGCGGGCCTTAGCTGCCGCATCGGCATCGGCGGTGGAGATGAACACGTTGCCGTCGTCCTCGATATCAATCTTGACGCCGGTTTCCGCGATAATCTTGTTAATCATCTTTCCACCGGGTCCAATTACCTCGCGAATCTTATCGGGATTGATGGTGAAGTTAATAATCTTAGGCGCGTACTGGCTCAGCTGCTCACGAGGATGGTCAAGGCATTCCATCATCTTGCCGAGGATGAAAAGCCTTCCGCTCAGAGCCTGCTTGAGAGCCTGACGGAGAATGGCTTCGTCGATGCCCTTAATCTTGATATCCATCTGAATGGCGGTAATGCCGTTCTGGGTTCCGGCAACCTTGAAGTCCATATCGCCGAGGAAGTCCTCAAGGCCCTGAATATCGGTAAGAACGACGACCTTATCGCTGTCAGAATCCTTGATAAGTCCCATCGCAACGCCCGCTACGGGAGCGGTAATCGGAACGCCCGCGTCCATAAGGCTCAGGGTAGAGCCACATACGGAAGCCATTGAGGACGAGCCGTTGGAGGACATAATCTCGGAAACAAGGCGCAGAGCGTAAGGGAAGTTTTCAACCGTAGGAATTACAGGTAGCAGCGCGCGCTCGGCAAGAGCGCCGTGGCCGATTTCACGCCTTCCGGGGCTCTTTGCGCGTCCCGCTTCGCCGGTAGCGTACGGGGGCATATTATAGTGATGGATATAGCGCTTGAAATCCTCGCCGGTAAGGCTGTCCAGCACCTGACCCTCGCTGGTCATGCCCAGAGTGGTGACGGTAAGCGCCTGCGTCTGACCGCGGGTGAATACCGCGCTGCCGTGCGCGCGGGGAAGAACGCCGGTTTCGCACCAAATCGGGCGAATTTCGGTAATCTGCCTTCCGTCCGGACGAACGCCGGTTTCGATAATACGCTTACGCATGATTTCCTTATTGAGGTAATAAACCGCGTCGGCGATTTCAGCCTGACGGTTCGGGAACTGCTCCGCGAAATGCGCCTGAACATCGGCGTTCACTTCGTTTTCGCGGTTCTGCCTCTCGGTGCGGTCAAAGGTGTCGAACACGTATACGCACTTATCGTAAGCGTATTCGCGAACCGCAGCCTTGATATCGTCGCCGGTGAGGAACAGCGGGAACTCGTTCTTCGTCTTGCCGACTTCCGCAACAATCTTCTCCTCAAAGGCGATAATCTTCTTGATTTCTTCATGCGCGAAGAGGATAGCCTTGAGCATCTTCTCCTCGCTAATTTCCTTCGCTCCGGCTTCAACCATCATTACCGCGTCCTTGGTTCCGCTTACGGTAAGGCTGAGGTCGCTGAGCTTGCGCTGCTCCGCGCCGGGGTTAAGGATATACTCGCCGTCAATCATACCGACGCTTACAGAGCCGGTAGGGCCTGCAAACGGAATATCGCTGACGCAAAGAGCCATCGACGAGCCAATCATGGCTACTACATCGGGCTGTACGTCTTCCTCGGCGCTCAGAACGGTGCAGAGAACCTGCACATCGTTGCGGAAGCCCTTGGGGAAGAGCGGGCGAATGGGGCGGTCGATAAGGCGGCAGGTAAGCGTCGCCTTTTCGGACATACGACCCTCGCGCTTAATGAAGCCTCCGGGAATCTTGCCGGCAGCATACTGCTTCTCCTCAAAGTCAACGCTCAGGGGGAAGAAGTCAACGCCATCGCGGGGCGCTTTCGAGCAGGTCACGTTGACCATTACCACGGTGTCGCCGTAGCGCACGAACGCGGAGCCGTTTGCCTGCTCGGCGTACTTACCGAATTCGATGGTAAGGGGACGTCCCGCAAGCTCCATAGTGTACGATTTGAAATCCATTTTACTACTCCTTTTCTCCACACACATCACTTGATTTCAGGCGTTTTCGCCGTCAATCACGGGCAATTCGCCCGAGAACCCGTATGGATGCCCATACAGGCTGAAAGCCGCCGGCAATGAGCGGAAGTCGCCCACAGCCGACGGCTTTACATTAAATGTTCCACGCTTGGCGCTTGTCCATTCATATGGCGCGCAACAAGCTGCCGCCGCTGTGCCCTGAAACGCAAATTACTTGCGCAGGTTCAGCCTGGCGATAAGGTCACGATAACGCTCGATATCGGTCTCCTTCAGATACTTGAGCAGACCGCGGCGCTGACCAACCATGAGCAGCAGTCCGCGACGGCTGTGATGGTCGTTCTTATTGGTCGAAAGATGCTCGTTGAGGTGGGTGATGCGGTCGGTAAGAAGCGCAACCTGAACCTCAGGAGAACCGGTGTCACCCTCGTGACGGGCATAGGCATTGATGATTTCACTCTTGGTCATTTCAGTTTCCTCCTATTATTCAATCGCCGCGGGCTAAGAAATGCGTTGGAGAATCGCATAGCTGAGCCTGTGGTTCATACGAAACAAAGTATAACACCAACAGAGCCGTTTGTAAAGCGAATCAAAGGAAATATAAAGCGAAATCACGGAACGGGCGATTTTTGCTCAAAAGCGCATACCGCTTGCCATTTCTGATAAAATGGGATAAGATATGCCTTGGCAAAATCGGTGAAAGGCTGTGAAGGCTTTGAAGAAAATCGTGCTTACCGGAGGCGGAAGCGCCGGACACGTTACTCCCAACCTTGCGATTATACCCGGGCTCAAGAAAATGGGCTGCGAAATTCACTACATCGGCACTGAAAACGGAATCGAGCATACGCTGATTGCCGCCGATAAGGACATAATTTACCACAGCGTTCTGAGCGGCAAGCTGCGCAGGTATTTTTCATGGCAGAATTTTATCGACCCGTTCAAGGTCATAGCCGGAGCTTTCCAGAGCGCATTTCTTATTGCGCGCATAAAGCCCGACATACTTTTTTCAAAGGGCGGCTTTGTAGCATTCCCCGCAGTTTTCGGCGCGTGGCTGTGCCGCATTCCGGTAATATGCCACGAAAGCGACTTAACGCCGGGGCTGTCAAACAAGCTGTGCAAGCCGTTTGCAAAGATAATCTGCACAACCTTTCCCGAATGCGCAAAGGCTGTCGGCAAGAAGGGGCTTTACACCGGCACTCCCCTGCGCACGTCCCTGTTTGAGGGAAAGCGCGAAAAAGGGCTTGAGATAGGCGGATTTGACGGTAAAAAGCCGCTGCTGCTTATGACGGGCGGAAGCCAGGGCGCGCAGAGCGTCAACAAAGCGCTGAGGGCAATCGTCGGAAGGCTTACCCCGCAGTTTGACATTCTTCACCTGTGTGGAAAGGGAAACCTTGACAAAACACTTGAAGGCGTAAGCGGCTACAGCCAAGCGGAATACCTTTCGGACGGAATGAACGACGCGCTTGCCGCCGCCGACATCGTGCTTTCCCGCGCCGGAAGCAACACGCTGTGCGAGCTTCAGGCGCTTAAAAAGCCGTCCCTGCTGATACCCTATCCGAAGGGCTCCACAAGCAGGGGCGACCAGGTGCTTAACGCAGAAAGCTTCGCAAACCGCTCGCTCGCGCTTGTTTTGAGCCAGAGCGATATGACGCCGGACAGCCTTTACGAAAGCATTATGAAGCTTTGGGGTAAAAAGGACGAAATAATAAGGAATCTTGAAAGCGCGCCCGCCGCGAACGGAACAGACGCAATTCTTCGGCTTATTGCGCAGAACGCAAAGAAACGCTGACGCCTCAGGCTCTTATCAGCTCCGACAGCTTTTCGGCGTTCCTGCCGACAACCGCGCCGGAGCGGCGAGCCTGAAGGATAATATCGGCGCACGCCTGAACGTCCTCCCTCGTGACCGCGTCAATATCCTTGAGCCTGCTGTCAGGCGTTGCGACCTCGCCCTTCAGAAGAAGCGCGTTGCCAATCGACTGCATTCTTGAAAGCGGGCTTTCAAGCGAGAGGATAAAGCCTGAGCGCAGCTGCGCTTTTGCCATAACGAATTCATCCTCGCCGATTCCGTTTTTAAGAAGCTTGTCGATTTCGGAGTCAATCTGCTCTACAACCTTCTTTGCATTTTTCGGCGCTGTTCCCACATATATTGAGAACATTCCGCATTCGGGATTACTGGACGGATACGAATAGATGGAATACGCCATTCCAAGCTCCTCGCGCACCTTCTGGAAAAGGCGGCTGCTTGACGAGCCTCCGAAAAGATTATTGAGAACGGCAAGCGGAACGAGCTTCTTATCGCCGATGGCAAAGCCCGGATAGCCGAGGCAGAGATTGAGCTGCTCAATATCCTTTTCCTTATACAGAACGGACGGCATAAGGCTTTCATAGCCGCCGCGCGTATGCTCGGGCGCTTTGCCCTCCCATGCGCCGAAGCAGCGCTCCATAAGGTCGAGCATTTCCTTCTCGTCATAATTGCCCGCAATCGAGATAACCGCGTTGTTCGGGCAATACCACTTATTTCTGAAATCCATAAGATTTGCGCGGCTGTAGGCGCTGATAAGGCTTTCCGGCCCTAAGATGGGTCTGCCGAGCGGCAGGGAGCCGTACTGCGCCTGCGCGAGCAAATCATGCGCAAGCTCCTCCGGCTCATCCTCGACCATCGAAATTTCCTCGAGGATTACGCCGCGCTCCTTATTCATTTCGTCCTTATCAAGCTTCGGGTTAAGCGTGATATCCGCAAGGATGTCAACCGCCTTCTCCATATCGTCCTGCGCGACCCTTGCGTAAAAGCAGGTGCAGTCCTTTGCCGTGAACGCGTTGGTCTGTCCGCCGATTCTGTCCATTTCCTCGGCTATCTGGCGGCTCGTGCGCTTTTCCGTGCCCTTGAACGCCATATGCTCAAGGAAGTGGCTGAGACCGTTTTCCTCCGCGCTTTCGCGCATTGAGCCGACGCCAATCCAGACGCCGACCGACACGGAGCGAATATAGGTTATCTGCTCCGCAATTATGCGCAGGCCGTTTTTAAGCGTATACTGTTTCAAAAAGAGCTGTTCCCCTCTCATAACGCCACCCTCTCCGCAAAGCTGATTACTATTCTGCGCGGACGGCGATTAATTATTCATAAGCTTCCTATACAAATGAAAAACGCCGACGTAAAGCCGGCATTTTTCATAGCTCGAATTATTCCAGATTGAAGCGCTTCTTGAAGCGGTCTACGCGTCCGCCCGTATCGACCAGCTTCTGCTTGCCGGTGAAGAACGGATGGCACTTGGAGCAAATTTCGACTGTAAGCTCAGGCTTGGTGGAGCCGGTCTCAAACGTTTCGCCGCATACGCAACGAACAACGCACTTGCCGTACTTCGGATGGATACCTTCCTTCATGACTTTCACCTCTTTTGCCGCATACGCATATCGGCTAGTTTCGAGCGCGCCTACCCGCCGTTTGACGGATGACAGCGCGACACATAAAGCCGCATTTAGGATTATAGCATAGCAAAAACGGAAATGCAACACGCGCGGGAAATTTTACTTTGCCAAAGTGTAGCGCTACAATACATCTTGGACAAATGAAAAAAAAAGAATGAAGGACGAGGCGAAATCGGTTATAGTTGAGTTGCAGACAACAAAAGCCGAAAGGAGCCTCATCCTTCATGAACAGCATAACA
>JAQWCW010000020.1 GCA_028705775.1 Eubacteriales bacterium
TTGGTGCACAGCTAGCTGTGCACCAAAGTCGTAGCAACAACATGCCGATGCGCCCTCTCCACTGGGCTTCCCCTAGGGAGTTCCTTCGTGAATACTTCACTGTCCAAGATGTTTGACAAACCTACATGCGGGGAATCATCGCGAGTGTTATAACTTTGCGGCGACGCGGGAAACGTATAAATAAACTCGATAAAACACAAACGGCGCGCTTTTCATCATGAATAATGAAAAACGCGCCGCAGCTGCTTTGATAAATCGGACGCCGGTTATTCTTCGGGGATTTTACTCAGCCTGAGAAGCCTGCACAACGCAGTCGAAGAACTGGATGTAGGTGTTGAGCAGAGCGCCGAGGTTTTCCTCGTCTGCGGTTTCGGCAGTGTAGCAGAGGGAAACGGTCAGCTGCAAGCCGCCGAGAATGCCGACATAGATTGCGTAGCCGTAGTTGTTGTCGTCCTTGCCGATTACGTAGAGGGGATTGAAGGCTGCATACTCCGGGTCATCGGAAATCGAGATGAGCTCAGGAGGAGTATCGCACTTGAGCGCGGAGTTGTAGTAATTGATGATTGCGTCGAGCTGCTCCTGAGAGAGCGAGGTCATCGTAAGTCCCGCGTATTCCTCAACCATGTTCATGGTTACGGTAATTTCGCAGTCCTCGCGGCCGTCAATGGCAAGGGTGATTACGATAGCGCCGTCCTCGGTTTCCTCCTCGTTGGTAACGGAAACGATTGCGGGCAGAGCTACCTGAAAGCCTGCTGCCTGAATGGTGTAGAGGTTGGTTGCGTCGGAGAAATCGCCGCCGTTGTCGTAGTGCTCGGCGTCGTATTCCTCGGTGCCCTCGGTTTCTTCGGCGTCCTCGGCAAACGCGGTCATTCCGCACAGGGCAAGGCAAAGGCAGAGAAGCAGGGAAATGAGTTTTTTCATCGTGGTAGTCCTCCTAGAAAAATTTATTTATTGTCCGCCGCGCGATTTTTCAACCGCAGGCAGACGATAAAGCGTTACTCAAACGAGATGTGGTCGGAAAGCTGCCAGCCGCCGAAAACATCGTTAAGGCAGAAGCTGTACAGGAAGGTCGTTTCGCTGTCCCCGTCGTCGGTAATCGACTCGTAGGTTACCTGAAGCGATTCGTCATACACGATTTCATCGCCGGTAAATGCCGCTTCCTGCGTTTCGCCGTTTTCATCGTCATAGTAGAGCGCGTAGCGCGGAACAATCACGTCGCCGTTTTTGAGCGGCGTTGAGCCGCGCACGGGCAGACCGTTCTGCGTGTAGCCCTCGCTCATGCCCATAATCTTGCCGGTTTTGCTGTCCCCGCTGAAAATCACAAGCAGGTAGCACTCGTTATCGTTAACCGTTACGGGAATTATCGAGCGGCGCGCCTTTTCGGTCTTTACTTGGTCGTACATAACGATGGGCTGCCCCGCGAGATAGGGCCAGGTTCCGTCAAAGGTGCTGTAAACCGTGTTACTTTCCCAGTCTATCCACGCGTTCTGCAGGTAGCCGAGGTCAACATAATACGGCTCGTTTTCGTTGTCGTCAATGCTCAAAAGGAGCATTCCCTCAACGTAGCTGAGGTTTGCGATATCCTCGTCCGAAAGCGTCATGCTGTAAGCGTACATATTGTTTTCATCGTACGCGCTTATTTCGCCCTGAGCGTCTCCGCCTTCTGTTTCCCCGTCGCCGGTCTGCTCAGGCTCGCTTTCGGTTGTTTCTTCTTCCTCCGCAGGCTCCTGCTCGTCCGTCTCCTCGTATTCCTCGCCGCTTTCCTCGTCCTCCGGCTCATAGCTTGCGCCGGGGATGAAGGCAGTCTGAACACCGGAGCCTGAAAGCGCCGAGCCTATAACCTGGCTGTATTCGACTCTTGACGGGGTAGCGGAAGTAAACTGATAGCTGCCGCCGCTGACTGTTGCCATATAGCCCTTTACGAAATCCGTATAATTGGGGGTGTATTCGTTGCCTTCATAGTCCTCGATATAGTTGCTGAACTCGCCCCTTGTGTCCTTAGGAAGCAGAATCGAAATGCCGCAGGCGTAATCGAACATATCCTCGTTATAGCGGTTGTATATAACCGCCCTGTCGATTGCCGCAAGCAGCTTGTCTGCGGCGTTCGGCGCAAAGCTTTTGGTAAGGCGCGCGAACTGCTCCATATCCACCATGTCCGATGAATGCTCATAATAGGAGCCGAAGGCGTACATTTTTGAGCGGGCGCGGGAAATGTCCGTCATTCTGCCGTCCGCAATCGCCGCGGACAGATAGGAAGCATATTCCTCTGCGCGCTGCCATACAAGCTCGAACCTTTTCAAATCCAAAACGCTTATCGTTAGATACTCCTGCGGGTTCTGGCTTATGCAGTAGTCGTAGAAGCCGTCCGCTATGTTCCGAAGCAGCTCCTCCGTCGGCATATCGGGATTGCTTGCGAGCGCCTCGAGCCAGTAGGTGTAGTACCAGCCCCAGCCCGGCTCAAGCTCCTCACTCGCGATATAGTAATCGGCATAGAACCTTGAAAGGGAAGCCATTTCAAACGTACCCATAAGGCACGCGTCGCAGCCTATGAAATCAAAATGAAACCCCTTCATGGTTTCCTCGGTCACGCAGTAGAGCGCGTAATTTATATCCATCAGGCTGAGAAAATCGTCGTCGGCGGTTTCGTCATAGCAGATACCGCCCGTTGAGCCGCCGCCGTGATTCCACAGAATCAAGCCGTAGCGGTCGGCGGGATAGTTCGCGGCGCTGTATTCGATGAACTCCTGCAGCGTTGCGTAATCGCCCATGTTGTACTGGTTTATGACCTCTAAATCCTGCATTTCGCCGTCACGGACGATAAAGCGGTTTATTGCTTGCGCTTCAAGATTGCCGTCCGACCATTGCGAGGCGCCGCCTGCCTCGACTACTATGTTGATTGAGTCCGGAACCTGAACTGCAAGCATTTCGTAAATGTCGTTAAGACAGTCCTCCTGCAAATCCGTTCCGCACATATAGACCATTACAGTTGTTGTGGTTTCTGCGCTTGCCACAGATGAAATGCCGAGCAGCATGAGCGCCGTCAGGAGAATCAGAACCAGTTTTTTCACAGTACATCCCTCGCCCTTTATGAGTTTTGCATTTTCTTCGCGTTAAAACGCGCCCGTACCAATCAGGGCGCGTCTTTGCGTTGACCTTGATTTTTATATGCCGTAAACGTCCTTTAACTTTTCCGACAGATACTCGATGTAGTATTTCGGGCTGAACTCGCTTCCGCAGGCTTTCGGCACAACCTCCGTCGGGTCGAGCATCCGTCCGTAGCGGTGGATTTTATTTTCAAGCCATCCGTTTACCTTGGAAAAATCGCCGCTCTTTATCGAGCCGAAAACGTCTATATCCTTCTGCATTGCCGCGAGCATCTGCGCTCCGTAGGCGCTTCCCAAAGCGTAGGAGGGGAAATAGCCCATCGCGCCGCCCGACCAATGCGAATCCTGCAAAACGCCGCGCTTGTCGTCCGGAACGTCGATTCCGAGGTATTCCTTGTAAAGCCTGTTCCACGTTTCAGGCAGGTTTGCGCTCGTCACCTCGCCGGAAAAGAGCATTTTTTCGATTTCGTAGCGGATGATTATGTGCATCGTATAGGTAAGCTCGTCCGCCTCCGTGCGGATAAGGGACGGCTCCGCCTTGTTAAGCGCCCTGTAAAGCTCGTCCTCGCTTACGTCCGAATATTCATTCGGGAAAAGCTCGCGGAGCATTGGGTAGAGCCGCGAAACAAACGCGCGGCTGCGCCCTATTATGTTCTCGTAAAAGCGGCTCTGGCTCTCGTGTACGCCCATCGAGGTTCCGGAGGCAAGGCAGGTGTATTGCAATTCGTCCGCCGTATGCAGCTCGTAAAGCGCATGACCGCCCTCGTGAACGACGCTGTACAGCGAGGAGGCGACCGCGTCGTCATAATAGTGCGTTGTTATGCGCACGTCGTATTTTGAAAAATTATCCGTAAAGGGATGCTCGGTTTCGTCAATCGTGCAGTGATTCCTGTCAATCCCCATAAGGCTCATCAGCCTGTCGGAAAGCTCGCGCTGCTTTGCAATATCGCACTTGCGCCTGAGGAAATCGTCGCGAATGGGAAGGGACGAAACCTTCTCAATCAGCGGGCGAAGCCCCGCCTTCATTTCGCCGAAAATTGCGTCAAGCTTTTTTGTGTCCATGCCCTTTTCGTATTCGCCGAGCTGAACGTCGTATGCGTCCCTGTCTGAATCAATATACTTGCTCTGGCGCTTGAGAGATGCAACAATCTTGTCTATATACGGGGCGAAGGAGGCGTAATCGTTGTTTACCTTTGCGTCGTGCCATACGTCCTGCGCCTTGTTGGTCAGCTCCTGAAAGGCTATGACCTCCTCCATCGGAATGCGCTGCATTTTTTCAAGGTCCTCAAAGAGAACCTCGGCGCGGCGGCGGTCAACCTCGGAAAGGCTGTCCCTGTTTTCGAGAAGAACGCCGAGAACCTCCCTGAGGGCGTCGTTCACCATCAGCTTGTAGCCTTCCTCGGCAAGCACGGAAAGCGTCTTTCCGCGCGCGTCGCCGCTGCCTTTCGGGGCGCGGGTGTACGCGTCGTAATTAATCAGCGACATGGCGTGGCGGTTTGCGTATATTTTCAGTTCGATTTGTTCGAGCTTTTCAAGCGCCTCGTTTACATTCATGGTTATCCCTCCGCACTCATATTGTCGGTAGCGTCGTCCTTATCCTCTGCGCGCCTTTGAGCCTCGCGCTCAAGCCGCAGCTGCTCGTCCCGAAACTCGCTTGCGCGCTTCGGGTCTTTTGAGCCGCGCGCGGAGTTGACGAGCGTCACAACAGCGCCGATGATTATGAAAATATAATAGGTGAACAAGCGCCACACGAGCAGCGCAAGGCTTACCGTTCCTTCTGTGAAAATGCCCTTGAAGTAAAGCAGGAAGCCGCCCTCCGACATTCCGGACGCGCCGGGCAGGGGAGTGTAGCTGGAGGATATGTACAGAAGAAGCGCTATCGTCACAATTTTATCCCACGATACGTCTGCAAAGCCGAACGCGCGGTAAACGAAATATGTAATGCTCATGAAGCATATAAGCTGCGCGCACGCCGTTCCGAGCTGAATCAGTATCGTTTTTGGGTCTTTGCGAACGAAGGTCATGCAGCTGTGGAAATTGTCGATAACGCGCATCGTGGACGCCCATGCGGCGGGCGGGTCTTTGATAATGTGCATTCTCGCTCCGAGGCGCACGAAGAACGCCGCGCACACCTGAACAAGGCGGCGGCAGTAGCCAATCAGGACTATTCCGGGAATCGCGATTCCGTTTATGCACATTCCCAAGATTACTAGAAACTGAACGCCGGAAAGCTGCGTCTGAACAAAGCCGTTATGCAGAATCCAGACCAGCCCGCCGAGGAACACCATTGCAAACTGCGAGCAGAAGAATTTGACAGCGACTGCGGACGTGCTTACGCCAATCGGGATTCCCTTTTTATTCGCGTAGTAAACCTGCATCGGCTGCCCGCCGGACGCGCCGGGGGTTATGCTTGAGTAGTAAAAGCCCAAGGTACTCATATGCAGCGCGGAAAGGAAGCGCAGCTTGTATTTCTGGCGCGTAAAGAAAATATACATACTCGTCGCGTCAAGCAGAAGGTAGGCGAACCAGCCCAAAAGGCAGGCAAACAGCCAAAGCGGGCTTAGCGTGAACAGCACGCCCCATGCGTCCTGAAGCTCCGAATTGCTGAAAGCAATAAGGACGACAACGCCAAGCGTGAGCGTTATGAAACCGATATTGACCAGCCGCTTTGCGAGCGGAGAAAGCTTCTTCAATGGCATTACCGCCTTTCAACAGCGCGCCAAGCGGCGCGGTGACGGACATAAACGGGCAAAATGGCGCGTTTTATCCCTTGCTCTTTTCAATCAGCGCCATATAGCGCTTTTCTGCCTTTGCGACTATCTGCGACCATGCGATAGGAAGCGTTGCAGCCGCAGCCCTGCCGACTGCCTCGCTGCGCTCCAGAGCGAGCGGGATGATTCTCGCTATGTCGCTCTCGTCGTCCGTGCAGAGGAAGCCGTTAACGCCGTCCTCTATTCCCTCCGCGGCGCAGGAGGAGCGGACGACTATGCTCGGCGTGCCCATGACCGCCGCCTCGCGCACCACAAGCCCGCAGGTGTCGTAAAGCGAGGGAAAAACGAGCAGCTCGGCGCGCTCGTAAAGCGCGAGCAGAATGTTCCGCCTGTCCTCAAAGCCCGCGAGCGTAACATTGTTTTCAAGTCCAAGCTCGGAAACGTCCTCGCGAATCTTTTTCTCATCCCCGCCCTTGCCGACCATAACGAGCCTGAACGGATAGCCGCTGCCTTTGAGCAGCTTCATGGCAAGCAGTATGCGCTTGATGTTTTTCTTGTAATCGTGCTGACCCACATAAAGGAGCAGGTGCTCGCCGCTCTTTATGGAAAAGCGCTCCTCGGCTTCTTTCCTGTCGGCGCTTGACAGCTCCGCTCCGTCCGTCCCGTTTTCCATTACGATTATTTCGCCCTTGTAGCCGTAGCCTTCAAGCACCTCGGCTGTGGAATCGTTGACGGTCCAGACCTCGTCGCACTTATCGAAAAAACCGACTATTTTGGAAACGCCTTTTTTTGCTATCGCTTTGCTGTGCGTCGCCTTGAGAATGTCGTCAAAATACTTGCTGTGCAGCGTCGCAACCAGCGGAATGCCGAGCTTGCGCTTCTGCCTCAGCGCCTCCATGCCCGTAAAAAACGGGCTGTGCGCGTGGGCTATGTCTATTGAAAGCGCGTCAAGCCCCCTGCGGAAGGAAAAATCCGTTGCGGGAAGCCCGACCCGATAGGGCAGCCCCGGAATCGGAACGGACTTGTAGGCAACAAGGCTTACGTCCGTCTGCTCTTTATACTTAGGCGCGTCGGGCGCGATATAGTATGCGCTGTGCCCCATTTTCGCCAGCTCGGAGCAATAGCTCATCGCAACCCGCCCAACTCCGTCGAGCATCGGCGGGAAGGTATCGCAGAATTCACCGATGTTCATTGATGATACCCCTTACGCTGAATTTATGCTCTCTCGCTCCTGCTTTCGCCTGCGCCGAGACTGCACCGATGAATGCTTTGCGCCGCCGAATGCGTCTTTGCGGCATCATACTTCATCAAGTATATAGTATATCATAATTGTATGTCTTATGCAATCAGCGCAGACGCTTGCGTTACTCGCTGTTTTCTGAGAATATCAGCTCATAAATGCAATTTGCGGCAAGGCAAAAGCGCCCTGCCGCAAATCCGAGAATATGACAGTAAAGGTCAAATTTCGTGTCCTTCAAACTCGCCCGCGAACAGCCTCGCGAACTCCGCTGCGCCGCGAACCGAAAGATGAGTGTCGTCGCAAAGCCCGTCCTCGTAGTTTTCCGTGCCTTTTTCGAGGTGCAGGTAAAGGCTTTTTGATTTTTCCTCGCCCATTGACATCAAAAGATTATCAGTGAGCTTTTCCATGTCGATAAGCCTTACGCCCGCTTCCGCCGCCGTTTTCCGCGCCGCGTCAGGGTATTCGCCGTGGCTTTTGTAAAAGCTGCCGTTTCCGTCAAAGCGCCTGCGCGCGACGGGCGTTAAAACAATCGGCTCGGCGCCTCTTTCCCTTGCCGCGTTTATGAACATTTTCAGGTACAGCGGATATGTTCCGCCCGCGCTTGTCGATACGCCGACGTCGCTTTTTTCATCGTTGTGTGAGAACTGGATTATCAGCTTGTCTCCCTTGCGCAGGCAAAGCTCGATTAGCGCAAGCCGCTTTTCGGCAATGAAGCTCTTGCTTGAGCGCCCGCACATCGCGCAGTTTTCGGTATGGAATTTTCCTGCGGTAAGGGGGCGCAAAGCCGTTCCCCAGCCCGTCATGGGGCGCTTTTCATGCGGGTAGTCCGCCATCGTCGAATCCCCGCAAAGGTAAATTGTCGGAATGCGGTTTGCGGGATTCCATCCGTCCGTGCCGGAAAGCACGGCAATCGGGGTGAGCGCGCGTCGCTCGCTTTCGGTAAGGCGCGCCGCCCGTCTGTCTCTTTCATTGCCTGAAGCGCCTTTGCCGGTTGTGCCGTACTCCTGATACCGCCATGTAACCTGTCTTTCGCCGTCCCAGTCAAGGAAGCCGCGCTGAGCGACAACCGCGTCCATTTCGCAGTCTATGAACGCCGTCCTTGCATATTTGCGCCAAGGGCGGCCGAGCGACATTGCGCCGTCCCTGCATTCGCCGGTAAGATGGCAGCGGCAGAAAACGAAGCCGTATTCCTGCTCCTTGGGCGTGTTTGCGGCGGTATACCAGCCCCGAAACGCCTTGTCGCTCTTTGCGGCTATAAGCTCGCATTTCTCGAACCACACGCGGTACGGCCCGAATATGAAGTCAACGCTGCCCGCGATTATGCATTCTTCAAAGTACTGCCGCTCTTTCGTAAGCCCGCAGTCGCCCGCGTTTTTTATGTCGGACGGGGGAACGGGGCGCTTTGCGTATTTTGCGCATTTTTCGGTTATCGGCCCGCAGAAAAGCGTGTCCTGCTTTCCCGTGATTTTCAGATTGCGCGCCGAAAAGCGGTCGCCCGCCGCATACAGCGCGACCGCCTGCGCAATTTCCTTGCCCTCGCCCGCGTTGTTTTCAATCGTCAGGTTCTCGATTTCCACATTGTCGGCGGCAACCAGAACCGTATATGAAAGGAAGGTTTCGTATTCCTCGCCGTTTTCGAGGAGCATTTTTGCATAATCGCCGTTCGTAATCCTCGTTCTGTCGCGGCTTTCGCCCACAATGCGAAGATTGCTTTTGTTTATAATTACCTTTTCAGCGTAGGTGTCCATGCGCAGAACGATGATTGTCTTTGCGTCCCGTCCCTCAGGAACTGCGTCAATCGCCGCCTGAAGCGATGTGAAATCGCCCGAGCCGTCCTTTGCCACTACGTACATATCATGCCTCCGACGCGGGCGCTGACCGGCTTAGCGCAATTCCCGCTTCCGCCAAGCCCTCTGCGACCATTTCTGCAATGCGGATTGCGCCCTCGCGCCTCAAATGCGTTGTATCGGCGCTCCCGTTTGGGTATGCGGGGAACTCGCCCGGGGCGGCGAACAGGTAAAGCCTCCTGCTCGCTTCCTCCCCGATTTTAGATATATAATCATAGCTTTTATTGTATATGTCCACGAGCGGAACGCCGCATTCCTCCGCGGTTTCGCGCATTGCCTCAACATAGCCTGAATGGGATGGAAGAAGCCGCCCGTTTTCAAATACGGCGCAGCAAAGCGGGGTCAGCAGCACCGGCAACGCGCCCTTTTCCCTTGCTGTCAATATAAACAATTTCAGGCAATTTCGGTATGACGAGTCTTTTTCGGTATGCCGCCATACGAGCGGGCTTTCATCGTTGTGCGAAAACTGAACGAGCATAACGTCGCCCTTTTTCAGCTCGCGCTCGGCGTCCCTCAGCCGCCCTTCCGAAATGAAGCTTTTGGAGCTTCTTCCCGCCTTGGCAGCGTTTGTAATTTCAATATCGGGGCTTATAAACGCCGAAAGCTCCTGCCCCCAGCCGGTAAGCGGCGCAAGCTCCTTTGGATAAGAGGCGGCGGTTGAATCGCCGCATATGAAAAGCCGCATTTACGCCTCCCTGAAGGTTACGCTCTTGTCTGCGTCAAACTTTTCGCCGGAAAGTCCGCCCAGCTGCACGTCGGTAAGCAGCACGTCGCGCGCGTTGCGAAGATAGAAGCCCGCTCCCGCAAGCGCGGGGCAGTCGTCCATCATTGCGGGGCGCTCAGGCTCTGCGCCGCGTGCCATTTCGATGTTGATTTCCTTTAGGGTAACGCGCTCGATGGGGCTTTCGGGCAGTCCGTAGAAGAAGCCCGCGCAGCTTCGGCAGCGCTTCGCCGTTATTCCGGATATCGTTACGTCGTGAACGCTCGGCGTCGTTTCGTCAACGGGGTACTCCGCCTTGTCCCACACGCGCTTCAGCTTCCCGTCCTTGCCGCAGAAGTAGAACATATTGAAAACCACGGGCGAAATGACGCCGTCCATCAGAATGTCGCGGAACATCAGGTTTTCCTCCGCGCCGCCGCGCGCCCTGCGCGTTTTGAGCCTTATGCCCCTGTCCGTTTCGGAAAAAATGCAGTCGGAAACCAGCACGTTCCTTACGCCGCCGCTCATCTCGCTGCCGATAACAACGCCGCCGTGACCGTGCAGCATATGGCAGTTCGTGATGATTATGTTCTCGCACGGGCTTTTTACCGGCGTTGACTCCGTTCCGCTTTTAATCGCTATGCAGTCGTCGCCAACGTCAATCGTCGTGTCGGATATGCGCACGTTCCTTGACGCGTTCGGGTCGATTCCGTCCGTGTTGGGCGAATTCGAGGGGTTTTTGATTGTTACCGCGCGAATGCAGACCCCGTCGCAGCGCAGGGGATGGATTGTCCATACGGGCGAATTTGTGAGCGTAACGCCTTCGACTGACACGTTTTTGCACTCGTCAAAGCAGATTAGATAGGGGCGGGCAAACTTGTTTTCGCCCTTCAGATGCCTCTGCCACCATTTTTCGCCCTGCCCGTCGAGCGTTCCGTCGCCCTTTATATGCACGTTTTCCGCGCCCTTTGCGTAAACGCAGGGCATATACGCCTTTTCGGGGATTCCCTCGAATTCGGAATCAATAACCTTCCTGCGCTCCTCGTCGTCAAGAAAGGCTATCCGCGCTCCCGCCTCGACAAAAAGGGTCGTTCCCGAGTAAAGCTGAATTCCGTGAGTATAATACACTCCGGCGGGAACGGTGATAACGCCGCCGCCGCTTTCCTTTGCTGACTGCGCCGCGCGCTCAAACGCGCCCGTCCAGTCCGCGCCCGAATGTGAAAGGCTTTCAAATTCCCTGATGTTCATTAAAATACGCTCCTTGACTGCGCACGCTTTATGCGGCGCTTGCTATGACAGGATTATAACAGATTTGCCGCTGTATTTACATATACAAAAATGTGGATGGACACTAATATCGCGGGATGATATACTTTATACAATAACAATTCGTTTATCGGAGGCGCTCTTAATGCTTACGCCCGAAAAATTCGGTGTTCCGGCTTCCGCAGTCGCCGCTTTTCTTGACAGGCTTTCGGAAAAGCGCGTCAATATGCACGGCTTTATTCTCATGCGCGGCGAAAACACGCTTGCCGAAGGGTATTGGAAGCCGTTTTCGGCAGAGCGCCCGCACAGAATGTTCTCCGTCAGCAAAACCATGACGGCGCTTGCAATCGGCATTCTGACAGGCAGAGGGCGTTTGTCGGTAGATGACAGGATAGCCGATTATTTTCCCGATATGCTGCCGGAGCGCCCCGATGAGCGCCTTATGCGCCTTACAATCCGCGATATGCTCCGTATGGCGACCTGCCGCACGGGAACTGTATACAAGCAAACGGACGCGGACTGGACAAAGTCCTTCTTCACTGCGCCTGTTACCCATGAGGCGGGAACGGTTTTCAATTATGACACGTCGGCTGCCCAGACCCTCGCGGCGCTTGCCGAGCGGCTTTCGGGAAAGCCGCTGCTTGACTTTTTGCAGTCGGAGCTTTTTGACAAAATCGGCGCGCGCGGTGAAAAGCGCTGGCTTACGGACGGAGTCGGAACGGCGCAGGGCGGTACGGGGCTTGTGATGACGCTCCGCGATATGGCGCTTACCGCGCGGCTTATCATGCGCGGCGGGGACGGAATTGTCCCGCGCGGCTTTATCGAAAGCATGACGAAAAAGCAGTCCGAAACGCCGTTTGCGGGCAGCAGCGAGGAAAGGCACGGCTACGGCTGGCAGATGTGGATGAGCCGCGACGGCTATATGATGTACGGTATGGGCGGTCAGCTTGCCCTTTGCGTCCCTAAAAAGGATTTGCTGCTCTGCACAACAGCCGATACGCGCTTTGATTCCTCCGGCGTTCAGAATATTGAGGACGCGTTTTTTGAAAGCATTTGCCCGAATGTGAAAGATGAGCCGCTCCCCGAAAGCTCGGACGGCGCGCTTGCGGAAAAAATCAACGCCCTTCATGTGCCTGTTCCCGAATTCGGCGCGCGCGCCCTGACGCCACTTCCGCTCGAATTTGAAATGCAGCCGAATTCCATGGGAATAAAGCGCCTTTCGCTTACCGTAGAGGCGCTCAAGTGGTCGGGCGACAGCGGCGAGTATGTGTTTCCCTATCTTGCCGGAAAGCTCTGCGAGTGCATTTTCCCGCATAGCTCCGAGCCGTGCCATGTAACGGCTTATTGGCTTTCGCAAAGCGTTTTCCGCCTGACGGCACTGGCTGTCGGCGATATTCTCTGCGGCGTTGATATTCAGCTTGCGATTTCCGGCGATTACGCAAGCCTGCAAATCAAGAGAACAAATGAATTGTTGACAGAGGGGTTGGAGGGCGTCGCCGGCGGCGGCTGCTCGCTGAAATAGCGCCCCGTCTGCGCCTGCTTGCTGAAAACACTCCGTCTGCGGTGTCGACTGCGCGACAGCCGAGGCAGTCATTTACCCGCGAGTAAACTCCTGCCCCGTCTGCGCTTGTCTCCTAGCATCCGAAGCGTTTTGAGCAAGCAGTCCTGCTCGCTGAAAACACTCCGTCTGCGGTGTCGACTGCGGGACAGATGAGGCAGTCATTTACCCATAGAGTAAACTCCTGCCCCGTCTGCGCTTGTACCTCACGATAGACGATTTTTGAGCAAGCAGGGGATGCAGGGAAACCCCATGATTGTCGTTTTGCATTTCCTGCATAGGAATAGACGATAATGAATATGATGGCGCTATATCATAAACCGTCTGCATTCGCAGACGGTTTACCAAAAGAAGGCTCCCTTGTGTAAAGGGAGCTGGCGCGGAGCGCCTGAGGGATTGTCAGAAAGCCTTGATATATAAGGGGTTACGCTTATTATGCAATAACAATTCTTACAACACTCCCAACGACAATCCTTCCGTCACGGCTACGCCGTGCCACCTGTTCTTGCACAAGGGAGGCTTTTGGCATTGTTGCCGTGCCGGTCCTCTTTACTACATACGGAGCATATACACGCGCTGTTATTGCCTTGCAAAATCCGGACTGTCATTCACAAAAGCAAAATCGCCCCCGCGTATTCTGCGGAGGCGATTTGCTATATAGGTTATCGCAATGTCATCAGCATTCCCTGCGCCGCCTGCATGGTGGGGAATGCGAACGGGGGGAAGATTCCTGTTGTGGTAAGCTGCACGGCGAGAACGGCGATTCCGACAATCGCAACGTACAGGGCGAACCAGTAAAGCGAAATCTTCTGAATCAGCGCGAGCATGAAGCGAATCGCAAGATAGCCGACGACCGCAGCCGCGAGCATTCCGCAGATAACGGGGACAATGTCCATTGTGGCGAACAGACCGCTTTCATACGCGTCCTTGCCCTTGAAAACAACCGAGCCGAGGATTGCGGGAGCGGACATCATGAAGCAGAACTGCGCCGCGGTTTTACGCTTGAGACCCGTTGCAAGACCGCCGAGCAGGGTAGAGCCTGAGCGGCTTACGCCGGGCAGGATTGCCACAACCTGCATGATTCCCATCGAAATCGCGCTTTTATATCCAACCTCGCCTCCCGCGCGGCGCGTCTTTGGCGCGCGGCGCGAAAGCACTTCGGCAAGCACCATGAACAGCGCCGTTATAAGGAACGCAGGTCCAAGGAACCAGCCGGAGAAGAAGGAAGCGATGGTATCGTTGAAAAGCAGGACGACAATAACAGTCGGGAGGGTTGCGATTATAAGCATGAGCAGGGTTTTGTTCTTTATGGGGTGCGCGAGCATATCAATCCAGTCGCGCCAGAAAACCACCAGCACGGCAATCAGCGTACCGACGTGCAAAAGAACGTCGAGCATGAGCGTATCAACGTTTTGCATTCCCATTATCGCGCGCGCAAGCGTCAGATGACCGCTTGACGATATCGGCAGAAACTCGGCAAGCCCCTGCACTATGCCCAAGACAATCGCTTGAAAAATCGTGACCATTTTTCATCCTCCGGAAATACATATTTTGTTCAGCGCGTGAAATATTTCTTCAGCGCCGGAGAGCGGCTGAGCGCAAGATAAAGGGGATAGCCCAAGGCATAAAGCACGACAGCCTCGCCCAAGGCGACCGTTCCCATGGTTTCAAACAGGGGCAGGTTGTAAATATACGACAGCGACGCGCCGACCATTACCCCGTTCAGGATTACCGGCATCAAAAGGGCGATAAGCGGCTTTTTCCTGAGCATTCTCGTCAGTATTGCGGCGGCAAGCGTCGCAAGCGAGCCGACGATTACGTCGACAAGCCCCGCTCCGCCTATGAGGTTTGCAATAATGCAGCCTACAAACAGCCCGGGAACCGCGCAGGGCATCAGCATCGGCAGCATCGTGAGCGCCTCGGACACCCTGAACTGCACAGCGCCGTAGCTGATTGGCGCAAGCGCGTAGGTTAAAACGGCGTATACCGCCGCAATCAGCGCGCCGAAGGTCAGCGCGCGGAGATTTTCGGTTTTCAAAAAGCATTCTTCTTTCCGTAGTTTTTTTGGTAAGGGACAGGATGGTCACGAACTGTCCCGCGGCACAGCCGCTGCGCCGGAAGTGTCCGACGTCGCTGAGAATTATACTCCAATTCGGCAGGCTTGGCAATATTTTATTAACCGTTTTGCCGGAAGGGCATAATCCCAAGCCTGATTACTCAAACTCCCCGTCATGGTTTTTGAAAAAGTCGTAGTATTCGCGCACGTTTTTCAGCTCCGTCCATTTGCGGATGGTGGCAGGCGAAGCGTCAAGGTCGTATATTTTTGCGCCGCGCATTGCGAGCAGGAAGGGGGAGTGGGTGGCTATAATCAGCTGGCAGCCGATATAGCGCGCCGATTCCTCAAGGTATTCCGCAAGCTCCGTCTGCCTTTCGGCGCAGAGGCTGTTTTCCGGCTCGTCGAGCAGGTAGAGCGCGTCCGCTTCGATTCTCTGGCGGAAGTAGAAGATGGCGCTTTCGCCGTTCGACTGCTCCCTTACGTTATCCATAACCTGCTCGCGCACAAAGGCGGACTGCGTGCTGCGCCTTGCCGCGTTCTGCTTTTTCAGGCTGTCGTAATCGTCAAGAGAGCGAACCCTGAGGCGGGAATGGCGCGAATCGTACCATTCGGAGAAAAGCTCCTCCTTGCGCGAGTCAATTCCGTCGTTGAGCCTGCGCAAATCAAGCATATACTCGAAAACGTCGTCGCTGGTTATAATCCTGCTCTTGTCGGGAATATCGTTTTCTATGCTCGTTTTGCACAAATTAACGTAATCCGAAAAGAAATTTGAGCGGTTATAGGGCGTTGAGCGCCTGAGCATAAGCTTTTCCGCGATAACGTTAAGCACGCTCGTTTTGCCGCAACCGTTTCCGCCGTACAGAATCGTGATTGGCGCGAAATCGAGCCTTTCAAGCCCTGTTTTTATGATTGTGTAGAACGGGTAAATGGTATTGTAGCAGGTGCGCTGAACGCTCATCCTGTACTTCCATTCCGCGTCCTCGTTAGGCAGGGTTATGCTCTCAAGATAAATCATAGCTCTTATTTCTGCTGATATCTGAGCGCCTGCGCCTTTATCAGCTCCTCGTCGTCAAAATAGTTAATCTTCATTGCCGCCTTGACCTCGGAAAGCGTCTGCGCGGCAATTTCGCGCGCCTCGTCGCTGCCCTTTTTGAGAATCCTGTATACCTCCGGTATGTCCTTCTCATATTCGGCGCGGCGCTGTCTTATAGGCTCTAGCGCCTCCTGAATTATGCTCAAAAGGAACTTTTTCACCTTCACGTCGCCCAGCCCGCCGCGCTGATAATGCTCCTTCAATTCGTCAAGGCTCTGATGGTCGGGCATATAGCGCTCGAAATGCTCGGGGCGGCAGAACGCGTCAAGATAGGTGAAAACCGTATTGCCCTCAAGATGCCCCGGGTCGCTGACCTGAAGGTGCATAGGGTCGGTGTACATAGCCATTATCTTGGTTTTGACTTCCTTTTCGCTATCGGAAAGGTAGATGCAGTTGCCGAGGGATTTGCTCATTTTCGCCTTGCCGTCCGTTCCGGGCAGCCTGAGGCACGCCTGATTTTCGGGCAGCAGCGCCTCCGGCTCGACAAGCACGGGCGCGTAAACGCTGTTGAATTTGCGAACGATTTCCCTCGCCTGCTCAAGCATCGGCAGCTGGTCCTCGCCGACGGGAACGGTAGTCGCCTTGAACGCGGTTATGTCCGCCGCCTGACTGATTGGGTAGGTGAAAAAGCCTACCGGAATGCTCGCCTCAAAATTGCGCATCTGTATTTCGGATTTGACCGTCGGGTTGCGCTGGAGGCGCGAAACCGTAACCAAATCCATGTAATAGAAGGTCAACTCGCAAAGCTCCGCAATCTGGGACTGGACGAAAAGCGTGCTTTTTGCGGGGTCAAGCCCCGCGCTCATGTAGTCAAGCGCAACCTCAATAACGTTCTGCCTTACCTTTTCGGGGTTTTCAATGTTATCGGTAAGCGCCTGAGCGTCGGCAATCATGATGAGTATCTTTTCATATTCGCCGCTGTTCTGAAGCTCAACCCTGCGCCGCAGCGAGCCAACGTAATGCCCTATATGCAGTCTGCCGGTCGGGCGGTCGCCCGTAAGAATAATCTTGCCCATTTGCGTTTTCTCCTTCAAATTCGATTAATAGCGGTTGTCGTATATGCGGGTGCTCTTTTTTTCGCTTCGCGGCAAATCGCCGATTGCCACCGCCTTCGGCACGATAATCAGCCCGATTCTCGCCTTGAATTGCGCGCAGATTTCCTTTTCAAGCTCGAAGCGCTCATCCTCCGGAACGGCGCTTTCGACAAAGAGCGTAAGCCTGTCCTTGCCCTCGAAATGGTCTATCATGACCTGATACTCGCTTGACGCGCGCGGTATTTCCTTGAGCACATCGTCAATCTGACCGGGGAAGATGTTGACGCCCTTTACCTTTACCATGTCGTCCGTGCGCCCGAGGATTACGTCAATCCGCGGGTATTTGCAGCCGCACGGGCATTCGCCGGTGAGCTTTCTGGTCAGGTCGTGCGTGCGGTAGCGGATGAGGGGAGCGCCCTCTTTCTGAAGCGTCGTAATTACAAGCTCGCCCATTTCGCCGTCCGGAAGCACCTTGCCTGTTTTGGAATCTATTATCTCGCAGTAAACGTAATCGTCGAACATATGCATTCCGTCGTTTGCGTCGCAGGAGATTCCGATGCCGGGGCCGTAGATTTCCGTAAGCCCGTATATGTCGTAAAGCTCCACTCCAAGCTCGTTGGCTATGCGCCTGCGCATTTTTTCGCCCCAGCGCTCAGAACCGATAACGCCCTTTTTAAGGCAGATGCTGTCCTTGACTCCGCGCTTTGCGATTTCCTCGGCAAGAAGCAGCGCGTAGGACGAGGTTGCGCAAAGCACGGTCGAACGCATATCCTGCATGAACTTAATCTGCTTGTCCGTGTTGCCGGGGCCCATTGGGATTGCCATCGCGCCAAGCAGCTCCGCGCCCGCCTGAAAGCCTATTCCCGCCGTCCACAAACCGTAGCCGGGGGTTATGTGGATTCTGTCCTTATTTGTGATTCCGGCAATTTCGTAGCAGCGCCGGAACATTATTGCCCAGTCGTTTACATCCTTTCTGGTGTAGGGGATGATGACGGGCGTTCCCGTTGTTCCGGAGGAGGAATGGATGCGCACGATTTCCGTATCGGGAACGGCTGCAAGCCCGAGCGGATACGCGTCCCTCAGGTTTCCCTTGTCGGTAAACGGCAGGCTTTCAAAGTCCGCCTGCGTCTTTATGTCATCCGGATTGATTCCCTCAAAGCGCTTCTGATAGAAGCCGTTCGGTACTTTTTTCAGCCTTGCAATCTCATTGCGGATTATGCCGAGCGTTTCCTTTTTCATTTCCATATTCATGCCTCCGTCGCGGCTTTTATGCCCGCTTTAAGGGCAAGCCTGTTCATGTTGATAAATTCCGGCTTGACTCGCTTTTCCAGAACCTTTTCTATATCCCCTTCGGTAAGCGGAAGCTTTCCGCTCCCGATTGCCGCGCCGAGCAGGTATACGTTGAGCGCCTTTGCGCTTCCGCAGGCGCTTGATACGTCCTTTGCCGATACGAGAACGAGATTTCCGACTTTTTCCTGCAAAATTCTGACATACTTCTTTTCATCGTAATCCGCCTTGCCGATTGACGCCATGACGGGCACAACGGGGGTTGTGCAGGCGATAACCGCCCCGCCGTCCTTGAGATACGCAAGGCATCTTACCGCCTCGCCCGGCTCAAAGGCTATAATCAAATCCGCCGACGCGGGCGGAACGAGCGGTGAAAAGCATTCGCCTATGCGCACATGGCTCACTACGCAGCCGCCGCGCTGCGCCATTCCTATTGTTTCGGCGGTTCTCGCCTTTTCGCCCTTCTGCATTGCCGCTTCGGCTATAACGCGCGAGGCAAGCACCGTGCCCTGACCGCCTACTCCGCATAAGAGACAGTTGATTGTCATTATCTTCACTCCTTCCCGCAAAGGCTGATTGCCTTAACCGGACATACCTGCGCGCAAAGCCCGCAGCCCGTGCAAAGCCCCGCGCTGATAAGCGCCTTGCCATCCGATACGGATATTGCGGGGCAGCCAAGCTCCGAAATGCATTTGCGGCAGCCTATGCAGCCTTCCGTCTGAACCCTTGCCGATTTTGAGGGTTTCTGAAGGGCAATGCAGGGGCTTTCAAAAATGATTACGCGAACGCCCTTTTCATCGGCAGCGTCCTTTACCGCCTTAACCGCGTCCGAAAGGCGCAGGGGGTCTACGCGCCTCAGGCTCTTTACTCCGATTGCGCGCAGGGTGTTATCGATTGAAATCTTCTCGCTTATTTCGCCCATCATCGTTCTGCCGATTCCGGGGTGCGGCTGATGACCCGTCATCGCGGTCGTGTGATTGTCAAGGATAACGAAAACCGCGTCCGCCTGATTGTAAAGCGCGTTTACCACTCCCGTTATTCCGGAATGGAAGAACGTGGAATCACCGATAAAGCCGAAGTGCGTGCGTCCGCTTTCGACGTGCGAAAGTCCGGAGGCAATCGTAAGCCCCGCGCCCATGCAGAGGCAGGTGTCAACCATGTCGAGCGGCGCGGCGTTGCCGAGCGTGTAGCAGCCTATATCGCCTGAAAACACGGTTTTTTTGCCCTTCATTGCCTGCTTTACGGCGTAGAAGGACGCCCTGTGCGGGCAGCCCGCGCAAAGCACCGGCGGGCGCGGCGGAACCGCTGCCGCCTCCTGCGGCTTTATTTCAAACGGAAGCTTCAGGAACGCCGCTATATCGCACGCGGCTGCGATGACGGAATACTCGCCCGCCGTAATTGCGTCGCCCGTGCGCTTGCCGAGTATGTCGGTCGGTAGGTGCTTTCTTCCGCAGATTGCGATGAGCGCGTCCTCGCATACGGGGTCAAGCTCCTCAAGCGCTAAAGCGCTGTCCAAGCCTGAAAGGAAATTCTGCGCCATATCGTCGGGGAAGGGGTAGGGCGTTCCGACGGTCATTAGCCTTACGGGGGGATTGCCGAGCATTTCAAGCGCGTCCTTTACATACGCCGCCGTAACTCCGCCGGTAATAATGCCCTTTGAGCCGCTGCCGGAAACGCTGTTGAGGCCGCTTTCGGAAAAATATCTTCCAAGCTCCGTTTCGCGCGCAAAAAGCTTCTGCTTGTTCTGATACGAAAGGCGGGGGAAAATGACCCATTTTGCGTCCTTCGTAAAGCCGTCCCCGCCTACGGGCTTTTGCAGCGCGCCGACCTCTATTCCCGCGCAGGAATGGCATACGCGCGTCGTCGGGCGCAGGATAACGGGCGTCTGATATTTTTCGGATAATTCAAACGCCTTGCCCGTCATTTCAAAGGCTTCCTCAGGCGTCGATGGGTCAAGAACCGGAATCCTCGCATAGCGCCCGAAAGCGCGCGTGTCCTGCTCCGTCTGGGACGAAATCGGGCCCGGGTCGTCCGCGCAGAGGATTACAAGCCCGCCCTTTACGCCGATATAGTTGAGGCACATAATCGGGTCGGAGGACGCGTTAAGCCCCACCTGCTTCATGGTTACCATTGCGCGCGCTCCGGCGTATGCCGCGCCCGCGGCGGTTTCAACAGCCGCCTTTTCGTTTACTGACCACTCGATATAAACTCCGCCGGGGTTACGCTTTGCCGCCGTTTCAAGCACCTCGCTTGACGGCGTTCCGGGATAGCCGCACACGCACCTGACGCCCGCTTTAAGCGCGCCAAGAGCTATCGCCTCGTTGCCCATCAGAAGCTCCCGCATATTATCGCTCCTTCTCACCTGTGTTTTAACAAAAAAATAAGACCCGTCCTGTATAAAGGACAGACCTGTAAAGTCTGCGGTACCACCTTATTTGGCCTTATATAAGACCCGCCTCACGAAGCGCAAAAACGCTCCCTGCCGCTAACGCCGGCAAGCGTCTCGGATACTCGGCTTTCCGCCTTTCCCCTCGCCCTCCACGGTCCATTTGCCGCCGCGCGATGACCGGATTTACACCATTCTCCGGCTCTCTTTGCATCCGTATTGCGGCTTTATCTCCGCGTCAATGGTTTAATGCTTGAAGGATACCACCGGCGCTTTCCGTTGTCAAGCCGCGCGGACGGGCGCGCTTTGTTCTTTCGCTGCACGCAGACGCGTTTCTTGCTGTTGCGCGTTTGTTGCGTTTTTGTTTTTGCGGCTGTATAATGAAATGGCTGACTTTAATACTCATGCGGGTTAAGGAGTGTACCGATGATTTATCTTTATATAGCCGCGGCGCTTATCTTGCTTCTCGCGCTGTTCGTCTTTATGATTCTTCCGCGCCTCAAGCGCTCAAGACCTGATTCCAAGCCGTTTCTAGGCGTTTATTACGCGCACAGGGGACTGCACCGCAATTCCTCTCCCGCGCCTGAAAACACGCTTCCCGCCTTTGAAATGGCAGCAAGAGCCGGATACGGAATCGAGCTTGACACGCAGCTTACGCGCGACGGGCAGGTTGTCGTTCTTCATGATGAAACGCTTGCGCGCGCCTGCGGAACGGACAGGAAGATAGGGGAGCTTACCTATGCGGAGCTTTCCCAGTTCCATCTTTTCGGCAGCTATGAGCACGTTCCGCTGTTTTCTGAGGTGCTTTCCGTAGTTGCGGGGCGCGTTCCGCTTATTGTGGAGCTTAAATCGCATAACCGCCTGAAGGAAACAACGGATAAAACGCTTGATTTGCTTGAAAAGTACAGCGGCGTTTACTGCATTGAGTCCTTCCATCCGCTCATGCTCCTGCGCGTCCGCCGCAGAATGCCGAAAGCGCTTCGCGGTCAGCTTTCCTCAAGGCGCGTTAAGCCGGACGGAATCGGTATAAAGATTCCGGCGGTTGTTTCCCTGCTCGGCGTTATGCTCGGCAACCTTTGCTTCAATTTCCTTGCGCGCCCCGATTTCATTGCCTATCGCTATGATACGGCTAAAACCGTCGGTTTGCGGCTCTGCAAGCGGCTCGGCGCGCCGATAATGGTTGCGTGGACAGTTCGCCTGCAAGAGGATTTTGAAAAGACGGCAAAGGAATATAATATGGTAATCTTCGAGGGCTTTATTCCGCCCGCGATGATAAAATAACCCGAGGTAAACACTATGATGTACGATATTCTCCGCCCCGAAAAAGACGCGGCTTCAGGCAGGGCTCGGGCGGCAGCCTGAAGCGGACGCGTTGCCCGACCCTGCTCCGTAAGCATAAATCTGAAATAAACGGAGTGGGATAAATATGAATAAATTCAAGGGACTGGGCAGATTCTCAGTTCTGTGGCTGGGGCAGACGCTGTCCCAGCTTGGCAGCGCTATGACCGCAACCGCGCTCACAATCTGGGCGTTCAAGCAGTCCGGCACGGTTATGTCGGTAGCGCTTCTTTGCGTATGCAGTTATGTTCCTGCCGCAATCGTGTCGCTCTTTTCCGGCTCGTTTGCGGATAAGCACGGCAAGAAGGCAATAATGCTTGCGGCGGATACTGTAAGCGCCCTTGCGACTCTTTTTGTGCTGCTGCTTTATACCGGCGGGCAGCTCAGGGTTTATCATCTATACATTATCAATATCATAATCGGAGTCTGCGGCGCTTTCCAAAGCCCCGCCTCCAATGTCGCCGTATCGCTGCTCGTGCCGAAGGCGCAGTATATGCGCGTCAGCGGAATGCAGTCCTTTTCAGGCTCGCTGCAAATGATTCTTTCCCCGATATTCGCAACCGCCCTGCTCTCGTTTTTCGGGCTTCAGGCGGTGCTTGCGGTTGACCTCGGCTCGTTTCTGCTTGCGTTCATTTCGCTTGCTCTGCTGAGACTTCCGCAGAGCAAGGCTGCAAGCCAAGCGGAAGAAAGCGGAGGTCTTATCCGGAGAATGAATGAGGGCTTCTCCTTTCTTCGCAGAAGCGCGGGAGTAAGAACGCTGATTTGGTATCTCGGGCTTATAAACCTTGTTGCGGGAATAGCCTATTACAGCGTGCTTACGCCGATGGTTCTGATAAGAACGGGCGGAAACGACTTGATTCTCGGCTATGTGAACAGCTCAATCGGCGCTGGAATGGTCTGCGGGGCGTGCCTTCTGACCGTCTTTACCCCAAAGCGAAATTTCGCAAAGCAGATGTGCCTTTACTATATGGCGTCCTTCTTGCTATGCGATATATGGCTGGGCGTTGGGCGCTCGTGGCAGGTCTGGTGCGCCGCGGCGTTCCTTGGCAATCTCCCGCTGCCGTTCGGGGATGGGGCGCTCATGACGCTCATGCGCTCGAATGTTCCGCTCGGCGTTCAGGGGCGCGTTTTCGCCGTGCGCGATTCCGTTGTAAAGCTTTGCACAACCGTCGGCTATCTCGTCGGCGCGCTGCTTGCGGACGGCGTCTGCGAAAACCTGCTTATGGCGGATAATGCCTTTTCCGCCGCCCTTCGCGCAATCGTCGGCACAGGCGACGGACGCGCGATTGGTATCATATTCATTTTTACGGGACTTGTCGGAGCGGCTGCAAGCGCGTGCTTGTTGCGCTCGCGCTCGCTCATGACGCTGGAAGCTCGCTGAAACCCGCCCCTCGCGGTGCCCAATACGCGACAGACGGAGGCAGTTATTTACCCATAAAGTAAACTCCTGCCCCGTCTGCGCTTGTACCTTACGATAGACGATTTTTGAGCAAGCTTGCGCGGAGCGCCTGAGGGATTGTTGGAAATGTTAGATATATAAGGGGGTTGCGCCTACTATTCAACAACATTTCTTGCGAGAAGCCAAACAACAATCCTTCCGTCACGGCTACGCCGTGCCACCTGTTCTTGCACAATGGAGGCTTAATCTTGTGTCAACACCGCACTGATAAAGCACCGCTTGTCGGTTTTCGTTAGCTTCTTAATTACGTGATTCTCAAGCTTATTTTAGTAGTGCGGTTTTCAATTACAATGACGTTATCATAAACCGTCTGCGTAAGCAGGCGGTTTACCAAAGAAGGCTCCCTTGTGTAAAGGGAGCTGGCGCGGAGCGCCTGAGGGATTGTCTGAAGCGCTTGTGATATAAGGATTTATGCTGATTATTTAATAACAATTCTCGTTAGAATCCCTACAACAATCCCTCCGTCACGGCTGTGCCGCGACACCTCCCTTTGCTACATACGAGGCTTATTCTTGTTGCGTTGCCATGCTGTGAATTCGCCTCTCATTGGTACGCGTTCTTGCTTTGAACGGATGATTACAATGACAATAACCATATAGCGAAAACAGCCTGCTTATGCAGGCTGTTTTCTAAAGAAGGCTTAATCCGGTATTGCTGTTTTATGTGAAAAACTATCTCTTGACTCCGAAATGCAGTCCCATCGCCCTTGCCAGCTGCACCATCTGGTGGTCTGGCGGAACGAGCTTCGGAACGCCCGCAATATCCTTGAGCGCGTTGTGGGTGATTGCGTTGCCGGAAATTGCAACGGATACGCCGTATACGCCGTCGCGGATAAGCTCCGCCGCGTGAACGCCGAACTGCGTTGCAAGCACTCTGTCGTATGCCGAAGGTGTTCCGCCGCGCTGCAAATGCCCGGGAATCACCGTGCGCGCCTCAACGCCGACCTTCTGCTGCAAATCGTTCGCGAGCCGCGCGCTTATAGATGTAAAGCCCTCCTGCTGCCGCTGCAAATCGCGGTCTTTGCGCTTCATCTTCGCTTCTTCCTTGCTCATAGCGCCTTCGGCAACCGCGATGATGGAAAACGCCTTGTTTTCCTTGGCTCTGTCCTCAACTATTGAAAGAACACGGTCAACGTCGTAAGGGATTTCGGGCAGGAGTATTACGTCCGCGCCGCCCGCAAGCCCCGCGTAAAGCGTGAGCCAGCCCGCTTTGTTGCCCATAAGCTCGATTACCATGCAGCGCCCGTGGCTGCACGCTGTCGTATGTATTCTGTCGATTACGTCGGTCGCGATATCGACTGCCGTATGGAAGCCGAAGGTGAAGTCTGTTCCGAAAAGGTCGTTGTCGATGGTTTTGGGCAGACCTATAACGTTAAGCCCTTCCTCGGAGAGCATATTCGAGGTTTTGTGCGTTCCGTTGCCGCCGAGGGTGATAAGGCAGTCAAGCTTCATTGCCTTGTAGTTTTTCTTCATCGCGCTTACCTTATCGACGTTGTCCTCGCCGATAACGCGCATATTGCGGAACGGCTGGCGGCTCGTTCCGAGAATTGTTCCGCCGAGGGTCAGAATTCCGCTGAAATCGCTCTGCTTCATTTCGCGCCATTCGCCGTCGATAAGCCCGCCGTAGCCGTCCTTGATTCCCACAATCTCCGCGTCAAACATCTGATAGGCGGCCTTTGCAACTCCGCGAATTGCGGCGTTAAGCCCCGGGCAGTCACCGCCGCTTGTCAGGATTCCGATTCTTCTTTTCATACGCTTTCCTCCTTGGCGTTACCTTACGCAGCTTTACATCATTCATACTTTAGTCTATTATACCACTTATGGCTCGCCGCGGAAAGAACGAATTGCGAGCCGCTCGGGAGATGGGTGCAATGCCGGAGGTTGCGCAGGAAATCGTTACCGCGCTGGAGAAGGAAGGAATACCGTATCGCCTGCTTTCTCACAGCCGCTTCAGAACGATGGAGGAGTGCCGCCTTATCCAGGGGATTGACACGGAAAACACCGCGCTTTTCAAGAACGTGTTCCTCTGCAACAGGCAGAAAAGCGCCTTTTATCTGCTGCTTCTCAGCGCGGAAAAGCGCTTTGTGACATCTCAGGTCAGCAAGGCGCTTCTCTCAAGCCGCCTTTCCTTCGGAAGCGAGGAGGATTTACTTCGCCTTCTGAATGCCACATCCGGCTCGGTAAGCCCTGCGGGGCTTTTGTTCGATACCGAATGCGCCGTCCGGCTCGCCGTCGATGAGGATATTGCCGCAAAGCCCTTCCTTGCCTTCCATCCGAACGACTGCTCCAAAACCGTTGTCATGGCGCGGGATGATTTTTTCGGCAGATTTCTGCCGCTTACCCACCATTCTCCGGTGCTTCTGAGCCTTCCCGCGATTGCCGAAAACGCGGCGGTTTGATATAATATAATGAAATCCGATAATGGAGGTTCTTGAGTGGCTATATACAGGTTCTGTCCGAAATGCAAGCGGGACGTGCAGCTTGCGGACGTTTGCCCGTACTGCGGAAGGGAGCTGAAGCCCGCAACGCTGCGGGTCAGCTGGATTCTTACAAGAAAGCCTGTTGCGGACTGGTTTGCGTGGAACAGAATTCTGCGCGTGCTTCTTCCCGTTTACTTTGTTGTCGTCGTCGCAATCCTTCTGCCCGAAATTATCGCAAGAGGCGGCTATGCCTTTACCTATCTTATGAATAACGGGCTTTTGCCGTTTATCATCGCGCTTCTGCCGCTCTCGATTCTCGTCTGCTTTCTCGTGCTTTTTTTGCAGGGCGAGGAGGAGGAGTTCGTTCTGCTTGACACGACGGCGGCGCAGCAGCGCTGCTTTCTTACCGACCCTAAGCCCATTCAGCTCTGGCTTCGCGGAATATCGACGCAGAACGCCCCGCAGTCCGACGACGCGGACGGTCATGTTCACGTTCTTATAAGCGATAAGCGCATTATGTGGAACGAGGTTTCGCGCTTCGGCGCATGGCAGGAGCGTGGAAAGCTTCTGCTCTATAAGCCGAATTATTACCTTTACATGGTTCTGCACTGCACCCCCGACAGCTTTGCGGAAACGCAGACGCTGCTGCAAAGCCGCAAGGCTAAGCGGACGAAAAAATAGTTACGTTATTGTTGCGATTTCGGAATATTTGTTGACAAATTTACGCTTATATCCTAAAATGTATGAAGTACCCGAATGCTCTCGCGGCGGCGCGCCGCGGTATGCCTGAAACGCCCCGAAACGGCAGGCGCAATTCGCCGTTTCCGCGATAGACCTATAAAGAATACTCAAACCGCTTTGGGCGCAAACCGCCCGTAAAGCGAATGGAGGCAGGAATATGACCGCCGCGAAAACCGGAAACACCTTGAAAAGGCTGCTCTCAGCGCTCCTGACGGCGCTTTTGATTCTGTCCGCGCTGCCGACGGCGCTGGCAGTAAAGAGCGACTACACCTATTCGCTTATAAAAAGGAACGCGACGGGGGACGAGGTCTACGAGCTGCAATGGGCTTTGAGCGACCTCGGCTTTTCGGGAACGCTTACCGTTGACGGCACTATGAGCGCCGACTGGGTTTCCGTTCTCAAGCAGTTCCAGCGCAGGAACGGGCTTACCGCGGACGGAATCGCAGGTCAGGACGTTCAGAGCCTTATATATGAAGGCAAGCCGAAAAACGCGAGCGGGGACGCGATGGAAATCAGCGTTCTTCCGCCCTTTGACAATATCCAGATTGAGAAAAACGACAAGGGTCAGCCCGTCCGCCATATGCAGGCGCGCCTTACCGAGCTTGGCTATTATGTCGGCGAGGCAAACGGAATCTGCGACGACGCGACCGTTGAAGCGGTTAAGCATTTCCAGAAAAGCAATTCCCTTCAGGCGGATGGAAAAGCGGGAGAAAAAACGCTTACCCGCCTTTATTCTCAAGACGCCGTTCGCGGAATTCCCACCGGCCCCGTTGCCGTGAATCCCGTTGCGACCTATACTCCCGTGCCTGACCCGACGGTTTTCAAAACCCCGGGCGGAACGCTCAAGTCCGGCTCGCGCGGCTCGGATGTGCGTCTGCTTCAGCAGCGGCTCGTCTCCCTCGGCTATATGTCCTCCGGCGTTGACGGAAGCTACGGCGAAAATACCAAGAACGCCGTTATCGCCTTCCAGACTGCGCAGGGAATAGACGCTGACGGAATCGCAGGCCCTGCGACAATCAGGGCGCTTTTTGCCGATACAGCCGCTACGCCGACTCCTTCCCCAAGCCCGAAGCCTACCGCTACGCCCAAGCCTACTGTATCCGTTACCGTAGCGCCCAAGTATACGCTCAAAAAAGGCTCGAAGGGCGATAACGTTCTGATTCTCCAGAACAGGCTCAAGGATTTGGGCTATCTTACCGGAACCTGCGACACCTATTTCGGCGCAATAACCGAGGCTGCCGTAAGAATATTCCAGAGCAACAACGGGCTTGATTCGGACGGAATCGCAGGCTCGTCCACGCTCAAGCTGCTTTTCTCCAACGACGCGCTTTCGCTTACTGAAAGAATAGAAACCGCCGTTCCCACAGCGACCCCGAAGCCGACGGATACGTCGGTCAAGTATAAAACGCTCAAGCGCGGCTCGAGCGGCGACGCTGTCACGGATATGCAGAGAAGGCTCATCGTGCTTGGCTTCATGTCAACCGTTGCGGACGGCAAATTCGGCGGCGGAACTCAGCTTGCCGTTACCGCCTTCCAGAAGGCGAACGGACTCAAGGCTGACGGAATCGCGGGGCAGTCTACGCTCACCCTGCTTTATTCCGACAGCGCCCAGACCGATGAGGGCACTTCTATTACCGAAACAATCGGCAACGCCTACACCCTGCGCCTGGGGGACAGCGGAGCGCTCGTCACGGCGGCTCAGAAAAAGCTGATTGCCTTGGGCTATATAACCGGCACGGCAAACGGGGCGTTCGATAATGCGATGAAGGCGGCTGTAACCGCATTCCAGAAGCAGAACCGGCTCACGCAGGACGGCGTTATCGGAGAAAACACCCTGAAAGCCCTGAATTCAACGACGGCGGCTACTGCGCCGCCCGCGCCCGTAGTTACCGCAACGCCCGGGCCTTCCGCTACGGTTTCAACCGCCTCCGTCATTCGCTTCGGCGATAAGGGCGATAACGTGAAATCCATGCAGAACCGCCTTATCCAGCTCGGCTATCTCGCGAGCGGCTCGGCGGACGGGCAGTACGGCAACAATACCTATCAGGCGGTCGTAGCCTTCCAGAAGAATAACTCGCTCAAGACCGACGGAATTGTCGGCGCGGAAACCCTGAAAAAGCTCAATTCCTCCGCCGTAATCGGCGCGGGAACGGGAACGGGCACAGGCACCGGCTCGCTTACCATTGACCCGAGCAAGGTTGAGTATGTGCTTTGGTATTCAATGCGCAGCAATTACAAGGTCGGTCAGTACGTCACAATTTATGACTATCAGACGGGAACCTCCTTCCGCCTGCGCTTCTCAAGCCTCGGAAAGCACGCGGACAGCGAGCCTGTAACCGCCGCCGATACGGAGGCGATGAACAAGGCGTTCGGCAAGGTTGCGTGGACGCCGCATCCGGTCTGGGTTGTAATGCCGGACGGCAGAATCTGCATTGCTACGATGCATAACGTGCCTCACCTGTACGGCACGATTAAAACGAATAATTTCGACGGCCATCTCTGCGTCCATTTCCCGCGCACTCAGGCGCAGGTTGAGTCGATTGGGCCTTATGCCACAAAGCATCAGAAGGCTGTGGACGAGGCTTGGGCGCTCCTTCAGTCAACTCTCGGAAAGTAAGCCGCTTACGGCGTTTTTCCCCCGTCGCTTCTTCGGCGGTCGGCACATCACGGCTGCCGCCGCGCAGCGTCGGGGGATTGTTTTATCTTGCTATGTGAAAAACAAGGAGAAAGCGTATGACAAGAGAAATCCTGCGTCCGGATTATGACCGTTCGCTGCTTTCGCTCGCCGCGTCCTTTCAGCGTTATTTCGGGCTTGAAACGGAAAATAAAACGCTTGAGAGCGCGGACAGGCTGCTTTATGACATGAAGCCGAGAAGGGTTCTGCTCGTCATTCTGGACGGAATGGGCACGGATATTCTCTGCCGCCATCTGCCTGCGGATTCCTTTCTGCGCCGCAATTTTATCGAAACGTATTCATCCACATTCCCGCCTACAACCGTAGCGGCGACGACGACGATTGACAGCGGGCTTGAGCCGTGCGCGCACGGCTGGCTCGGCTGGACAAGCTGGAATCCCTTCCTTAAAAAGAACGTCGAAACCTTTTCCAACACCGACGACGACGGGAACGTTCTGCCGCTTTCGGACGCCATATGGAATTATCTGCCATACAAGAGCATCTGCGAGAGAATCCGCGAAAAGGGAATGCAGGCGCATACCGTTTCGTCCTTCGGCGAGGTTCCCGCGCACGGAATTTCCGAGGTCTGCGCGGAGGTAAAAAAGCTGATGACGGGTAAGCAGCGCCGCTATATCTACTCGTATTCAGAAGAACCCGACCACACGATGCACCGAAAGGGAATCGGCGGTCCGGAGGTCGGAAAGCTTGTGTGGGAGGCGAACGAGCGGCTTGCAAAGCTCTGCTCGCAGCTTCATGAAACCGCCGTTTTCATTACCGCCGACCATGGGCATATCGACTGCGCAGGAAAGGATATAAACGATTATCCCGCCGTGCTTTCGCATCTGTCCTCCGCGCCCGGGCTTGAGCCGCGCGCCGTAAACCTGTTCGTCAAAGCGGGCGAGGAGGCGGCGTTTGAAAGCGATTTCAAGGCGGCGTTCGGGGATTCCTTCCTGCTCATGACGCGCGGGGAAGTAATTGAAAGCAGGCTGTTCGGACGGGCTGAGCCGAACCTGCATTTTGCGGAGATGATTGGCGATTATATGGCGATTGCCGTTGCTGACGACGCTATTTTCGGCTCGAAGTCCGACGTTGCGAGAACTCTCGGAATTCATGCGGGGCTTACGAAGGAGGAAATGGAGATTCCCCTTATCGCCGTAAGGTGCGATTAAGGCTCGCAGCATATGCGGCTTGCCCGCAAAATATAATAGTTTTCTGTTTTGCTTGCTTTTTTTCGGGTTTGCTGATATAATCTGTGTTCGGCACATCCTTGCTCCGCGTAATCACGCGCGGGGCCATAAGTCCAAGAGGAGGTGAATGGTATGAACCGTTACGAAGCCATGTACATCATTGATACCAGCGTTGAGGAGGCGGCTCGCAAAGAGCTTGTCGAAAAGTTCTCGCAGCTGGTGACTGACAACGGTGGCATAGTCGAAAAGGTAGAGGATTGGGGCGGCGGACGTCGTCATCTTGCTTTTGCTATCGACTATAAAACCGAAGGCTACTACATCCTGATGACGTTCAGCAGCGAATCCGCGCTGCCCCGCGAGCTGGAGCGCAACCTGTCCATTTCGGACAGCGTTATCCGCTACCTCGTCGTCAAGCTGGAAGAGAAGCACAGCAAAGTTAAGCCGAAGCCCGTCCGCGTTGCTCCCGCCCCTGTTGCGGAAGTTGCGCCCGCGCCCGAAGCTGCTCCCGCTGTCGAAGCCGCTCCCGAAGCCGCTCCCGCGCCTGAAAAGACCGATGCGGAATAATCCTGAGGTGATTTTTGAATGAATAAAGTCTTTCTAATCGGCAATCTGACCCGCGACCCCGAACTGCGCACTACCCAGTCGGGTATTTCCGTGTGCTCCTTCGGCATAGCGGTTAACCGCCGCCGCTCCAGTCAGAGCGCCGACAAGAGCCAGCCGGAAGTGGACTTTTTCAATGTCACCGTCTGGAGACAAGCGGGTGAAAACTGCGCAAAGTATCTGGCGAAGGGACGTAAGGTCGGCATTGTCGGTCAGGTTCAGATTCGTCAGTATGACGCGCAGGACGGAACAAAGCGCACCGCTGTGGACGTAATTGCGGACGATGTGGAATTCCTCTCGCCCGCTAATCAGCAGGGCGGGGATTATTCTCAGCCCGCGCCGCAGAGGTCGCAGCAGCCGGCTTCAGCGCCGATTTCCGGAGGCTTTACGCCGATGGACGACGATGAACTGCCGTTCTGATTGCTTTTCTTCTAAAAATACGCGCCGAGAAATCGGGCGTACAGCTTAACACAAGGCTATGCCTTGATACGACAAGGAGGTAAACCAAATGTCTGAAGACCGTGGAGACCGCAGGTCAGCTCGTCCGCGCGGACGCAAGCCGCGCCGCAAGGTGTGCGCGTTCTGCGTAGATAAGATTGCTTTTATCGATTATAAGGATGTCAATCGTATCCGCCGCTTTACCAATGAGCGCGGCAAGATTGTTCCCCGCCGTATGAGCGGCAACTGCGCTAAGCATCAGCGTCAGCTGTCCGAGGCCATCAAGCGCGCACGTGCCATCGCGCTTCTGCCCTATACTGTGGATTAAGCATTCAAAAATTAAGAGCGTTTCGGATTTGTCCGAAGCGCTCTTTTCCATAGCATCTTTATAATGCCGCGCTTTTGCGCGCTGCGAAAATTCTGATATTACCGGAGATGATTCTATGGCTCATATCGCGCTTTTGATTGGCAGCCCGCGGCGCGGCGGGAATACGGAAACGCTTGCGCTTTCCTTTTCGGAGGGCGCGCTTTCCGCCGGAAATACCGTGGACGCAATTTATGCTTCGGAGCTTGATATACGCCCGTGCAGAGGCTGCAATTACTGCTATCGCAGCGAGGGGAATAAATGCGCGCTTTGCGACGATATGCCAAGGGTTTACGAGCGGCTGATGAGCGCCGATGTGATTGCCGTCGCTTCGCCCGTTTACTTTTACTCGCTTCCGTCTCCGCTAAAGGCGCTTATCGACCGCCTTCATAGCCCAATCAGGAATAGCTTTCGCGTTCGCCGCCTGTGCCTTCTTTCCGTGTGCGCCGACAGCAGGCAGAGCGTTTTTGACTCGATTATCACTATGTATAAAAGCGTTCTCGGCTATTTTTCGCTTGAGGACGGGGGAATCGTAACCGCGCCCTCCGTGAAGGATAAGGGCGATATTCTGGGGCGCGGCGAAATTGCTGCCGCGCGCAAAGTCGGGGAAGAAATCGGCAAAGGCTTATAGGTATATTACGCTCTCGCAGCCGTTGAACTTTGCGAAGCGCTCAATCCGCTTCTCGATTGCACGCTTCTGCGCCTGCGTAATTTTTGCGCCCTTCTCGTACCATATATTCCTTATATAAAGCGTTTTTGCTTTCGTGTCCGCAGACGCCTCAAGCCTTCCCGCAAAGCCGTCGCCGCACAGAATCGGAAGGGTGTAGCAGCCGTATTTCCGCTTCTCGGCGGGCGTGTAGATTTCCCACGAGTATTCAAAGGCGAAAATTGAGCTTATTAGCTTCCTGTCCCAAAGCATTACGTCAAGCGGAGCAATAATTTCGCATCGCGGCGTCAGCTTTTCGCCTGACATTGCAGCTTCAAGCAGCGCTTCGTCGCGCGCCAATATGTACATTTCGCCCCTTGTGCCCTCAACCTCAAGCGCGGTAATTTCCCCGCTTTCGGTAAGCGCACTGAAGGCGGCGTTTCTTTTATCGTTGTCAAGCCCCCATATTCCGAGAAATGCGTCGGATTTCCTGTTCCACATCAGCCCGACGGCGCCAATCCGCCTCTTGACCCGCCATTTGAGATGCTCCTCCTCACTTTGGAGCGGGTCGTCGGCTGAGAGTATTTCCTTCGGAATGTATTTTTCGGCAAAGTCGTAGTATTTCCTTGCGCCGTCCTTGTGATGAATTATGCACTCGCCCTGCGAGTACAGCTGCTCAAGCGCCGAGCGCGCCGCCTTTGTCGTGCCGCCGCCCCACTCGCCGCTCCAATGGATTGCCGAGTGCCAATGAATATCGCCCTTTATCGGCAGCTCGTCCGACGACACCGCGCCGTGCGCCTGTATGTATTTCCGCGCCTCCTCGATGACCGGCGGAAGCTCGCTGAACTACTTTGCGCATTCTCTTGCCGCGCGCCTGAACCGCTCAAAATACGGCCAGTCCTCGGTGGGAATGATTGAAATATTCTTGTCGGGATAGTCGACGAGCGCCCTGTCCTTGTAAAGCAAGTCCGAAAGCGTCTTTTTCGTGAAGCCCTTTACGCGCGATTGCAGCGTCAGCTCCGCGTTTTTTCCGCATACGTCTACGGGGTCAAACTGAATTGCGCCTGCCGAGCGGATGAACTCAAGCGCGCCTGACTTGCCCTCGTACCTGTATTTACCTATCAGCCCATGCCGCAGGAGCATGAAACGTCTTGCCTGCTCGTTCGTCAGCTTTATCATCCGCTTTGCCCGCCTTGTTTGGTTTTATGCTGTATTCGACGCGCGCCTTCGTTTTCCCGCTTGACAAATCGGCTCTTGCTGATATAATCTTGAATTGCGACAGGCGAAAGCCGACTCGCATACAAATGAATGTGCCGCTGGGGGAGCGCGTTGAGCGCTGAGATCGTCCTTTATCGGGGCGGACCCTTAGAACCTGTTGTAGGTCATCCTACCGAAGGGAAGCGCGGACTCTCCTTTTCTTGATTGGAGCGTCGCTGCCGTTTCCCACGCCGTAATAAGCGTGGGTTTTCCTTTTCCGTAAGAGCTTACGGGAGCGGAAAACGGGCGTGCGGCGCGTTCTGAATAGAAAGGGGTTTTTTTATGTCCGGTATCTTCCTGAAACTGCTTGGCGACGAGGCTGCAACCGCCGTCGCCGCCGCAACCGAAGCGCCTGCCGCCGCCGAGGCTGCCGAGCCAATTGTCAAGAGCTGGTTCACCTTCAAGTTCGGTGAGGTTTCACTTGCTTCTTGGATTATCCTTGCCGCGCTTATAATCATGGGCGCTGTATTGCTGGTAATCTGCCGCAAGCAGGTCAAATGGTCAGCCCGCATGATTGCAAACGGCGCGCTCTGCCTTGCGCTTGCCTTCGTGCTTTCGTACATCAGGATTGTCAAGTTCACCTACGGCGGCTCAATCACGCCCGCAAGTATGCTGCCGATAATGCTGTTCTCAATGGCTTACGGCGTTGCTCCCGGGCTGCTTGTCGGCACGGGCTACGGGCTTCTTCAGCTCCTTCAGGGCGCCGAAATCGTCCATCCCATTCAGCTTTTGCTTGATTATCCGCTTGCGTTTGCGGCGCTTGCAATCGCGGGCATTGTGTACAAGGCGGGCAAGGGCAAGCTTAGCGATACGCTGCTCATCCTGCTTTCCGTTCTCGCCGGCGGTCTCGGA
Organism: Eubacteriales bacterium; assembly: GCA_028705775.1. Classification (GTDB taxonomy): domain Bacteria; phylum Bacillota; class Clostridia; order Christensenellales; family Aristaeellaceae; genus STF2-37. The sequence continues at coordinate 34,258 of JAQWCW010000020.1, forward strand.
CGCTGGGTGATGGCAACCCTTTCCGGCGCTCTGTTCTTTGCCTCCTACGCGCCCGAGGGAACGAACGTCTGGCTTTACACCATCGGCTACAACGCCGGTTATCTCGCTCCCGATACCGCGCTTTGTATGCTTGTTGCGATTTTGCCGGGGATGAGGTCTTTGCCTCAACTCATGAAAAAGGCTTAATCGGCGCACTGAAAAGCCGCCTCTCGCGGTGTCGTCTACATGACGGCGGGGGCGGTCATTTACCCCCCGAGTAAACTCCTGCCCCCGCCGCATTTGACTCCTAGCGATAGACGACTTTTGAGCACGCCGATGACGCGCGGGAGCGCTGAAAAGCATTTGGAACTTAAAATTTGGTTAAGCAAACTGACTGACCGCGCGGGTGCTGAAAAATTCTTGTATTTTAAATGAATTTAGGCACATCTGTTCAGGTGGGCGAAAAACGCCCTTCATCCAAATGCTTGTAAAAAACCGCCGCTTCGATATCGGAGCGGCGGTTGTGTTAATCTATGCTTCCTGTGATTTCGATGGTTATTCCGTCGGGGTCGGAGAGCTGGAAGTACCAGTAGGGGGAGGCGCTGCAAAGGTATTTGATTTCGGTCGGCTCTGCGATTTTAAGGGCGAGGATTCTTTCGCGCTCCTTTTGGAGGCTTTCAGTCCAGAGGTTGATTACCGCCTTGCCGCAGTTTTCCCTTTTCGCAATCGCGGCGGTGTCATCATATTTTTCGTCATAGCCGCTCTTTTCGGTTTCGCCGGTATGCTCGCTGTCGTAATTGCCGCAGAGGAAGGCGATTGAGCCGCCGGAGAGGGCAAACTGCGCGAATCTGTCCCTGTTGCGCGCGCTGACGGGCTGTCCGAACAGCTTTTCATAAAAGGCAGTCGTTCTGTTTAAATCGCGGACGACGAAGTATACGTTTCCGAAATGCGCGCTCATATTTCAAAAAGGTGCGGCATCAGCATATCGCCGTTCGTAAGGAAGGCTCCGGTTTCGCATTCGCGCTCGCAGAATTTGCGGGGCGTTCCGGCACGGCGGCTGTCATAAAGCGCATAGGGAACGGGATTGCCGTCATGCGTGCGGGTACTGAGCAGCGTAGGGTGGTCGCTCAGAAGGAGGATTCGGAAATCTCCGAAATCGCCGAGGCGCTCAAGCAGCGGCTTGATAACGCGCGCGTCGAGGCGGCGTATGGCTTCCAGCTTCCTTTCAAGGCTTCCCGCGTGACTCATTTCATCCGGCGCTTCAACGTGCAGCGCGGTAAAATCAAAGCCGTTCCTGAGGCTTTCGAGCGCTACGGATACCTTGCCCTCATAGTTCGTGTCAAGGTCGCCGGTTGCGCCGACAACGCTCGGATATTCAAGCCCCGCGAGCATTGCGATTCCCTTGACGAGCGGAACAGCGCTTATAACCGCGCCGCTCTGCCCGTACTTTTCTTCAAACGAGGGCAGCTGAATTCCGCGCCCCGCGCCCCACGGCCAAATCATGTTGGCAGGGAGCTGCCCGTTTTTCCGCCTGCGCTCGTTAATCGGGTTTTTATCAAGCACGCGGAAGCTTTCGAGCATTAGCGCCCAAAGCTTTTCCGCAAGCGTTCCGTCAGGACGGTACTGGGTAATCTTTCTTTCCAGAATGTTGTGCGGCTCGGTCAGAAAGAACTCCGCGCCCTCGCTGACTCCGCCCAAAATGCCGATGTGGCGGAAGGTGCGGGTTATCGCGATTGTCATGTTCAGCTCCTGCATCATCTTTGCAAAAGTCTCGTCGCTGACAAGCGCCTTCATCAGGTTTTCCGCGTCCGCGCCCTCGATTCCGCCTCCGTTATGGCTGTGAATCACATAGTCGTCGCCGCTTTCCTCAACGGCGCACAGGTTGACGCGCATTGAAACGTCGCCGTCTTTGAGGCTTACGCCCATTCCCGCCGCTTCAAGCGGGCTTCTTCCGGAATAGTATTTGCGCGGGTCATAGCCGAAAATATTCAGGATTGCCGTGTCGCTGCCCGGGGCGATTCCGCGCGGGACGGTCTGGCACAGCCCCATTTCGCTGCCTGCCAGCTTGTCAAAATACGGAAGGTTCAAATATTCGATAGGCGTTTTGCCGGACAGCTCCTCAAGGGGCGCGTCCGCCATTCCGTCGCCGATAACAAGCACGTATTTCATCTGCTTTACCTCCGAAAAATTGCGTATTTCCCGCCTGCGAGTGTAGCATAAAACGCGCTGCGGCGCAATAAATCAAGGCATTATGAACATAATGCGTACAGATTGGCTTCCCTTCGGAAAGCGCAAAATTCGAGCCTGCCCGATAAGGCACAACCGTGCGGTCGGACAAGCTCGAAGCCGATGTTATACGGGTTATTCTGCAATTTGAGTATACCTGAAACGCAAGCGAAAATCAACGGTTTTCGTACATTTTTTATGAATATGGCGTAAATAATCCGTTAATAATTACGGATTTGCGCGCTGCTTTGCCGCGCCCTGCCGACAGATGCCAAAAACGCGTACCTTTCGGGCAGCGCCTTCACGCCCGTTCCCTCCGCGCCTTTGTCAGCCTTGAATTATCCCCGCCTTTGCGCTATACTTAAAAATGCCTGTATAGGCTTAGGGCGCGGCGTCAAGCGGCGCTTTTTGGAAGGATGATTGCGTTAATGAACGGCGTCAGCTGGAATGCCGAAAAGCTTCTTTCGCAGGTCGAAAAGCCCGGAAGATATACGGGTGGGGAAATGAACACGGACGTGAAGGAATGGGACGCGGCGCGCCTGCATTTCGCCTTCTGCTTTCCCGACACCTATGAGATAGGCATGAGCCATCTCGGAATGAAAATACTGTACGAAATTCTCAACTCGCAGCCCGATATGCTCTGCGAGCGCTTCTGTATGCCGTGGATTGACATGGCGGATTTGATGCGCAAGGAAAACACTCCGCTGTTTTCGCTTGAAAACCGCCGTGCGCTTTCCGATTTTGACGTTGTGGGCTTTACCCTGCAATATGAAATGAGCTTTTCCAACATTCTTGAAATGCTTGATTTGGGCGGAGTTCCCGTGCTTTCCGCAGGCAGGAAGGAAAGCGACGCAATCGTCGTCGCCGGCGGGCCGTGCGCTTTCAACAGCGAGCCGCTCTGCGATTTCCTTGACGCGGTAATGGTCGGCGACGGCGAGGAGGTCATTATCACCCTGTCAAAGACGATTGCAGACGGCAGGGCGGAGGGGCTTTCGCGCGCGGAAATTCTTCGCAGGCTTGCGAAAATCGAGGGCGTTTACGTTCCCTCCCTTTACGACGTTTCGTACAACGACGACGGAACGGTAAAGAGCATAAATGCAAAGGACGGCGCTCCCGAACACGTGAAAAAATGCGTGATTACGAACCTTGACGCCGCCGCCTACCCCGAAAAAATGTACGTTCCTTTCAGCGAGATTGTGTTTGACAGGATTATGCTGGAAATCATGCGCGGATGCACAAGGGGCTGCCGCTTCTGTCAGGCGGGAATTCTCTACCGTCCCGTCCGCGAGCGCAGCAAGGAAAGGCTCATTGAGCTTGCGGACAAGCTTGTAAAGAATACCGGCTATGAGGAAATCAGCCTCTCGTCCCTCTCAAGCGGCGATTATTCGTGCCTGCCTGAGCTTGCGGGCGAGCTTATCGAAAAATTCAGGAAGTACCGCGTGTCAATTTCCCTTCCTTCCCTTCGCCTTGATTCAATCGTCAAGCAGACGCTTGAGGAAACGCAGAAGGTCAAGAAATCCTCGCTGACCTTTGCGCCCGAGGCGGGAACTCAGCGCCTCAGGGACGTTATAAACAAGGGCGTTACCAAGGACGACCTTGTTGAAAAGGCGACTGACGCGTTCATGGGCGGCTGGTCGAGCGTCAAGCTGTATTTTATGATGGGGCTTCCGACCGAAACAAACGAGGATTTGGACGGAATCGGCGACCTTGCCGCCTCTGTCAGGGACGCGTATTTCTCCGTCCCCAAGGAAAAGCGCGCAAAGGGGCTTAGAATTACCTGCTCCGCGTCCGTTTTCGTGCCGAAACCCTTTACGCCGTTTCAGTGGGCGGCTCAGGACAGCCTTGACACCGTGAAGGAAAAGCAGGCGTATCTGCGCGAGGTGCTTTCCAAGCAGAAGGGCGTCAATTTCAACTGGCATGAGCCGGAATTGAGCTATCTTGAGGCGACATTCGCGCGCGGCGACAGAAGAATGGCGCGCGTGCTTTACGAGGCGTGGAAGCTCGGCTGCCGTCTTGACGGCTGGAATGAGAGCTTTTCATATGAAAACTGGATGAAGGCGTTTGAAAGCGCGGGGCTTGACCCTGATTTCTACGCCGCAAGGGAGCGCCCAATCGGTGAAATTCTTCCGTGGAGCGTTATCGACTGCGGAGTTACCGAGCAGTATCTTGTCCGTGAATGGAAGCGCGCGCTCAGCGGGGAGAGAACTCCCGACTGCCGCAAGGGCTGTCAGGGCTGCGGGCTTCAGCGCTGGGGGGTGTGCGGCAAATGAAAGCGATTCTTGCTTTTGAAAAGGGCGACGCGATTCGCATGGTAGGCCATCTTGACATTATGCGCGCAATGCAGCGCGCTCTGCGCCGCTCGATGCTTCCCTGCCGCTATTCGCAGGGCTTCAATCCGCATATGATTCTGAATTTTGCCTCCGCACTGCCCGTCGGAGTCGGCGCGAAGGAGGAAATAGCGGAGGTCACGTTTGACGAGGAGCTGACGGCGGAGGAAATCTTCTCCGCGCTCGCTCCCGCTATGCCGACGGCAATGCGCCTTATCAAGGTTCGCGTTGTTCCGGATGCGCATCCGTCGCTAACGTCCCTGCTTGCAATGGCTGATTACGAGGTGGAGCTTGAGCCTGTGCCGGACGCGCAGAAGGCGCTTGACTGCCTCCCCGCTTTCTGTGAAAAGGAAAGCGTTATGATTACGAGAAAGAGCAAGAGCGGCGAAAAAACGGAGGATGTAAAGCAGCTTATAAAGAGCCTGAAAGCCGAAAACGGCAGAATTTACGCGCGCGTTTCCGCAACGGAAACAAGCAATCTGCGGGCGGATAAGCTTACGAATGCAATCCTTGAATTCGCGGGCGTAAAGGTCGCCTACCGCGCGCGCAGGCTCTCGCTGTATACTTCGGACGGGCAGCCGCTCTGGGATATGTGAAATGAAAAGAGAAATCCTTTGCTCGGGGCGCTATAATCAAACGCGGCTTGCCGTTATGGAAAACGACAGGCTTGCCGAGTACTATTCGTTTTCCGCAGGAGAAAGCGCGGAAACGGGCGAAATTGTGCTTGGGCTTGTAAAGCGCCTTTTGCCCGGAATGGAGGCGGCGTTTGTCGAAATAGGCAAGCCGCGCCTCGGCTTTCTTCCGCTTTCGGAGCGCGCGGCGGGCGCAAAGCCGCTGAAAGCGGGCGATTCAGTCGTCTGCCAAGTTAAAAAGGCGGCGCATGAGGAAAAGGGCGCGTATTTAACGCGCGATATTTCCGTTGCGGGCAGATTCCTTGTATTGCTTCCGCTCGGCGGCGGAATCGGCGTTTCCCTTAAAATTGGGGACGCGAAGGAAAGAGCCGAGCTTAAATCGCTTGTCGCCTCGCTCCTTCCGTCCGGAACGGGCGCGGTCGTGAGAAGCGCGGCGCTTACCGCTTCCGCAGATGAGCTGAAGGCGGAAATCGACGCGCTTACCATGCGCTATCAAAACGCCGTTTCGGGCGCGGAATTTAAAAAACCGCCCGCCCTGCTGCTCTCCGGCGGCTCGCCGCTTCAGCGCGCGCTTACGGATTACACTCCCGAAAGCGTTCAGAGGGTGCTTGCCGACACGAAGGAGCTTTGCGAGGAAGCGCTCGGCGCGGGAATGATTGCGGAGCTTACTGAAAACGACCCGCTTGAAATCGCCCAGTGCGAGGAGCAGCTTAAAAAGGCGCTTGCGCGGAAGATTTATCTTCCCTGCGGCGGCTACCTTGTTGTTGACCAGTGCGAGGCGCTTACCGTTTTCGATGTCAATTCCGGCTCGAATACGGGAAAGCGCATTCAGCGCGAAACCATACTCAAAACGAATCTTGAGGCGGCGGCGGAGATTGCGCGGCAGGCGCGAATCCGCGCTTTGGGCGGAATTATCATCGTCGACTTCATCGACATGGAGGCGGAGGACGCCGCGAGGGTCGAGGCGGAAATGCGCGCCCTTACCGCCAAGGACAGGGTAAAGATGACGGTCGAGGGCTTTACCCGCCTTGGGCTTATGGAACTTACAAGGCGGCGAACGGGGCAGAACATACTGGAAAGCAGGATGGAGCAATGCCCCGTCTGCGCCGGCAGCGGAAGAATTCTCAGCCCGCAGGGCGTAGCGCTTGCGGCGGCGCTTGATGTCGCCCGCAGAAGGCGCTCCGGTCAGGATGGGGAGATTACGGTTTCGGTAAACCGCTCCGCGCATGATGAGGCTGCAAAAACGCTTTCGGGGCTTAATGTAAGGCTCAAAGCGAATCACGGTCTTTTGGGCAGGTACGAGCTGGAAAACGTTAAAACCGATGCGGGGAGTGATAAGGAATAATGCGCGGTAAGGATTTGCGCGTTCCCATAGAGGAAATCGAGCGCCAAAGGGAAATTATGCGGCTTGTCAGGGAAACCGACGACAGACCGCAGACGTATCATATAGTCACCTACGGCTGCCAGATGAACGTACAGGACAGCCAAAAAATTGCGGGAATGCTGGAGGAAATGGGGCTTTCATACACCGATGAGCGGGAAAGCGCCGATTTTGTAATTTTCAACACCTGCTGCGTCAGGGATAACGCCGAAAGGCGCGCCCTCGGCAACGTAACATGGCTCAACGAAATCAAGAAGAAGAATCCGAAGCTTTTAATCGGCGTTTGCGGATGCATGATTCAGCAGCCGCAGATGGCGGACAGGATTCTCAGGCAGTATCCGTTTATTGACCTTGCCTTCGGAACGCAGAATCTGTACCGCTTTCCGGAGCTTTTGCGTCAGCTTCTTTCCTCGCGCAGCCGCGTTGTTTCGGTTGCGCAGGGCGACGAGTTCGACAGCGTTCCGGAGGGGCTTCCGATAAGGCGCGTTCGGCATGAGCAGGCGTTCATGACCATCATGTACGGCTGTAATAATTTCTGCACCTACTGCGTCGTTCCGCTCGTGCGCGGGCGCGAACGCAGCCGCAAGGCGGATATGATTCTTTCGGAGGCGCAGGAGCTTAAAAACGACGGGGTCAGGGAGGTCATGCTTCTCGGGCAGAACGTTAATTCCTACGGCAAGGATTTGAACGGCGAAATGAGCTTCCCAAGCCTTCTTCGGGCGCTTGACGATACCGGAATCGAGCGCATAAGGTTCATGACGAGCCATCCTAAGGACTTGTCGCAGGAGCTGATTGACGTTATGGCGGCGGGAAAGCATATCATGCCGCACGTTCATCTGCCGGTTCAGAGCGGAAGCGACAGAATCCTTACCGCGATGAACAGGCATTACACCCGCGCCCAGTATATGGGCATAATCGCGCGCCTCAGGACGGCAATGCCCGAGGTCGGAATTTCCACGGACATTATCGTTGGCTTCCCCGGCGAAACGGACGAGGATTTTGAGGACACGCTCTCGCTCGTCAGGGAGGCGCGCTTTGACAGCGCGTTCACCTTCGTTTATTCGCCCCGCGCGGGAACGAAGGCGGCTGAAATGGACTGCCAGATTCCGCCCGAAATATCCAAGGCGCGGATTGAGGCGCTTATAGCGCTTCAGGAGGAAATGACGGGCAGGGCGCTTGAAAGCATGATTGGCAAAACGGTTACAGTGCTTGTCGAGGGGCTTTCCAAACGGAGCGAAAATCAGGTTATGGGCAAGTGCGAGCGCGGCATAACGGTGCATTTTGACGGCGGCGAGAGCGACATGGGAAGCATGATTCCGGTAAAGATAACCGCGAGCCGAACGAATTCCCTGTGCGGCGAAAGAATATAAAGGAGGTTTTTCAGATGGCGGATTATATTGACAAGGCAAAGGAGCTTGGGCAGGCGGTGCTTGAAAGCGAGCAGTATGTTGAAATGCGGCTTGCCGAGGAAACGGCTATGCATGATAAGGACGCCGCTCTGCTTGTAGCGGCGGTTGCGGAGCAGCGCAAAATCGTCGAGGGGCTTCTTGCGTCCGCGAGCGTTGACGCGACAGCGCTTTCCGCAGAGGGCGCGAAGCTTCAGGAAATGGAAAAGAACATGAAGGAAAACCCCGTCGTAAAGAATATGAGCGAGCGCAGGGCGGCGTTTTCGCAGATGATGAACGACATCAACGCGGTTCTTCGCTATGTCATCAACGGCGACGACCCCGATGAAGGCTCCTGCGGCGGCAACTGCGCCTCCTGCGGCGGATGCGGCTGATTTAAGCCGCGGAAGCTAAGGCGCACAGGGCTTTTAGATACGAAAGCGGAGGCATATGATGGCAAGCGTTACCCCTATGATGCAGCAGTACCTGAGCATGAAGGAAAAGTACAAGGACGCAATTCTTTTCTTTCGGCTCGGCGACTTCTATGAGATGTTTTTTGACGACGCACGGCTTGTTTCGCAGGAGCTTGAGCTTACCCTGACGGGCAAGGACTGCGGGCTTGAGGAGCGCGCGCCGATGTGCGGAGTGCCGTATCACGCGGCGAATACCTATATTTCGCGGCTGATTGAGAACGGGCACCGCGTTGCAATCTGCGAGCAGATGGAGGACCCCGCGCTTGCCAAGGGGCTTGTTACGCGCGAGGTTATCAGGATTGTTACGCCGGGAACGGTAATGGACCAGTCCATGCTCCCCGATAAGCGCAATAATTTCCTGCTCGCGATAGTTCCGCGCGGCAAGGGTGCGGGAATGGCGATGTGCGATGTATCGACGGGCGAATTCTCGGTCTTTTCTGTTCGGAATCGCGAAAGCATTCCGGACGAGCTTGCGCGCATAAGCCCGACAGAAATCGTGCTTCAAAAAGAGGAAACGCGGGCGGAAATCGCCTCCTTCCCTGCCTCTGTCACCGTGTTCTCGCCGGTCGGCTTTTCGCATAAAAGGGCTGTCGATTGCCTGAAAAAGCATTTCGAGGTCGATACGACGGAGGCGTTGGGGCTTTCTGAGGAGGACGCGCCGGAGCAGGACGCCGCAGGGCTTCTGATGGCGTATCTGAACGAAACGCAGAAAAACGCCCTTGAGCATATAACCCGCATAAACCGCTACGCGGGCGATATCCATATGGCGCTTGATCGCTCGACCCGCCGCAATCTTGAGCTTACGGAGCCGATTCGCGGAAGCGGAAAAAAGGGAACTCTGCTATGGCTTCTGGACAGAACGTCAACCGCAATGGGCGGAAGGATGCTGCGCTCCTTCGTCGAGCAGCCGCTTAAAAGCCGCGATGAAATCGAAAAGCGCCTTGCGCTTGTCGAGGCAATCTATAACGACACAATGCTCATGCAGGATTTGTCCGAGGAGCTGCGCCATGTGTATGACGTTGAGCGCCTGCTGAGCAAAATTTCCTATGCGTCCATAAACGCGAAGGACTGCCTTTCGCTTCAGCAGAGCCTTTCGAGAGTGCCGCAGATTCGCGGTCTGCTGCTTTCATCCGGCGGCGTTCTTTCCTCGCTTGCGGAGGGAATGCTGCCTATGGAGGACGTTTCGGACTTGCTCCTTCGGGCAATCAACGAGGATGCGCCGCTGCTGATTGGCGACGGCGGCTTCATCCGCTCCGGCTTTTCAAAGGAGCTGGACGAATACCGCCTTGCGCAGACGGACGGAAAGCGCTGGATAAACGAGCTTGAGGCGCGCGAGCGCGAGGAAACGGGAATCAAGAACCTGAAAATTGCCTATAACCGTATTTTCGGCTACTGCATTGAGATTACCAAATCGAATTACGACCAGGTTCCGCTTCGCTATCAGCGCAGGCAGACGCTTACAAACTGCGAAAGATATACTACGGATGAGCTGCGTGAAATCGAGCGCAAGATAACCGGCGCGCAGGATATGGCTGTAAAGCTTGAGCTGCAGCTGTTTGCGCAGATTCGCGATATGCTTAAGGCGAGAATCGCCGATTTCCAGCAGACCGCGGAAAGGCTCAAAACGCTTGACGCTTTGCTTTCCTTTGCAAAGGTTGCGCGCGAAAACGATTATGTAAAGCCCGAAATGAACGATAAAGGCGTTCTCATAATCGAAAACGGTCGTCATCCCGTCGTCGAGGCTGTTCTGGGGCGCGAGAATTTTGTGCCGAACGATACCGAAATGGACGAGGGCGCGCACAGAATGCAGATTATTACAGGCCCTAACATGGCGGGCAAAAGCACCTATATGCGGCAGGTGGCGCTGATAGCGCTGATGGCGCACATAGGCTGCTTCGTTCCCGCAACGCGCGCCGAAATCCCCGTTGTTGACAGAATTTTTACCCGCGTCGGCGCGAGCGACGATTTGGCGGCGGGGCAAAGCACGTTCATGGTTGAAATGGCGGAGATGGCGAATATCCTCAGAAGCGCGACGAAGGATTCGCTTGTCGTTCTTGACGAAATCGGCAGGGGAACAAGCACCTTTGACGGGCTTTCCATCGCGTGGGCTGTCGTCGAATACCTCTGCGATAAGGATAAGATTGGCGCTAAAACGCTGTTCGCTACGCATTATCACGAGCTTTCCGAGCTTGAGGGCAAGCTTGAGGGCGTATGCAATTACAGGAGCGCCGTCAAGGAGCATGGGGAGGAAATCATTTTCCTTCGCAGAATCCTGCCCGGCGGGGCGGACAAAAGCTTCGGCGTTCATGTCGCGCGTCTTGCGGGAATGCCAAAGCCCGTATTGAGAAGGGCGCAGGAAATCCTTGCCCGTCTTGAGGTCAATCAAATCAAAACCCGCTCAATCGGGGAAAGCATTCTTGAGGAGGAGTACAAGAAGCCCAAACAGGTGGATATGTTCTCCGTCGGTCAAAATGAGCTTGTGGACGAGCTTCGCAGGCTCGACGTTAATTCGCTTACGCCTATGGAGGCGCTTAACCAGCTTTATCTTCTGCGCGAAAAAGCGCGGAAAATCTGATTGCCGTTTGCATTGCTAAGGAGAAAATTATGCCAAATCCGATTCGCGCCCTTCCGCCCGAGGTTGTGGGGCAGATAGCCGCAGGAGAAGTCGTTGAGCGTCCCGCCGCGGCTCTCAAGGAAATGATTGAAAACTCCATGGACGCGGGGGCGAGCGCCGTTACCGTTGAAATCAAGGACGGCGGAATATCTTATTTCCGCGTTACGGATAACGGAAGCGGAATAGCGCCCTCCGATGTCAGGATGGCGTTTGAGCGCCATGCCACAAGCAAGCTTCAAAGCGCCGAGCAGCTTTCGCATATCGCGACTCTCGGCTTCCGCGGCGAGGCTCTTGCATCAATTGCCGCCGTTGCAAGGGTGACACTCAAAACCCGCGTTTCGGGCGCGGAGAGCGGCGTTATGGCACGGGTTGTCGGAGGCGTGTTCGAGGAAATAACGGACTGCGCCTGCCCCGAAGGGACGAGCATTACGGTCGAGGATTTGTTTTTCAATACTCCCGCGCGGCTTGGCTTTCTTAAAAAGCCCGCGTCCGAGGCGGCGTATGTTTCGGATATGGTTGAAAGAATGCTGCTTTCCTCGCCCAAAACCGCCTTCCGCTTCATAAACGGCGGCAAGCAGGTTTATCATTCGCTCGGCGACGGCTCGCTTCGCTCCGCTGCGGCTGTTGTTTACGGAAGAAAAACTGCCGACGCGCTTCTGCCCGTTTCCGGAATGGCAGGCGGAATGATAATGGAAGGGCTTCTCGGGGTCGGCGAAAACTGCCGCGCTTCAAGGCGGGAGCAGAGCTTTTATCTCAACGGGCGCTATGTCAAAAGCCCGCTTATGTCCCGCGCGCTTGAGGTTGCGGTGCGCGAGCGCGTCATGGTCGGCAAGTTCCCCATGGGCGTGTTCATGATAACCGTTCCGTATGAAAACGTTGACGTAAACGTGCATCCGAACAAGCTGGAGGTGCGCTTCCGCAGCGAGGACGCCGTTTTCAAGAGCCTTATGTCGATGTTCGCCTCCGCGATTTACGAAAGCCAGAAAGCGGAAGAGCCTCCGAAGCTGGTGCTTTCAGAGCCTTCCGAAACCCGCGTTAAGCGTGAAACGCGCGAAAACGCGGCGGATAATATAAAAATATCGACGGATATACCTGTGCTTCCGCTTGAAACGGCTGAAACCCCTGAAACGCCTTTGAAAAGCGGCTTTGCGGACAGCGCGCAGAATGACGGACGCGGGGATACCGCGCCTCCGCGCCCCGTTACCCTGCCGCCAATCGGCGTGAGCGCGCCTTCGGCAAAGGAGGCGTTTTCCTCCATGTTCGCGCCCGCTCCCGTCACGCTTCCGCCTGTTTATAGCACGCATGAGGCAATGGGCGAAAGCAGAAACAGAAGCGCGCCTGCGCCTGCTTTGCTTGATATTCCCGCGCCAAAGCCGCGCCCCAAGTACAAGCTTATCGGAACTGCGTTTGACACGTATATCCTGCTTGAAATGGACGGGCGGCTTCTGATGATAGACCAGCACGCCGCGCACGAGCGTATGCTCTACGACCGCTTCATGAAGGCGTATGACGTAAAGGTTATCAGCCAAAGGCTGCTTGTGAGCGAAATTGTGGCTTTGAGCAGCTCGGAAATGGCAAGGCTTGAGGAATGCCTGCCGCTTCTCAATGATGCCGGCTATGACATAGACGTTTTCGGTGAGCGCGAGGTAAAAGTCAATGCTGTTCCGCAGGTTCTCGGCAAGGCGGACAACGCGGCGTTCCTGCATGAAGTCATCGGCAAAATGGACGAAACGCGCCAGCTTAAGTCTCAGGAGGAGCGCAGAAGCGCGATTATTCAAACGGCGTGCAAGCACGCGATAAAGGGCGGGGACGTGCTTTCCATAACGGAGATTGAGGAATTGGTTTCCTCTGCGCTTAGCGAGGAAACAGCGCCCTCCTGCCCGCATGGCAGACCCGTTATGATTGTGCTTACGCGTTCTGAGCTTGAAAAGCGCTTCCACAGAATACAATGACAGAGAATAAAATCAAGCTCGCGGCAATCGTCGGGCCGACGGCGGGAGGCAAAAGCGCGCTTGCGCTTGAGATTGCCGGAAGGCTGCCTGTGGAAATCATATGCATGGATTCGATGCAGGTTTACCGCCATATGGATATCGGCACGGCAAAGCCTACGCCGCAGGAGCAAAAGCTTTGCCCGCACCATATGCTTGACGTTGTCGAGCCAAGCGAGAATTACAGCGTAGCCGCATGGAAGGAAGCCGCCGAGGCAAAGGTTTCGGAGGTCAGAATGCGCGGCAGAATTCCGCTGCTCGTCGGCGGAACGGGGCTGTATTTAAGCGCGCTCACCCTGCCGATGACTCTGGGCGAAACCAGCCATGATGAAAAACTGAGGGAGGCGCTTCTTGCCGAGGCGTCCACCGAGGCTGGGCGGCTTTCACTCCATAAGCGGCTTGCCGAAATTGATTCCATTTCAGCCGCGAAATTCCATCCGAATGATTTTAGGCGCGTTATAAGGGCGCTTGAGGTTTATATCGTTACGGGAAAGCCCGTTTCCGCGCAGGCTGCCCTGCCTGAAAATTCAAAGTATGACGCCCTTATTCTGGGCGTTTCGCGCAAGAGGGAAAAGCTGTACGAGCGAATCAACCAAAGGGTTGACGGAATGATGAAGGACGGGCTGCTCGGCGAGGTCGAGGGGCTTGTCCGGCGCGGAATAAGCCCCGAATGCACTTCAATGCAGGGGCTTGGCTATAAGGAACTGTATCCAGTTGTGACAAAGGGGCTTCCGCTTGCAGACGCTGTTTATTCGGTTAAGCTCGGAACCAGAAGATATGCCAAACGGCAGATGACGTGGTTTCGGCGCGACGGGCGGGTTAGCTGGCTTGACGAAAAGGACGGGTTTTCCTGCGAGGACAAGCTCCGCCACTTTTTCGGACTATGATTAATAAGAGGTAGTTGAATTTATGGATAAACTTATGATTGACAGCTTGGTTTCGGACGCGGAGAAGGACTGCCGCGAAATCTTTGAAAAAATTGACGCCGTGGAGGAATTCAATACCGTGCGCGTGCTTGAGGTTTTCAGCGCGGAGGAGGTCGCCGCCCGTCATTTCGCGCCTACAACCGGCTATGGCTATGACGATGTCGGGCGCGATACTTTGGAGCGCATTTTTGCCCGCCTTTTCCATGCGGATAAAGCGATTGTCCGTCCGCATATCGTTTCGGGAACGCACGCGCTCTCGCTCTGCCTTTTCGGGCTTCTTTTGCCGGGCGACGAGCTGCTTTCCGCAACGGGTCGCCCCTATGACACAATGCAGACGGTAATCGGGCTTACCGATGATAAGGTCGGAACGCTTGCGGAAATGGGAGTTAGCTACCGCGAAACCGAAATGAAGGACGGCGGAATCGACGTTCCCTCCGTTCTCGCCTCTGTAAATGAAAAAACCAAGGTGGTAATGGTACAGCGCTCGCGCGGCTATGCGTGGCGGCGTTCGCTTGTTCCCTCCGATATCGAGCCGCTCGCCCGCGAATTGAAGGCGCGCTTTCCTAAAATTATCCTTATGGTCGATAACTGCTACGGCGAATTCATATGCAAAAACGAGCCGACGGATTTTGGCGCGGACGTATGCGTCGGAAGCCTGATAAAAAATCTCGGCGGCGGAATCGCGCCGACAGGCGGCTATCTTGTCGGGCGCGCCGACGTGATTGAGCGGATTGCCTGCCGCCTTACCGCGCCCGGAATCGCGCTGGAGGAGGGCAGCTACGCCGCCTCCTACCGTCCCTTCTATCAGGGGCTTTTCATGGCTCCGCATACCGTTTCGCAGGCGCTTAAAACTGCCGTGCTCGCCGCGCGTACCTTTGAAAAGCTCGGAATGAAAACGACTCCCGCTTATAACGAAACCCGCGGCGATATTATTCAGGCGATTGAAATGACAAAGCCGGAGCGCCTTGTCGCTTTCTGTCAGGGGATTCAGATGGCGTCGCCCGTTGATTCCATGGCGCTGCCTGAGCCTTGGGATATGCCGGGCTATGCCGACAAGGTTATAATGGCTGCCGGCACATTCGTTTCGGGCGCGTCAATCGAGCTTTCCGCCGACGCGCCTATGCGCGAGCCGTATACCGCGTATATGCAGGGCGCGCTGACCCTTGCGCACGGGCGGATTGCCATCAAGAAGGCGCTTCTGCGCATGACGGAAATGGGCTGCCTCTGATAAAAAATCGCGTATCTTTGCCGCCTCCCGCGAATATTCTTTCGTGGGAGGTGTTTTTTTGTCAAGCAATGATTCGCCGCGTGCCGGAAAGCCTTATCATACGGGCGTTATGAGCGTTAAACAACGCGATAGAATTGCTGCGGATGAGCCGAAGCGCCCCGCGGTTTATGTGGAATGGGCAACCGTCGATATGGACGGTAAAATTGATTTTTCTTCTCTCCCGCTTTCCGCGCGATATCTTGATAAAAAACGCTCGGGCGCGCCGCCTGCGTCGGGGCTTCGGCAAAGCGACAGGCTTACGCACAGCATAGCCGTTGCCGCTGCGCTCGTCGTCTGCGCGGTCGCGCTGAGAAGCGCCGCAGTGCCGGACTCGCGCAGCGTTTTCAACTCGCTTGAGGACAGCTTTGGCATTGAGCTTGACGATTCCTTGGGCAAGCTGACCTTTGTCGGCAATATCGCCGGCACTCCGCTTTCCGACAAGCGGCTTGTCCTTGAAAACGATGAGGAAATCGTTCATGCCTATGCGGAAAGCGAGCCGTATGTGGGGCTTTACTGCCCTTCCGGAACGGCGTTTGCCCTTCAGGATTCTGTTGTTATGGCGATTGGGCACGGCGAAAATGAGGAGCTGCTTGTGCGCCTGCGCGGAATTGGCGGCGTTGAAACGGTTTATGGAAATCTCGCTTCCCTGCTCGTCAGGGAAGGCGACGAGGTTGCGGCGGGAGCGGCGCTCGGGGAGGTCATCGGCGGCAGATTCCTGACTCTTGAGTGCATGATGCAGGGCGAAAGCGTCAGCGCCGCCTCGCTTATGGTTTACAGGTAGGGCTTTTGTATGGCAAAACGACTTTTCACCCTCCATGTTTTCTCCTTCCGCATTCCGGTTCATCCTGCGTTTCTCGCCCTGATTGGGCTTTCGCTTCTGACCGGCGCAAGGCTGCAAATGCGCGCGCTGTTGTCCGCTCTGTTTTTGCATGAGCTTGGGCATATCTTTGCGGCGCTTGTTATGAAAATGAAGCTGGACGCCGTTGAAATCCTTCCCTTCGGCGCAAGGCTTGAAACGCGCGCGGTATACTCCTGCGCGGCTTATAAGGGGTTTGTCCTCTCGCTCGGAGGCCCTTTCGTCAGCCTTGCCGTCTGTCTTTTCGCAAAAGAGCTTTCCGGCGTATATTTTTCCGCGCTGCTTTCGTACTCATGGCTTGTATTCGTTTTCAATATGCTCCCGCTGCTCCCGCTCGACGGCGGCAACGCGCTAAGATATGCGCTTCGAGATAAAGTCGGCTATGTCAGGGTAACTCGGATTCTGTGCAGGCTTGCGCAGCTCGCGGCGCTTTTGGGGCTTGTATACAGCGCCTGCCTTCTCGTCTTTTTCCGCCCGCAGTTCTTTCCGGCGGCTATGAGCCTTTATCTCATGTATGCTGCGTCCTCAGAAATGCGCGCCGACGTTCTTGCCTATGTCGATTCGCTTATCGCCCGCCGCCAAAGGCTTTCATCCACAGCGCCTATACCGGTTCAGGAGCTTGCCGCGGACGAAAGCATGGAGCTTGTCGGAATCCTCCGGCATCTCAAGCCGGAATGCTATCACAGGGTGCTGGTGGTGGACGGCGGGGGAATGAAGATTATCGGCATTCTTGAGGATGCGGCGCTTCTCGGCGCTCTTGCTTCCGCTCCAACTCAATCGCTTTCCGCTGTTTTGGCTGAAAGAACCGCCTGAAATCGGCTGTTTTCGGCGGGTTTCAAAAGATGTGAAATTTTTTTCATCAGATGGGTATACAAAGCTGATTGTCTGTGCTATAATCTTTACGTGCCCAGCCCAGGTAAGGAAAACATTTGGTTTCGTCCTCCTTCGTTCATCGATCCAAAACCGATGCAGGGAATGGAAAACACTTATGGGTCCTTTGCTAATGGGTCGAGGAAAAACGAGGAGGTTTTCAACTATGTATCAGGACAAAACTCTTAAGTGCCGCGAGTGCGGTAACGACTTCGTATTCACTGCTTCCGAGCAGGCTTTCTACGCGGAAAAGGGCTTCCAGAACGAGCCCGGCCGCTGCCCCGCTTGCCGTGCTGCCCGTCGCGCCTCTAACGGCCGTCAGGGTGGTGGCGATCGCCAGATGTACGAAGTAATCTGCGACGGCTGTGGCTGCACCACTCAGGTGCCCTTCCAGCCCCGTGGAGACCGTCCCGTATACTGCCGCGCTTGCTTTGATGCACAGCGTCAGCAGCAGGGTCGCTTCTAATTTATTAGTAGCACAGAGGACGCCGTGGAAACACGGCGTCCTTTTTATATCCGGAAATGCTTCTTAATTTATCTTCATTTATATTGGCTTTCTTGCTTGCTTAATGGCTCCGGCTCGCCGATTGCCGCCGTGTCCCTTCATTATATAACACGAATGATTGAAACATCGTTTCCCGATATAATCACAAATAGGCGAACGTTATAAATCAATGGTTTGGCGATAGTTCGTAAAAGGAGGAGAGGGTAAAAAATATCGAAAAAAAGATGAAAAAAGGTGTTGACAAAGGGAGTAGCGCGTGATAATATACAAAAGCTGTCCGGAACGACAGCACCGAACCTTGAAAACGATACAGAGAAGAGAGAGTAAAGAACGACAGTTGATTCTGAAATGAGTATCATCTGAGGGCGAGAGCAGGCAGAGAGAACCGAAACCGAGAGGCGGAGGGGGCAGA
>JAQWCW010000038.1 GCA_028705775.1 Eubacteriales bacterium
GTTGAGCGACGCCTTCATATTTGGGTATTTCAATCCACGTCCCCCATGAGGGGGACGACCAAGGTAAGCCCCAGTAACCTCTGTCCCTCCGACATTTCAATCCACGTCCCCCATGAGGGGGACGACGCTCGTCAGGTGCAACACCTGCGGCGCGGAATATAATTTCAATCCACGTCCCCCATGAGGGGGACGACGTCCAGTCGGTTGGACAGCCCAAACAAACAGGAGGTATTTCAATCCACGTCCCCCATGAGGGGGACGACGAAGCCGACCATGAGGCGATTGTGAGTGCCGCTAAATTTCAATCCACGTCCCCCATGAGGGGGACGACCGTTTCCGCGCTGTAATGGTCATTCAGATAACGCATTTCAATCCACGTCCCCCATGAGGGGGACGACTGCTTTCCCCGAAGAATTTTAGCGTATCATGGTCATTTCAATCCACGTCCCCCATGAGGGGGACGACCCTGCTCGACCTGATTCGGTTTGACTGGGATTTATTTCAATCCACGTCCCCCATGAGGGGGACGACCGTTTTGCCATCCCATAGAGCGAGCGCCGCGACGATTTCAATCCACGTCCCCCATGAGGGGGACGACCGGATTGCAATTTATCGCAACGAGGACAACCAACATTTCAATCCACGTCCCCCATGAGGGGGACGACCACTTGCTTCATCAAACGTATAACCTTTTTTCTATTTCAATCCACGTCCCCCATGAGGGGGACGACAGCACGATTGTGTATGTCTGTCAAAGCTACAAAATTTCAATCCACGTCCCCCATGAGGGGGACGACAAATAGGCACGTTGTAGGCGATTCTACGCAAAAAATTTCAATCCACGTCCCCCATGAGGGGGACGACTTCAGCTCGCGGTTTATCAGGAGCTGGCAAGGCAATTTCAATCCACGTCCCCCATGAGGGGGACGACATCGGCACGGAGAGCCTTTCCCGCTTCGCCGCGCTATTTCAATCCACGTCCCCCATGAGGGGGACGACCGCTTACGGGCGCTGTGAGTTTAGGAGAGTGGAGCATTTCAATCCACGTCCCCCATGAGGGGGACGACATTTTTAGGTTAAGATGGTATCAATCCAAGGGGATTTCAATCCACGTCCCCCATGAGGGGGACGACCGGTTTCGATTCGCTCACTTCCCCACATTGCGCATTTCAATCCACGTCCCCCATGAGGGGGACGACATGGGCGGCAGGGCGTGGACAGACATACAGCTTTATTTCAATCCACGTCCCCCATGAGGGGGACGACACCATTACACAACGGATTAAATCGGAACTTTGGATTTCAATCCACGTCCCCCATGAGGGGGACGACTTTTACTCTAAAATATCAATCCGGAAGTAAACAATTTCAATCCACGTCCCCCATGAGGGGGACGACGGAAAACAGCTGGATGAACTACCTTGGCGGAGAAATTTCAATCCACGTCCCCCATGAGGGGGACGACCGCGTGGGCAAATGGCGTAAAGGTTTACGCTCTGATTTCAATCCACGTCCCCCATGAGGGGGACGACTTTGAACGGCGCGGAAAGCTGGGATCAGTATAGCATTTCAATCCACGTCCCCCATGAGGGGGACGACCCGATGATGATTGCGATGTTCGTATCGCCGCAATATTTCAATCCACGTCCCCCATGAGGGGGACGACGGATGAACGGGAGCGGAGGGAGCAGCTCAGGGCATTTCAATCCACGTCCCCCATGAGGGGGACGACACACTAGTACAATTAGTAGAGCTTGGCCTGAGCATTTCAATCCACGTCCCCCATGAGGGGGACGACCCAATCACAACTATTAACTTTCCAGACGGAATATTTCAATCCACGTCCCCCATGAGGGGGACGACGGAAACTATATGTGGATAACTTGCCCGCTATGTGATTTCAATCCACGTCCCCCATGAGGGGGACGACGCGTCGCCCTCTGCATGACGTGCGCAAAAGCGAATTTCAATCCACGTCCCCCATGAGGGGGACGACGCCCGTAAGGCGGCTTGTCAACGTTGATAGCGGTATTTCAATCCACGTCCCCCATGAGGGGGACGACGGGACAGAGCGGGGACAGCGGGGACATCTATAAAAATTTCAATCCACGTCCCCCATGAGGGGGACGACCCTAAGCTTTCCGAGGACGGCAAAACGGAGAAGATATTTCAATCCACGTCCCCCATGAGGGGGACGACCACGTCGTGGCACAACTGCACACTTACCACGGGCATTTCAATCCACGTCCCCCATGAGGGGGACGACCCGAACGGACAGGGCAGTGTGTATCTGGAGAACGATTTCAATCCACGTCCCCCATGAGGGGGACGACCGGTTCGGGTGTAAATTTCGGGGTGCTGCACCTTATTTCAATCCACGTCCCCCATGAGGGGGACGACTCAGCCTACAGTAAGCGATTGGGAATCGGGTAGATTTCAATCCACGTCCCCCATGAGGGGGACGACACGCGCCCTCAACATCGGCATCGGTAATACCGGTATTTCAATCCACGTCCCCCATGAGGGGGACGACCCCGCAGAAAGGCTCATGCGTACCATCCTGCGATTTCAATCCACGTCCCCCATGAGGGGGACGACAGCAGAACACTGTTTCTGCTAGGGATGAACAAGAATTTCAATCCACGTCCCCCATGAGGGGGACGACTTGTCAGCGGGAAAAACTAAGTACCTGCTCATACATTTCAATCCACGTCCCCCATGAGGGGGACGACGAGCCGGGGAAGGTACGGTTTGGTATATGCATAATTTCAATCCACGTCCCCCATGAGGGGGACGACGCTACAACTAATACTTATGTTATTCTTCTTAAAAATTTCAATCCACGTCCCCCATGAGGGGGACGACAGCAAAAGTATATAATAAAGGCTTGCAATTCGCAAGAATTATCAGCCAAATCGCACAATTTTGCGCTAAAGTTTTTTCTTCACGATACACACAACCATCAAATTGAGCGTTATTACAAGTGCGAACCCACAGCAAAACAATGTTCGCCACACATTCGCACCAAATGCTCACAAGATAAGCGTATCGGCAGGATTAAGTCCGCGTGAAACACCAAGGACAGTCACCTTCTTCTCAGCGTTTTCACCAAGCCGATAGAAGCGCACGCTGTCCTCATCTGGATTGATTTCATGCTCAAGCGAGTGTTTCAGTTCGGCAAGCTGTGTGCTGTCAATACGGCATTCAAAGACCGAGCATTGCACACGAACGCCATAACGAAGGCATTGTTTTGCAACTCTGTTCAAGCGCCGAACGCCTGAATCGCTTGAGGTGTTAATATCGTAAGTAACCAAAATCAGAATGACATTTCGCCTCCTTACACTAACCTTGCAGAAAACAGCAAAGCTACTTCCACATGAACGGCGGATAGCCGTCCAAATCGCCACGCATATAGCGAGCAAGCAGCATTGCCTGCACATACGGAACAAGCCCCCACGGAATCTTTTCTTTCAAGAACGGATGGGTAAGCTGCTCGGATTTATGCTTTTGCCACGCGCCCAAGAATGTTTTTCTTGCATCATCTTTCAGATAAAATGCTCCGTTTTCCTTGCGAAGAAAATCATTCGGTCCAATAACGCCCAGATTAATCAGCGAAATCACAAAGCGGTCAGCGACGGGTGCGCGAAGCTCCTCCAGCATATCAAGAGCAAGAGAAGCGCGCCCCGGTCTGAGCTGATGCATGAATCCCACATATGGGTCAAGACCGACCGTTTCCAATGCAGCGGCAATTTCATGCCCGAGCAGTGTGTATGCAAAAGAGAGCAGAGCATTTACCCTGTCAAGCGGCGGACGGCGATTACGTCCGTCAAACCTGAATGCTTTTTCTTCCCGCAGCACCATTTGCTCAAAAACAGAAAAGTATGCTTTGGCGGCAAGTCCTTCGATTCCTCGCATCGTATCAATATCCTGAGTTTCGGAAAGCTGGGCGATACGCAGCTTCATATCGGCAATTGCCAAGCGGAACTCCGCTTCGCTTACGCGCTCGGCATGGTCCCTTAACGTTCGCTCCAAGCACCAACGCCCATTGAAAATCTTAGCAATCAACATCAGCCGCGCAATGCTTGCGCTCCGCGCGGAATCCTTTGCCCATTCATGCTGAGTAACGCGGAGCAGTACATTGCCATGCACTGCTCCGTTTACTCTGGCAAGAAATCTACCGTGAGGAGTCAGAAAGCACAAATCAATACCCTTCTCCGCGCATTCGCCCATCAATCCGGGGCTTACACCTTTATACCCCATGCAGACAATGCTTTCAAGGTTAAGGAGCGGAACACGAGCAATCATTTCATCCTTGGTTTCGATTATCACTGCTCCGCCGTCAAGCCTGAGATAAGCGTCCGAAGTTGTTACATAGAGGGTATTAAGCAGCCTTTTCACTATTCCCCCTCCTCACGAATCAGCCTTTCCATATACATTTTCGCAGAACCGGCGCTTTGAAAATCGGGGCGGCAGATATCAAGCATTGAGCAGCTTTTGCAAGCAGACTTCATTTTGCATTTCGGGGTGTAACCACGGGAAAAATAATTATGCATTTCTTCAAGCGCCGACCTGACCTTATCGCGAAGTTCCGGAGTAAGTTCAATAACAATGCGCCTGTGCTCGGACGCGCAGTAAACCGCGCCCTCCGGAATATCAGTCACAAACATCTCCTCAAGGCACATTGCCTCGGCACAAAGCTGCATTGCAGCTCCGCCTGCCAAATCAGGCTTCCCCCGCTTATACTCCACGGGATACAAGCGCCATCTGCCTTCTCTGCCCTGAATCGGCACTCCGTTTTCGGAAGCATCCATTTCCACCATGTCGCAGGAGCCTGTCACGCGCAGGCTTTCCGAGCGAACGGGCATTCCGCGCGACAGAAGCACAGAACCGCGTTTCTCGGTAAAGCCTGCGTCATGAACGCGCTCATGAAGATAGTGCCCCTCTTGCGTCAGGAAATTTTCCTGCCATTGCTGTTCGACGTGGATTAACGCCCACTGACGGCGGCAGAAAGCAAAATGCTCGATTCCCGAAAGCAAGAGGAAATCACCGTCATCATTCACCGTCAATCACTTCCGGAGTAAGCCCGTCAAGCGTATCAAAGCTGACAGTTCCATCGGCGGCAATATCCAGGCTCTTATGCACCTTTGCGGAGGAATACTGACCGCTCGGACAATTATGCTTCCACCATATAAGCTTCAGCACTTCCATACTTCCGTCAGGGCGCGCGGAGGTAGCATCATTGCGGAAGAGCGTGCGCAGAGCTTCCTTGAGCTTACAAGCATCTTCCTCGGAGAAACCGGTTTTCTGCGCGCACTGAACGTTGATGGAGCCAAAAGTTTTATAGATGCCGAAATCCACCCTGTGCTTCATTCCCATAGTATCATTGCCCTTTTTATCAGGGTCAGCGCCGGTTTCAAGGTTTACTGACTTAGTTATCTGCGTGCTTGTGACAGTTACAGGCTCTACCGAGAAGGCGGTTTGAATAGTGACAGGTCCGCGTATTCCAATCGAAACAGCATCTCCATCGTCTTCCTTCCCCTTTTTGAACGCGAAAACCTGACCGAAAGCACGGACATCAAACCAGCTCCTGCACGCTTCGCGAGCGTATTCTTGCTTATCCTTCGTCTTTTCCTTGAGCGACTTGTTCGCATCAGCCCTGTCCTTCAAAGAGCGGAATTCATCCGCGCGATGGTCATCGCTTTGGACGAAAATAGGCTCGCCGTCGTCAAGCAGGCGATTGCGGATTTTACGCTTAAGGCAGACATCGGAAACCTCTCCGTTTCCATCATAGGTAGTGCGGGGACGATTCCCATCGAGAGGGTCGCCGTTGGGGTTCGCGTTGCGGACAGAGAAAACCAGAGCGAAATCAATCTTGTTAGAAAGTACTGACATTGTTAAGCCTCCTTATTATTCATATCGTTATCGGCAGTAAGTGAATCGGGTTTATCTTCCTTCTTGGCATAAAGCGCCTGCCTTTGGCAGTAATAGCCCTGAAGATACTTACCGTCAAGCGGCAGAGGGGAGTTGTAATCCTCGCCATTAAACAAATCCATTATTTTTGCTATCTGCCATTTATACCACTCGGACATATCGCCAAGCTTACGATAATAAGGCAGGATAAGTGTGTGCAGTTTCTTCATTGTGTCGAACGGGCGCTGCTGGAAAAGCTGCATATACCGGAAAGCGTTTGTCTCCCGATAGTTATCTTTTCCAAGCGCGCTGCGCTCCGCTGCATCCATAACGGCAAGCAGCCGCCCGTAGAGATAGCTGCGGTCCGTGTTCGTCGTATCCAAGCTCACATCAATCACCTCGTCTTTGCTTTTTTCTGTCTGGCGCTTATGAAGAAGCGCGCAATATGCCGAGAGCGCCAAATTCCAATCATAGGACTGCCACTTTCCGTTTGAATCCGTAAAGCCGAGCGGAGCAGTCACCCTGTGAAATGCTGCGCTGACTATATCCTCCGGAAGCATCGCTCCATCCACCATGCAGTGCAGAAGGCGAAGTTTCAACTCGCGAATTGCCTTTGTGGAGGATTTTTCGCTGCGCATATCTCCGCGTGCAGTTTCTGCCTGCCGCTTTCCGAAAACAACACAAGCGATTTCATACGGAGTCGGCGTCGAGATTCCCTGCCACCTTTTTCGGTTATCCTTATCTCCGATAAAGCGAGTAAAACCCCAGCTGCAATCCTTATACCACTTTGTCAGCCGCTCTACATACTCGCCTCCGGGAAGCTCTTGATAGTAGATTACCGAGATTCGCCCAGGCGTTGCAGCCTCCAGCGCAATGAGATTTACCTCATCAAGGCTTTTCTTGTCATAGCCGGAAAGCTTGCGCATACGTCCGCTCAGCATATCCCGAACCTTTAATCCATACTCCGAAAAGGTCTGCGGCACAATCGCTTCATTGTCAAACTCATCGTCCTGTTCCCCGTCCTTTACGGGAAAGTCCATTCTGCCTCCGCCGGTCATCCATGCAACTGCCTGCATACCATAACGGTTATAGCCTTGCCGGCTGAGCAGCCAAAGGAGGGTATTGTGAGCCTTTACAGACGCGTCATAGCCAACCATTACCGCATCGTCAGGTTCGGTAAAGCGTCCCTTGTACTGGAATATCGTTCCGGTATCCTGCGAGGAAATGAGCTTGCCGTTTCCGATAAGCTTTGGATGGCTGTCCAGAATCGGAGACAGCTTTCCCTCTACATAGCAGAGCTTGAAATTACCCCTTCTGGCAAGGCTTCGTTTCAGCCAGCTCTCACGGATATCGCGGCGCTGCCAAAGCCTTTCGCTGTCATCATCATCCATCAGGATTCGGAAACAGACGATTTGCTTTCCGTCCTTATCGGGATTAATATCAAGCCCAAACCTCAGCATATCGCGAATCAAAGTTTTTTGCGAGATATAGTCACGATAGATTCTCAAAGCAGAAGGCGCGTCCGGTTGTTCCGCCCATTCATTCAGCTCCCTTAGATAGTAATCAAAAAGTCTGCTGTCACCGTCTTGGCAGAAATCCCCAGCAAGATACACAAGGCTATCGAAGAGCGGAAATGGAGGAAGCCTTGATGATGTCCGGCTTTCCGCCTCAGGCGTAGTCGGAATGACAACTTCGTCGTTCTTGTTCTTCTCAAGGCGTTCCGCCTCCCGAAAGCTTCCGTCTTTCGAGAGCGTAACCATTATTCCGGCGCGTTTTTCAATAAATCCAGCAGGGATGAGCGGATGCTCGGCTTCCTCAAACGCTCCCTGAGCGCTTACCGCTTCATAGGTTTTCAAAAGCTGATTAATCCATGACATTTAATCACCTCCCTCGTCAATGGTTTCATTAAGGTCTGCCATAGTAAATTCCCTTGCCTTTGCCGGACGGATATCCCTTGTAAGGCTTTCATCGCATTCCCATGGCGCGGGGAAATGAATTACACCGTTAACCATCGCAGGTCGCCAAAGCCTTACGCGCAT
Source organism: Eubacteriales bacterium (assembly GCA_028705775.1). GTDB lineage: Bacteria > Bacillota > Clostridia > Christensenellales > Aristaeellaceae > STF2-37. The sequence continues at coordinate 7,950 of JAQWCW010000038.1, forward strand.
CAAGTCCTTACCCGTTTCTCCTGGATAATCGATTCCGTGAACACAAAGGCTGAAATCGCGCAAACCGTCGTCATCATAGAAGCCCTTACCTTCTCCGAAAACGCACGGTTCGGCGTAAGCTTGGCATTCGCGCGTTCCAAGGAAGATGTCGCGCCTTCCGCCCTTATTAAGCGCGCGCTTTGCAATCTGGTAATGCTTGTCCTCGTCGCGGTCCTCGGCAAGCTCTGGACGATTTTCATTCCAGATGAAATGGGCGCGGATTTGATAGCAGGGCGAGTACAGGTAGGTGTACACAGAAAGAGTGTTGCCCCCCGTGTAGTTGATTGGGCGCACATTTTTATTCTCCGTGCGGATTTGATTCATAACGCGCACATCATCAATCACCCAACGTATTGTCGGTTTCCAGTAGATAGATTCCATTACGCCCTTCAGCGCGTCATAGGTCGGCACCTGATAACTGCATTTTTCACCGCCAAGGCGCGTTATCGGGTCGCTGAAAAGCGCGTAACGCCCGTATACCATGAGTTCCAGTTGATTTTCGTACTTCATTCGTTTCACCTCCTTATTTTATCAGTAGTTGCATTTCCTGCGGATGATGAACAAGTCCGGTTTCAGCATCGTAGTACTCCTCTGCAATCGCCAGAGCGCCGCTCTCCCCTGCCCGGTATACAGCGCGCATATCCAAAAGTTCTTTAAGCGCCGAGCGGTAAACATTGACGGAATACTGCTGCGCCTTTTTAAGCAGTTCCTTCCCGCGCTGATAGGAGCATCTGCCGCAAAGCTCCCCGATTATTTCCTCCCCTCCGTCATAAGGCGCTATTAAGGCGACCGTGTCATCATCAATTACCTTGAATTCATTCCCAACCGTTCTCCATGAGCAGCGAAGTGAAAGAGAATCAAGCGGATTCTTCTCGCGATGTAAAAGGCCGTCCGACAGCGCCGAATTTTTCCCGAGAAGGCTTGCAAGATAAAGAATTCGAGCCGAAGTCTTTATCGGATAGAACAGCTCCCGAGGGCGGTTTACATCATTATGGAGCATCCGCCGGAAATAAGCGTCAATCGTATCAGGCATATCTATCTCAATTCCGCCTTCCGCTGCTTTGTCAAGTATAGCGTCGCTGTCCTGCTGCGCCTGACGAATTTCGGGAAGATGCGAGAGCTTTTCCTCCGGAAGCAGCCATATGAATACGATTCCGTATTCTGCCTCGCGGTTTCTGTTGCAGCGCCCCGCCGCCTGAAGAATGCTCGGAATCCCGGCAAAACTGCGGATGACAACAGGGAAACTAATATCTACGCCCGCTTCGATAATAGGAGTTGAAATACAGCAAATCGAAGGCGCGTCCGGATTCTGCATCTTTTCCGCAAGCGCGGAGGTCATCAGCTCTATCGCCTTTTTACGCTGCGAAACGCACATATACGTCGTAAGGTTTATCAATATCACTCCATTTTGAGCCGTGCAGTCTTTCAGCGCAGCGAAGATTTCGAGAGCGGCTTTTTTCGTGTTGACAATCATCAGAACAGAATTGCCTGAAAGCAGCTTTTCCGCTACGCCCTCTGCCGCCTCCGCGTATGTGCGCGGTTTATTCCTTTCATCGATGAAGCGAACCCTCCGGAGTTTAGCAAACAAGTCAGATACGCCCGAAATCAATTCGGTTCCGAGTTCCTGCGCATTATCCATATTTTCCGCCGTCATAACCATATCGGTACTGTGCGCCCTGAGCGCCGGCTGAGTTGCGGTGCAGAGCACAACAGTACAGCCGAGGCACTCCGACAGATAGCGAATAGCGCACTCGAAAAGTACAGTGCATTTTCGCGGAAGCGCTTGGATTTCGTCAAAAATAATAATGGAGTCGGCGAGTCTCGGAAGGCGTCTCGCATTCGTATTTGAGCCTTTGAAAAGAGTGTTGAGCAGTTGAACCATAGACGTCAGGATTATTCTGCTCGTCCAGCGTTCAGTCTGAATACGGTATGCCCGCGCCTTTTCGTTTCCCGTTTCAGCCGCCGAATCATCATCAATTATAATATCTCCATGATGCTCAAGGAGCTGTTCTTCTTCGCAAAGAGTCTCGCGTATAACTTTAGCGTTTTGGTCTAATATGGAATTATATGGGGCAATGTAGAATAATCTTTCGGCGTTCTTCCTTTTACGGGCGGCTTGAGTCAGCGCAAAAAGCAGTGCAGAAAGGGTTTTGCCGCCTCCGGTCGGTACAGTGAGTCGATAAATTCCCGCGCCGTACTTCATTCCCGCTTTTCGGCATTCGCCGCTGATTTCGGCGCGAACAGCAGAAATCCGACTGTCCGGCTTAAAGCGCCCAAGGCGTTCATCAAGGCGGAAAAGCCATTCGTCCCATTTAGGCTTTTCAGCAGCTTCAAATGGAATTATTCCTTCGCTGAAGCAAGCGGTATCCCATCTGTCTGCATCGGCAAGAGCGCCGAGCAAAAGCCGCGCTGTCATAGCGCTTGAAAACGCGAGAATGCCATTCGGAGTATTTTTAAGAAAAGCCTGCAGTTCTTCGGTCGCCTGTTCAAACAGCTCGTCAAGCCGCTCAAGGTCTGCAACCTCGCAAAGAAAATTTCTCTCGGCTTCCGCATAGCAGATTTCATCTTTGTTCATGCTCATCGCTTCAAGAAAGGGGCTTCGCAAATCGCTGTTTTCGTCAAGGCAATCGCACAAACCGCTGTGATGCCCGAGTATCGCCATAGCAATAATCTGCGCGGTTTTCTTCCTTGCATTGTCGCCATAATAGTATCGCTCATAAACGAAAATAGCACCTGCGGGCGAATGCGGCGAAGTCTTTTTAGAATATTTCTCACCTCGCAGGAACGCTTCATAAATATCGCAAAGGTACTCAGAAAACCTAGTTGTAGCCTTTCCATAATCATGCAGCAGGCCGGTTAAGTACGCAAGCGTCCCAAGTCCGCATGGCAGAAGTCTCTCCCGCGCAAGCCGCGCAGTATCCTCCGAATGCTCCTTTAAGCTTTGCTGTTTTCCGTCCTTTTCGCGAATATGAGCTATCATTTTTTCCTCCGTCGTGTAGGTGATATATGGAATGTATCATCATTCCGCGCGAATGTCAAGCGCTTTTTGTTCTATCTAAGCAATTATATATTTACCAGCGGATAATAGTTTCTTGTTGTTATTGCATTATCAGAATTGGCACTATATAATTAAATGTCTGCCTCTGCGGCAGCGGATTGAAATTATCTCAGCAACTTTATGATTGAAAGCGGCATCTGTGTATGCCGTTTTCTTTCTCTAATCAATAATGCTATAAGAATTATCTTCTCGGTATTTTTCTACAATTTCGTCCCTATTCCTGCATATTTCGTAAAATTTTCTTGATTCATCAGTATCTTATTACGCGTTATAAAGGTCATGTGCGTCTGTCGGTTTCCGAAGCAATAAAAGGCATATTGCTTCCATTAGCATTATTGATGTCAGGCAAAGACAAACGCTTACAAAACGCCGCCCGATGCAGTTATACATCAGGCGGCGTTTTGCATAAATGAATGCTTCTATATATTACTTCCCTTTCAGATACTCAATCAGCGGCTGCATGGTTTTGTTCATGTCGATTCGCGATTCGCCGTATGCTCGGATTTCGTTGCGGACGTCGAAAGCGGACTTATCGCGGTAGCAGGCGTGCGTGAATTCAAGCACTTCGGGGATGTCAATCGGGCTGTCGTCGTAAGGCTCCATAAGCTGATAGGGATAGCCTTTTTCAACATAATCGACGGGCGAGGAGGTGATGAACGGCAGACCGCGTGCCGCGAACTCGCGGGATTTGAGGGTGCTGCTTACGGGATAGTCCTTCCTGTGCCCGCCGAGGATGTCAACGCCAAGAGCGCAGGGGGCATAAACCGCGTCAAGCTCCTCTCCGAAAAGCTTTCCATGGAAAACAATATGCTCCGAAAGCCCGTATTTTTCGGCAAGCTGCTTATTCTCGTCAAGCACGGGGCCGACCATGTGGAAAACAATGTTTTCCTTTCCGCCGGCCTGATAGTAGTTATGCATTCCTTCGATAAACCTGTCATAGCCGTGCCAGAAGGCGGTTATCGAAACCTCGATAACGTCGATTTGCTTCGACAAGTCGATAGCTGCCGTGCTGGGATAGCAGGACGAGAAATCAAAGCCGTTTTTCAGCTTGATTGTCTTAATACCGAAGATTTCGTCCTGATTATAGAAAGTCACAATCCTATCGACATACTTGCGAAGCTTCTTGCTGTTCACCTTATCCTTGAGAACGATGTAAAAATTGCTCAGGTTCGGCTTGCGCTCGGTATCATAAGGGTACGTCGGGATTTCATACACAATCTTTATGCTCGGATTGCGCTTTTTTACCTTCCGCATATAGCGGATAAGCGCGTTGTCGATAAAGCGATGGCGGATATACAAAAAGCCGCAGTCGTCGCACTCGCCGGAGTATTTCAGCCCTCTGCCCATTGAGGAAAAGAAGGGAAGGCGCGCGCAAATTTTCTGCACGATTCCATACTCAGTCGAACGCAAATCCAGCGTCATATCAAAATTCTTCTGAAATACGGCATACTGCGTGCGAATCTTGCGCTCAACTCCGGAATGAGCGCCAATCAGGTTGCCCTTCTGCATCGGCGCGAAAAGAAAATAGCCCTTCAAAAAATCATCTCCCGACAAATTATTCCGTATCACTTTTCAGGCGGATGGTAAACAAGATTCCGCGAGCCTTTATCGCTGATAACCTTGGCAGGAATGCCGCCAATCGACTTGCCCGCCTCGGTAAAGGATTTGTTTACAACGGCATTTGCGCCGATGGCAATATCGTCCGCAATGGTTATTCCGCCGAAAAGCTTCGCGCCGGGGCCGATATAGACAAAGTTGCCAATCTGCGGCGCTCTGTCGTCAAAGCCCGCCTCTGTTCCGATATTAACCCCTACGTGCATACGGCAGTAATCGCCGATTCTTGCATGGCGGTTGATGATAATCGTTCCAATGTGCGCGATATTAAGCCCCTTTCCGGCAACGTTCACCGGTATGGAAAAGCCGCATTTCATTCCAAGGCGCATCAGGCGCTGCTTTGCAACCCAGCGGAAAAGCTTGTCCGGCGCGCCCTTTGCGCAGTTGCAGTAGTATTCATAATAGCGGAGCGCGCGCTCGTAGCGCCAAATGTAATCGTGCAGGCGCGGACGCTTTCCCTTTGCTCCCAGCGCTTTTTTGTCCTCGGCAAGAAACAACTGCAAATCCTGTTTGTTTTTTATCATCGGCGTACTCTCCAAAGAAATTATTGATATGCTGCGGTCGCTTATTCGCTTTTATTGTACTTAACCGCAGGCAAAAAGTCAACCAAAAACCCCGAAAAGCCTTGCAATGCCTGCCTTTGCAAAGCGGAATGTCAAGGGGCGGCTTTTTGATTACAAAAAGCAAAGCAAAGCGGCAGATTTACGCATATTTAATGACCGTATGCGCGCGGTTTGACGCAAAAGCAATCAGTATTAATCTCGGTTTCGGCAGTATATCCCGCAAACCGGCAATTCTTACGCGTCTCGTTTGTGATATGTAGGTTTGTCAAACATCTTGGACAGTGAAGTATTCACGAAGGAACTCCCTAGGGGAAGCCCAGTGGAGAGGGCGCATCGGCATGTTGTTGCTACGACTTTGGTGCACAGCTAGCTGTGCACCAA
>JAQWCW010000021.1 GCA_028705775.1 Eubacteriales bacterium
CTCCTTAGTCCATGCAAACTAAGGGTAGCGCATCATGGGGGGTGCTGACAATGGCTCTTTTCATTGCCACTCCGGGGTGCTCACTTTTTGGCGCCCTTTTGCTCGTTCTCTATTTTACCGAAAACAGTCCGCAGTATGGAATGAAATCTCCAAGTATAAATCCAGTTTCATATTTGATTTGGAGATACCGGACAAATTCAGAAAATGGCTGCTCAAGAATCACGGTATTCGCATGGATGAAAATCATAATATGCACTTAATCAAAAGAAACGCCGCGCAAACGGCAGCAGAATAGCCTGAAGCAAAGCGCGGGCAGCCCTTTCGGGCTGCCCGCTTTAATACTTATCTATTGATTGCGCAAAAGACCGCAGCGCGCGGCGCAATATACAAACCCTTTATGCTGCGATGAAGCCGCCCGCGATACCATATTCCTCAGGCGGCGCAAAAGCCCGCTCGTCAGGCAAAAGTCGCATTCACTCCGCTCAGAGCTGCCTGTCAAGCGCCTTTTCGCTTTTTGCGCGGGCGTGGATTCCATGGCGGACGTCGCGCTGGCGGTGTTTCACCTTGCCGTCAAGCAGGGAGCGGTAAACGCCGAGGGTTCTGTCCGTGACCTGCTCCCAATCCTCCCACTCCGTTCCGTTTCCGGCAACGCGCGTTTCGGGGTGCGAGCAAAGGTCTTGCAGCTTGGCGCGCAGGTCGGTCACGTCGCCCTTGTGGAAGGTGAAGGAGCAGCCCTTTGCCGCGTCCACGTTTTCCTCAATATCGCTCGTCAGAACGCGCGCGCCGTAGGAAATCGCCTCCAGCACGGTCATCGGCATTCCCTCTATATCGCTCGGCAGAACGTAGACGGAGCAGTTGCCGTAAAGCTCCGCAAGCTCCCTGTCCTTGACGAAGCCGACAAATTGAACTCTCTCGTCCTTAGCCGCGTCCGCGCGAAGCTCGCGCTCATACTCCTCGGAGCAAGCCATCGGGCCTGCGATTATAAGCTTTTTATCGGTTTCAACCTGCGAGAATGCGTCAAGCAGGTAGTGCAGCCCCTTTTCGGGCACTATGCGGGCAAGGAAAAGGATATAGCTGCCCTTTGTAAGCCCGTATTTTTCCGTTATAATCTGCGCCTCAGGCGCTTCATGCGCGGTATAGCCGTTGGGAATAAGCGTTGTCTGCCGTCCGTAGCGGCGCATGAAATAATCCTGATTGCCCTTTGACAGAACGATTATTTCATCGGCGTACCTGACGGTGTTATGCTCGCCGTGGATTATATAGCGCGTTGCAAGTCTGTTCCATTTTGCGCGCTGCCAGACAAGCCCGTGAATCGTAACGACGACCTTTTTGCCGAGCAGATGCGGCAGCCATACGTGGGACGAGCAGCCGATTGCATGGAAATGCAGAACGTCATAGCGCGAAAAAGCAATGCGGAGCGTTGAAAGCGCGGAGTACATGAACGCGTTAAGCCCGCCGAGCGGAATCGTCGGCGTTTGCTTAATCTTGACTCCCTTATACACCTTGTCCCGCGTCTGCTTATCCCTGCGGAAAAGCTCCCAGCGGTTATAGGCGGTTACGTCGATTCCCCTTGCCGCCATTCGCGTGGCAAGCTCCTCAACGACAACTTCAATTCCGCCCTCGCGCCCCGGAATGCGCTTGTGTCCCATCATGGCTACGCGAAGCCCGCGTTTCATATATTATCCCTCATTTCTGAGTTTCATCATCTCTCCAAACCTGTTCGGGATTCTTCTTTTCAAACTCGTTGAGCCACAAAAGGAATTCAGCGGTGAAGCTGAGCGTGCGGCTGTATGTGCTCAGGGTTTCGGTGGTGGTGCCTTCCCCGAAAACCTCGTAGATTAGCTTATGCCTGTCCATTTTGGAGGAAAACAGCCACGGTGAAATCACAATCCTGTCGTCCGTTTTTTCCTCAAGCACATAGGCGGAAAACGGCATACCAAGGTTCATGACTATCGTGGAAATCAGCAGGTTGTCGCTTATTTCGCGGGTTTCAGCCTGCTCGCGCCAATAGTTCGGCGCTTTTTCCGTGCCGGGATATTTATGCATCAGCTTGCTGGCAACGTGCGGGTCCATCATGTCGATTGCATTATAGTAAATGGTTTCAAAGTTTTTTCCGTCATTTTTGAGCCGAAGCAGTTTCATATGTTTTTCCTCCTAAAGGCGGCGATTACGCTCCCGTTCTGCGGAAGATAGCAAGCGCCGTCTGGAACATTATTGAAAAGTCAACGCGCATCGAGCGCTCAACGATATACTGAATATCAAGCTCGAGCCATTCGTCAAAGGAAAGGTCGTTGCGGTGCGGCTGAATTTGCCAGTAGCAGGTCATTCCCGGGGTTGCGTAAAGGCGCTGGAACTGATACTCGTCATAAAGCGCAACCTCACGCGGCAGCGGCGGGCGCGGGCCGACGATGGACATATCGCCCTTAAGAACGTTCCAGAACTGCGGCAGCTCGTCAATATTGAGCTTTCTGATAATTTTGCCGACGCGGGTAATGCGCGGGTCGTTCTTCATTTTGAAAGCAGGCCCGCTCATTTCGTTCTGCGATTGAAGCTTGTCTATCATTTTATCCGCGTCAACGTACATACTGCGGAATTTGTACATACGGAACGGCTTTCCGCCACGGCCGCAGCGCATCTGCGAATAAAACGGGCCGCCCTTCGGGTCGTCGATAACGATGGCGAGCGAGGTAATCAGGAATATCGGAGAAGCTATTATGAGCGCAAGCGTTGACCAAAGAACGTCGCCGATGCGCTTGAGACGCCAATAATTCGTCTTGCGCGGCAGCGGCAGCTCCCGAATCATCGTTTTTTGCGGTATCCAGTTAGCTCTTACCTGTTGTATAGCCTGCTTATAACCAAGCTGGTTGTGCATTGGACATACCGCCTTTAGGAAGAAATTTTTTATTATTGCAGTGATTTCGCTTCGTTCCGTCTTTATTCTCCGCAAGCCGCGTTTTTTCCTGCATTTAAGGCAAATAGCCCATAATTTGTTGAATTGCGGATATATCGCCGTCAGAAGCGCGTCAGTCGGTCATCCTGTGGAAATACTCGCGGGTAAGCGCCATATCGCGCTCTGCGTCCATCGTTTTGTATTCCCCGTCCTTATAAACCACCCTGCCGTTCACCATCGTGAGCGTAACGTCGCTGCCCTGAGCGGAGTAAACGAGCGCGCTCGGCACATCCTCGCAGGGAACGAAATGCGGCTTATCATCGCAAAGGAGAATCAAATCCGCCCTTTTGCCGCTTTCGAGCCTTCCGCAGTCCGCAAAGCCCATTCCGGCAGCGCCGTTTTCCGTAGCCATGCGCATTACCTGAAGGGGCGATACAACCGTCGGGTCGCCGCTTACGCCCTTGTGCAGGATTCCTGCAAGGCGTATTTCCTCCCAAAGATTATGCGTGTTATTGCTCGCAACGCCGTCCGTTCCGAGGGCGACAAGCGCGCCCGCGTCAAGCATTTTGGGCAGCGGCATAACTCCGCTTGCAAGCTTCAGATTGCTCACGGGGTTGTGCGAAATCATCGCGCCGCTTTTTGTAAGCACGGAAATGTCCTCGTCGTTTGCGTATACGCAGTGCGCCGCCATTACATGGCTGTCAAACGCGCCGAGGGATTTATAGTACATGACGGGAGTAAGCCCGTGGCGGGCAATGCACTCGTCGGTTTCGGAGCGGGTTTCGCTCAAATGAACGTGGATTGGCAGGCGTTTTTCCCTCGCAAGCGCAATAAGCTCGCGGTTCAGCGCGTCATTGGTCGTGTATTCGGAGTGCGGGCTGACGGCAATTATAATCCGTCCGTCCCCCGCGCCGTTCCACGCGTCAATCAGCTCGCGCTCCTCGCGCAGCCCGACGGAGCCGTTCGGCCCGCTTGTAGAGGATACGCTCCTTGCAAGGCTTGCGCGCGCCCCGCATTCCATTGCGGCATTCGCAACATCGTCCATAAAGAAATACATATCGGCAATCGAGGTAACGCCGAAGCGGAACAGCTCCGCAAAGGCGAGGCGCGAGCCGACGCGCACATATTCGCTCGTCAGCCTGTCCTCGGCGGGGAAGATTTTCGTAAACAGCCAGTCGTGCAGATTCAAATCGCTGCCCCAGCCGCGCAGGAGCGTCATAGCGATATGCGTATGCGCGTTTGCAAGCCCTGGCATACAAAGCTGCCCGCGCCCGTCAATCGTTTCATCGGGCGCAAAAAGCGGGCTGAGCGCGCTTTCGCCGGCATATGCGATTACCCCGCCGTCAATCTGAACAACCGCGTCCTGAACGAGAGTAAACGGCGCGTCAAAGCTCTTTATGAGCCGGATATTCTTAACAAGAGTCTTAATTTTGACAACCTCCCAAGGCGGCAGAGCCGCGTTTTCATTATACGTTGAAGCTGTTTAAATACTCCGCCTGTTCGGGGCTGAGGCTGTCAATCTTCATTCCAAGCGCCCTCAGCTTTACAGCCGCAACGAATTTGTCAACCTCGCGCGGAACGGAATACAGCTTGTTTTCGAGCTTTCCGCGGTTATCGCTCAGGAATTTTGCGCAGAGGATTTGCAGCGCGAAGCTCATGTCCATGATTTCCGCCGGATGCCCGTCGCCCGCCGCAAGATTCACAAGCCTGCCCTCGGCAAGCAGATAAACGCGTTTTCCGTTCGGCAGCGCGCATTCCTCAATATTGTTCCTGACGCGCTTTACGCTTACAGCATATTCCTTCAGCGCCTGCGCGTTTACCTCAACGTCGAAATGCCCCGCGTTGGAAAGCAGCGCGCCGTCCTTCAGAAGCGGGAATATTTCCTTTCCGATAACGTCCTTGCAGCCCGTTACGGTGATGAAGAAATCGCCGAGCGGCGCCGCCTCCGCCATAGGCATAACGGTGTAGCCGTCCATGACCGCCTCAATCGCCTTTACGGAGTCAACCTCCGTTACAATAACCTCCGCTCCGAGCGCGCGCGCGCGGAGGGCAACGCCCTTGCCGCAGAAGCCGTAACCGGCTACGACGACGCGCTTGCCCGCAACAATCAGGTTCGTGGTGCGGTTGATTCCGTCCCATACCGACTGACCCGTTCCGTAGCGGTTGTCAAAAAGGTGCTTGCAGTCGCCGTCGTTCACGTTCATCATCGGGAAATTAAGCCTGCCCTCGCGCTCCCTTGCGCGCAGGCGGATTATGCCCGTAGTGGTTTCCTCGCAGCCGCCGATAAGGTTTACGGCATACTCGGGATGGGTTTCGTGCAGTATATTAACCAAATCGCCGCCGTCGTCGATAATGATATCGGGCTTTACGGAAAGCGCGGCGATAAGATACTGCTCGTATTCCTCAGCCGTGCAGCCATGCTTTGCAAAAACGGTCACGCCGCTTTCGGAAAGCGCGGCGGCAACGTCGTCCTGCGTCGAGAGCGGATTAGAGCCTGTCGCGTAAACCTCCGCGCCAAGCATATTGAGCATTTCGGAAAGATATGCGCTTTTAGCCTCAAGATGGATTGAAACGGCAGCTTTCAGCCCCTTGAACGGCTTTTCGGCGCCGTAAGCGTTAAGGATTTCTGCCAGCACGGGCATATGCTCCCTGACCCAGTTGATTTTAAGCCTGCCCTCGGGCGCAAGTGATATATCGCGGATAATGCTCTGCATTCGTTTTTCGCTCCTCGCCGGTTATTTATTCTATAATTATATAGCGCCGGTCAGCCGCGTGTCAAACCCGATATGACAAACGCGCGCAGGTTGACAGGTAAAACGTTTTATGTTATTATATTCGCACAGAAATCATTCGACTGGGGGCATATCAAAATGGAATTTTACTCCGGCTGCACATATGGATTCATGGAGAAAAAGGGCTTTTCAAAAAGCGACGACTGGGCGCGCGCAAGCCTGAAGCTTATGTTTGAGGAAACGGGCAGCGACACGCTTTTGTATGCCGCAACCGCGCTTCAGGACCACGCTTATTCAGTAAAGGTGGACTGCCTTACGGACGATGTTGCGAGCGAGGAGGACATAACCCGCTGCATCCGCATTGCCAAGGAAATGGGCAAGAAGGTCATCCTCAAGGCGATTGTCAACTGCCGCGACGGGTACTGGCGCGCCTACATCCATTTTTTCGACAAAGAGGTTAACGGCGAAAGCGGCTGGCACGACTGGTTTGAGAGCTACGGCGAGTACGTTCTGCATCTGGCGCGAATCGCGGAGAAAACGAAGGCGGAAATGCTCTGCGTCGGCTGCGAAATGATTGGAACGGACGCGCGGAGCGCGGAATGGCGCGAGCTGATTAAAAAGGTGCGCGGCGTTTATCACGGGCTTATAACCTACAACTGCGACAAATATCAGGAAAACAACGTGGAATGGTGGGACGCGGTTGATGTAATATCCTCCTCCGGATATTATCCGATTGACAAGCTTGACGAGAATTTCGAGCGAATCAAAAGAGTGTCCGAAAGCTTTTCGCGCCCGTTCATGTTCATGGAATGCGGCTGCCCGAGCCGCGAGGGAAGCGAGTTCGTGCCGAACGACTGGCGGGCGGGCGGCGAGCAGTCGCTTGCGGCGCAGGAGCGCTGGTACAAGGCGTTCACCGACGAGCTGCTCAAGAACCCTTGGGTGCGCGGAACGGGCTGGTGGGACTGGAGCGCCTCGCGCCTCTGCCCTGCCGAAAAAGCGGCGCAGGACGCGGGCTACGGAGTATACAACAAGCCCGCCGCCGCGGTTCTGCGCAGGTTCAACGAGCTGAGAGTAAAGGATTGAAAATAAACAAGGACGGGCATATGCCCGTCCTTTTACTTGTGATATCTTTCGTTATGCATTATCTTTTCGGCTCTGTAAATCTGCTCGAGCAGAATAACGCGCGCAAGCTGGTGCGGAAAGGTCATTTTGGAAAGGGAAATCCGCTCGTCAGCGCGCGCAAGCACCTCCGCGGACAAGCCGAGGCTTCCGCCAATCACGAAAACGACGCGCTTCTCGCCCCTCAGGGCAAAATCGGAAAGCTTCTGCGCAAATTCCTCGGAGGAATACTGCTTTCCACCTATCGCCATTGCGATAACCCTGTCGGAAGGGAGTATGCCCTTCAGGAGCGCCTCGCCCTCCTTGCTCATCACCTTTATGTCAAGCGCCTCGGACGGCGACGGCGGTTCAGGCAAATCTTGGCATTCAAATATATCGACACCGCCGAAGCGCGCGAGCCTTTTTTGGTACTCCGCCGCCGCAAGCGCATAGCCCTGCTCCCGCAGCTTGCCGACGCAGGCAATTACAAGGCGCATCAGAGGCTGACCCCGAAATAGGAAAGCAGGAAAACGGCGGGCGCAACCGCGCAGAGGGCGATAAGCAGCGCGCGTTCGGGCTTCGTAATCTCGCGCGGCTTGCTTTCCTTGAGCTTAGGCATTGATTTTAGAAGTATATAGAGCAGGAAAGCGATGAAAAAGCCGAGCATCAGTATAGTCGGCAGGCTCATTCCGAACACCTGCGCAAAACTGTACTGCTCGGCGGGCACAGCCTCCGTGACCGCCTCCGCTCCGTACTTGCGCGCCATTCCGGTTATGGTAAAGTTGTAGGAAAAATGCAGCATTATCGTATACAGGATATTCTCGCTCTTGAGCATTATGATTGTCAGAATCAGCCCGACGCATATGTGCGCGGGCAAGCCCGTAAGCGAGCCGTGCATGAGCGCAAAACCGAGCGTGCAAAGCGGGACGGCAACCTTTGCCGGCAGATATTTCCTGATATGCCCGAACACCGCGCCCCTGAAAAGCAGCTCCTCGCATACGGGCGCTGCAAAGGACGAGCCCAAAAACAGCAGCAGCCAGCCGGTATCGGACGCAGGCGTTCTTACAGCGGGCGTGAAATCAGGAAGCCCGAGCCTTTTTACAATAAGATACCAGAGGTCGGTAAGCAGCGTAAGCTCATACGCGAGCGCAACGCCGAGCAGCAGAAGCGCAACGCAGGGAAGAAAGCGCGGCTGCGCCGTAACGGAAAGCGCGTCCTTTTTTTTAAGCAGCAGATACAGCAGGAACGCGGGCAGCCCGAACACTATGAACTCAAGGATTCCGTTCGCCGCCTGATAAAACGAGTCGTCGGCGAGCGCGGCGGTAAAGGAGCGCGGAAGCAGCCATATTACAATCGGCTGCCAGCACAGCCTGACGATTAGGGGCGCAACAGCGCAAAGAAGCGTGAGCAGGTATGAAATATGGTTACGCCTTTTCAGCTCCTCAGGCGGGAAAATAACTCGCGGGTCATGCTGCATACTGCGTGATTCCTTTCTTATAAAGAAATATTTATCTCTCGTCCAGAGTGTAAAGCCTTCCCGGGTGGTCGCGGTAGGAAAGCTCGACGCGGATTTGGCTTCCCGTTTGATAGCCCGCGTTTTTAAGCGCCTCCGTCGCGCATTGATACGCAAGCTCCGGAGTATTGTTTTCGGGGCTTAAATGCCCCAGCACGACGGTTTTCAGCCCGTCCCCTACAAGGGAAACGAGCGCGGAGGTGCTGTCCTCGTTCGACAGATGCCCGTGCTGGGATAGTATGCGCTTTTTGAGCGCGGGCGAGTAATTCGGATTCCTTTTCAGCATTTCGACGTTATGGTTGCTCTCCAGAAGCGCAAGGCTCGCTCCCCGCGCAAAGCGCATCCATTTATCGTTTACATTGCCTATATCCGTTGCCACAACAGCGCTTGCTGCGCCCGCCTCGAAGCGGAAGCCGACGGGCTGCGCCGCGTCATGCGGAATGGCAAAAGGCGTTACGGTAAGGTCGCCGAGCGTAAGCGGCGTAAACGGCTCTATGAGCCTCAGCGTTCCGTCCGGCAGCGCTCCGAGCTTTTCGCGGCTTGCAAGATACGTTTTTTCGCATATGTACACGGGCAGGTTATAGCGGCGCGCAAGAATTCCAACGCCCATAATGTGGTCAATATGCTCGTGCGTTATGAATATTCCGCCAATCGTTTCCGGCGCTACATGGATTAGCCGAAGCGCGCTCTCGATTGACTTTCCGGATTTTCCGGCGTCAACAAGGATTCGCGTCCTCGACGTTCCCACATAAACGCTGTTGCCCTGAGACGAGCTGTACAGCGGGCAGAACTGAAGCGGCATTCGTAATCTCCTCCGGCGCGGCATATATCCGGCGCTGTTCGCAAGCCGAATCGCCGCGCAATTCTGAAAATCCATTATACCACATTCACCCTGCGAGGGTAAAGTGCGATATTCCGCACGGATATATAAAAAACCGCCCGCTGCACAAAAGCAGTAGACGGCTCCGGAAAAGGATTCGATTATATTTTCATCAATGTAAATGCCGCGTGCAGGCGGCAGGAAAAGCCTTTACCTGTACGGATGACCGCCCTTGCCGGAGGTTTTGCGGGTATTCTTTCCGCCCTTATTCTTTCCGCTGAAGATGAGCTTCAGAATAATCAGCAGGAGAATTATCTGCCAGAAGGAAACGTGAACTCCCTTGTCGGAATCGCTCTCGTCATACTTGAAGGGCGCTCCGGTCGATGTGACCTTGGTTTCGCCCCAAGTCATCATCCTGTCAAGCCAGTTGTCCGCGGAATACGCGGCGGAATCATCCGCCTTTTCCGTGGGCGCCGGGGTAACGGCGGCGGCAGCGGCAGGCGTCGCGGTGGGCTTCAGGCTTTCGGCATAGCCGGAGGAAACGCCGAATGCGGAGGATATCGAATCGCACAGCTTGGGCATATAGGCGCGCAGGGCGCTGTCATAAGCCGAGGAAGGATAATCCATCGCGTGCCCCTCGGAGGTGTACGGCTCCTTGAGCTGGTTCGTCAGATTCGTTCCGACAATCTGCCCGAGCTTTACGGAATCCAGCTTTTTCTGAACGGCGTTTCCCGCGTAAGCCGTATAGCTGAACTCG
This sequence comes from Eubacteriales bacterium, assembly GCA_028705775.1. Lineage (GTDB taxonomy): Bacteria > Bacillota > Clostridia > Christensenellales > Aristaeellaceae > STF2-37. The sequence goes on from JAQWCW010000021.1 coordinate 9,811, forward strand.
TCGACGCAGATAATCGTAAGCACGTCGTTTTCGGAAAGCTTGAGGCTTGCGTAAAGCCCCTTTGCAACGTCCGTTATATGCTTTCCGTCAAGGAAATCAAGGGTTACGACGCACACGCGGCAGCCGGTGGAATCGAAAAGCTTCTTATCCAAATCGGTTATAAGCTGCTTGGTTTCGGCAGAAAGCACGGTGGCTCTGTCGTACACAGCCTCGAACGGGACGCTTTCCTCCGCCTTCTCGCCGCTATCCGCGAACGCGGGCATGGCAAGCAGGACAACCAGCAAGGCAAGCACTGCGGACAGCGCGCGCAGAAGCTTCATGTTTTTCATATGCGCACTCTCCTTTACTGAACCTGCGCGGACGGGAAGGTCTGCGGCAGGTCAAGCTTGACAATCATCGTCAGCGCTTTATAAGTGAACTCATCCTGAGCCTTTTTCGCAATCTTTTCGGCGTAAGCGTTATACTGGCGGATTGGGGCGGCGTAGGTGAATTCCTTTTCGCCCTCAATGAAGCCGTAAAGATAATCGCTGCTGCGCTGATGCTCCGCGTCGGGAGCGGCGAGGAACGATATATTCGCCAGATTGTCGCTGAGCAGTCTTGTGCAGGTCATACAGAGCGAGTCGTAAGCCGCCGCCTTTTCGGCAAGCGTCGCCTTGTCGGAGCGAAGCAACGCCGCGCCCGCCTTTATATCATCGTACTCAGGAAATCCTAAGCCGAGATAGCGCTCCGCAAGCACCACGATATTGAGAGCGGAAGCCGCGCGCTTTTCGACAATCGAAGCTACGGAGGCGTAGGTTTCGCCCTCGACAGTTATTCCGTTCCGGTATACGCTGTCAACGTTACCGAATTCCGTTTTCCAGCCGGAATAAGCGCTGTAAAGAAACGCTCCGGCAAGGCAGAGAACGGCGAACGCTATCGCCAGCAGTCTTTTCCCCATTTGTCAACTAACCTCTTTCCAAACAAGTCATGCGCCCGAAAAAAAGCGCGGCGGCGCGGCATAAGCCGCGTGCCGCCGCTTATTGCAGGTTTCTGATTACTTCTTCAGCTCAAGCAGCTTCTGCTTAAGCTCGCCCTCCATGGTGAGCAGGGTCTTTTCGGCTTCAATTCTCTTGGCGCGTCCTTCGTCCTGAATCTTGACAACCTCGTCGAAGGTATCGATAAGGCTCTGATTGGTCTGAACGAGGGTTTCAATATCAATGATTCCGCGCTCGGCTTCCTTGGCGGTTTCGATAGTGCCCATCTTGAGCGTTTCGGCGTTCTTCTTGAGCAGCTCATTGGTCATATCGGTTACTGCCTTCTGCGCGCGCATAGCCTCTTGGCTGTGCTGCAAGCCCAGAGCAAGCACCATCTGGCTCTTCCAGAGCGGCAGGGTGTTTGCAAGGGTGGACTGGATGCGCTCTACGAGCAGCGCGTTATTGTTCTGCAAAAGGCGAATCTGCGGCGCCATCTGCATTGAAACGGTGCGGGTAAGCTTGAGGTCGTAGAGCTTCTTCTCAAAGCGGTCGCACTGGGCGGAAAGGTCGTTCGCCTTCTGCGCGTCCATCGCGTCGCCGGTCTGCTTCGCCTTCGCAAGCAGGTCGGCAAGCTGAGTCGCCCTTACTTCCTTGAGCTTCTTTTCGCCCGCTACTACGTACATGGTCAGCTCGCGGAAATACTGCGTGTTCATATCATACATATGGTTGAACATACTCACGTCCTTGAGCAGCTGAACCTGATAGCCCTCAAGATTGGTGGCGATTGTGTCAACATTGCCTTCAACCTTGGTGAAACGCGCCTGCATAGCCTCAACGGACTTCTTGGCGTTATAGAACAGCTTGGCGATTCCCTTGGGCTCCTCGGCGGACTCGTTCATGTTCTTCAGCTCAGCGACGAGGTTTGCAAGCATATTGCCGACTTCGCCGGTTTCCTGAGTGCGGACGGTCTGGAGAGCGCTGTCGGAGAACTCGGAAATTTTCTTCTGCGCCTCCGCGCCATAGAGCAGAACGTGGTCGGGATTGTTAAGGTCAATCTTCGTAACAAAGCTGTCGATTGCAGCCTTCTCGGCGGGCGTAAGCTCGACGGAGTCGCTCAAATCAGACTCAACCTTGGTTACGTTTGCAGCGGTCTTTGCCGAAGGCGCGCTCGGAGCAGCGGGCGCGGCGATTTCGGTGGTGGCAACCTCAATGCTCTTGACGGCGGCTTCTGTCGCCTCGGGAGCCTTGGTTACCTCGGAAAAGTCGAGCGTAAGGGTGGGAAGGGTTACGCTCTGTTCGGCTTCCGCCGCCTGAGGCTGGGTATTCTTTTCGATGTCTGTCATTCGTGGACTTCCTCCTTCTGTTTCTGCTTGGGCAGTTCCAGTACAATCGGGCCTTCCTTGGCATTCAGCCGGTTTGTAAGCTCATCGGCGGCGGAAATCGCGTCGCAGACTGCGGACTGTTCCTTGACCTTTGCCGCCGCTTCGGAAATCGCTTCCGCGCTTTTCTGCATTTCCTCCGTCTGCCGCCGCTGTTCGGCGGAAAGGGTGCCTTCATCCGACAAGCCGTCGCGCTTGAGCATCTGTTCAAGAACGTCAACGTCGGTCGTTATATCAAGCATATCGTTCTGATAAAGCGTGTCAAGCTGCTTGTCAAACGCCTTGATAACAAGGCTCATCGCGCCTGTTATCTTCTTGCGCGCCTGGTCGGCGTTCTCGCCGTAAACCCCGCGCTCGTCCATTTTGCGGTAGCTCGCGAGCATTTTCAGCGTCGTCGGCAGGTAGTAGCTCATAAACTTGCGAATCTGCGGCGCTTTCTTGGGCTGGTCGATAACGGTCTGGAATATCTTGCCCGTAATCTCCTCAAGCTGAAAGATTTGATTGCTCAGCGCCTGATCGGGTATCAAATCGTTTTCGTGGCGAATCTGCTGGAGCATATCGCGGCTTTTCATCACGAGGTCGTCAACCTCCTGATTGCCGGTCGGCTGATACGAGAGCAGGTCGTTTACTTCCTTTTCCTTGCTGGAATGCGGCGCTTTTGTGTTAAGCGGCGTTGACATGATTCCGGCAAGCCAGCTCACAAGAAAGCTGACTACCAGCATAAGCGCCAGCGACCAGCCCTGATGAGGATGGAATATAAGCGCAAACAGCATGGCGGTTACGCCGAAGCTGATGAGCGACACGTTTGTGCTCTTTTTTGTTTTCGCAGGCTTGCGATTGTTTGCCATCAAAACGCCTCATTTCCCAAATGCCTCGCGACAGCCTCCCATCGCGAGAATAATAGTATCACTGTTCCCCTGTAGCGCGCCCGAAGCCGCGTTCCAAAACCGCGCGGCAAATGCTGAAATATACTTTATGACGCCCGAAGCGCGGAAATACACGCAGGAGGCTGTCGGCATATTCATCACATCCGTCCGGCACAGTCATTATCATACCATATTTACCGTAAAAATGGAACATCCGTAAGTCTTGAAGTGCGCATTATTAATCGGTTTTTAATGATTTGCCAATCAGCCTGCAATAAAGCAAAGGCAAAAGCGGCTATCGGTATTGACACACGCTGCCGCAATCGCTATAATCTATCTAACATTCGTTAGACAAGCGAGGAAAAAGCAATGCAGACAGAAGGCGAAAGCACGGCGACAAGGGACAGGATAGCCAACGAAGCGCTCAGGCTGTTCTCGCAGAAGGGCTATTCGGCGGCGTCAATCCGCGCAATCGGCGCAATGGCAGGCGTTAAGGAAAGCACGATTTACTACCATTTCAAGAACAAGCAGGACATCATGGACACGCTGCTTAAGCGGGTTGAGACGATTGTAAGCGAAATGAAAAAGAGCTTTGCGGAGGCGTTTGCGGCAGCCGGAGAAATCAGCGCGGGGGCTATGGCGACGGTTGCCGAGGGCGTTCTTATGAACTACCTGATGAACGAAAACGTATACCCGCTGATGATGACGCTTTCAATCGAGCGAATGCAAGCGGAGGAAGCGCAGAGGGAGTATAAGCGCATAATGTTCGAGCTGCCGCTTGAGCATCAGGAGGCGGTGTTCGCGCAAATGGCGGAGCGCGGGTTCATCGCCCGCGGGGACGCAAGAGCGCTTGCGGAGGAATATTTCGGAATTATACATCTCGCCTTCGAGCGCTTCTGCGTAGGCTGCGGAAAGGCGGACACAGACAAGGCAAGGGCGCAGATACGGCGCGGCATAAAGCTTTTATGCGAAAGGGAGGGCATTCCTGAATGAAGAAATACAGGAGCGAAAAAGCGGGAAGGGAAATCCTGCGCACATATGACGAGCTGCTGAGCCGCTGGGGAACCGAGACGGAGGAGCTGAACCTCAAATCGGAGTACGGCATAACGCACGTTACAGCCGCCGGAGAAAAGGGCGCCGAGCCGCTCGTGCTGCTGCACGGAGTCGGGGACGATTCGGCGCTTATGTGGCTCAAAAACGCCGCATATCTTGCAAAGCGCTATCGCATTTACGCAATCGACACGATAGGCGGCGCGGGAAAGAGCGAGATGGGCGCAGGCTATGACAAAAGCTTCGACGATGTTGTGTGGCTCAGGGGCGTTCTTGACGCGCTCAGCATAGGCGAGGCGTCCTTCATAGGAGTTTCGCACGGCGGCTATCTTGCGCAGCTCTGCGCGCTTTGCCTTCCGGAGCGAGTAAAGAAAGCAATCGCGCTTTCCGCTTCCGTTCCCGCCGGAAAAGAAGGCTCGCCGATGAAAACGATGATGAAAATCTTTCTGCCGGAGGCGCTTTTCCCGACCGACAAGAACATAGCAAAGCTTCTCCGCAAGCTCTGCGGCGGGAGCGCGGAGGCGTTCACCTCCGATTCGCTCGTAATGGAGCATTATCGCTGGCTGCTCAAGGGCTTCAACAACATGGCTATGGGCTGCCACAAGGTGAAAACGTTTACGGACAGCCAAATCGAGATGATTCGCCCGCGCTGCTATTATCTCTTGGGCGAGCGCGACCCCTTCCAGAAGCTCGGCGGAAAAGATGCAGTCCTTTCATATAAAATGAACGCGCGCTTTTACGAAAACGCTGGTCACGGGCTGAATCACGAGCTTGCAGACGAAATCAACGAGGCAATCTGCAAAATCCTCTCCGGCGAAATAACAGAGCTGTAAACCGCGCGCGATGTGGAAGCAAGAAGATTCGGTATCGTTGGGATTTGTGTCGGCGAGATACCCAAGCCGTTTCGGTATCTCTTAGTTTCGCGTCGGCGCAGTATGCAAGCTGTTTTGGTATCGCTGAGATTCGCGTCGGCGCGGTATACAAGGCAGTCGATGTGCGAATGCAAATGGGTTCGTTTTGAGCTAAAGAGTTGCTGAGATTCGTTCCCCTGTATAAGGCTCGTATGTAGTAAAGGGAGCTGGCTTCTGATTAAAGTTTACGAGCCGATATACCACGAAGGCTCCCTTGTGCAAAGGGAGCTGGCGCGTAGCGCCTGAGGGATTGTCGTAAACTCTTGAAAAACATAGGCATATGTTTATTGTTCAATAACTATTTTTACATTAATCTCAACGACAATCCTTCCGTCACGGCTACGCCGTGCCACCTCCCTTTACACAAGGGAGGCTTAATCTTGTACCGGTGCTATGCTGTAAAACCGCCGCTTGTCGGTTATCGTTAGTTTCTTAATCGTGTGATTCTCAAGCTTGTTTAGTAGTGCGATTTTCAACTGCAATGGCGTTATCATAAACCGCCTGCGTAAGCAGACGGCTTACCAAAAGAAGGCTCCCCTTGTGCAAAGGGAGCTGGCGCGTAGCGCCTGAGGGATTGTCCGATTCCCTTGATATATAAGGATTTGTGTTTGTTATTCAATGATAACTATAATGACAATTCCTACGACAATCCTTCCGTCACGGCTACGCCGTGCCACCTGTTCTTGCACAAGGGAGGCTTATTCCGGAATTGACGCCGTACTGCGAAATCGACCCTTGTTGGTTCGCGTTTTCTGCTTGACTGCAAATGGTTCCGGTCACATTGGTATTATATCATAAACAGACTGCAACCGCAGTCTGTTTACCAAAGAAGGCTCCATTATGCAAAGGGAGCTGTACGCTTGCTGAAAAATCGCCTCTCGCTGTGTTGGCTGCGCGGCAGCCGAGGCAGTCATTTACCCATAGAGTAAACTCCTGCCCCGTCTGCGCTTGCCGCCTAGCAATAGACGATTTTTAAGCAAGCTTGTGCGCGCAGTGCCTCAGGGATTGTCCGAAACCTTTGATATATAAGGATTTACGCCCGTTATACAATAACATTTCTCATTACAATCACGCCCCGCATACGTCCCATGTGCGCCCTCTGTTTGCCCGCGCCTCGCCATCCCATCCACTTCCCATAAAGCACAACAAAAAGCCGCTCCGCACGGCATATGCCCTGCGAAGCGGCTTGACAATCTATTGATTAGCGGTTGAGAAGGGTAGCCTCGGTCTCCTTGTCGAAGAAGTGGAGATGGTTGACATCGAAGGCAACCTTGACGCTCTGACCGGTGGTGGTGGTGGAGCGGGCGTCAACGCGCGCGATTACGTTGTCTTCCTTGCCGGAGGTCTTCATGTACAGGTAGGTTTCAGAGCCGAGTTTTTCAACAACCTCGACCTCAACGTCGATAACAGCTTCGGGCATATTCGCAAGGAATACCTGCTCGTCATGAATGTTTTCAGGGCGGATACCCATGATGACATCCTTGCCGATAACGCTCTCATCCTTGAACTTGGAAACCTTGCCGGCAGGGATAACAATCTTGTTATCGCCGAAGGTGGCAACAATCTTGCCGTCTTCCTTGTCAAGCTTTACGTTGAAGAAGTTCATCTGCGGGCTGCCGATGAATCCGGCAACGAACAGATTGGTAGGATAATCGTAAAGGTTCTGAGGGGTGTCAACCTGCTGCACGAAGCCATCCTTCATAACAACAATGCGGGAGCCCATCGTCAGAGCCTCGGTCTGGTCATGGGTAACATAGATGAAGGTGGTCTGCAGGCGCTGATGCAGCTTGGTGATTTCGGTACGCATCGCAACGCGCAGCTTAGCATCCAAGTTGGAGAGAGGTTCGTCCATCAGGAAGACCTTGGGCTCACGAACGATAGCACGTCCCAGAGCAACACGCTGCCTCTGTCCACCGGAAAGAGCCTTAGGCTTACGGTTGAGCAGGTGGGTGATGTCAAGGATATGAGCGGCTTCTTCAACGCGGCGCTTGATTTCGTCCTTAGGAGTCTTGCGCAGCTTCAGACCGAAAGCCATGTTGTCATAAACGGTCATGTGCGGGTACAGAGCGTAGTTCTGGAAAACCATCGCGATATCGCGGTCCTTAGGAGCGACGTCGTTAACCAGCTTATCGCCGATGTAAAGCTCGCCCTCGCTGATTTCTTCCAGACCGGCGACCATACGCAGGGTGGTGGATTTACCGCAGCCGGAAGGCCCGACCAGAACGATAAACTCCTTATCCTCGATATCAAGCGTAAAATCGCTGACAGCCGTTACTCCGCCGGCGTAGACCTTGTAAATGTGCTGCAAAGACAAACTTGCCATGAATAACTTCCCCCTCATCTTTATGTTGGGCGACCAACCCTAAAACGTTAACCGGTCATCTCGACAAAGTTTATTATACAAACGAGCGCGCTAAAAAGCTATCGGTCAGATTCACAAAAAAGGTTAACGTGGTTTGTACAGAATAACCTTTCCTCCATTGTTTAAAAAGCGCCCAGATTGTACATCCCCATGGACATATCGTCGAATATTAACCGCTTTCACTGTTCCAAATCGGCTATTTCGCGACCATTTACGACATTAATACTTTTATGCGATACTGTTTTGATGTTTCGCTCGCATTTTCGTAAAACGGTTTACAAAATTCCGCGCAGTCAGGAAAAACAAAGGCGTTCGGGCAAAAGCCGTCAATAAACCTCTACGACATTGTTCTGCGAAAGCTGCAGGAAAGCCGCCATCGCCTCATCGGAGAGGTGAGAAAGGATATCGAAGGAGATTGGCATCATCCTCGCCAAGATTTCTCTGAGGTCATCCTCAGTTATGGCTTGGTGTCCCTCCGGCAAAGCGATGGGAACATTGCCATGTATCGAGGCATTGATATTGCCGGCTACCGACGCATTGATACTGTTTATGAAAAACAGCTTGTCAAAGCCGTCCAGAGCGATATTCGGCATGATTATTTCCGCGTCAATGACCTTGACCTCGGCGCCGATTCTGGCGCCCGCAGCGGCAATATAACCGCTGTATCGGGTTTCATTCCCGACTCCGACAATGCTGAAACCGTACTCAAGTCCGACATCGCCCGCGATTCTGACAATAAGATTGAAGTTATCCGCGCCGTAATCTATCGCGGTGAATTCGATTTTCTGCTCCACATAGTCGTTGATAACTATGCTTCCCGTGCTATTTGCGCCGTTCGTCCTCCATTTGGCGGTAATATACGGACTCAACGAGTCCCAAATAATCAGGCAGTGCTCGCCGTTCTCCGCCGAATAGAATGCGCTTCCCGTATCCTTTATCTCGCCGTTTTCGCCGACAAGGAACAAATCAAAGCTGCGAACCGCGCCGTTTTCGTCATAGGCAATATTAACGCTTAGCTTGTCGTTTTCTTCGCCAAGGTTTGTTTCAAGCGATTTAACGGCTCCGTCAATTATTTCGCGGATAAGGCTCTCGTCAACCGTGCGCGCTTCCCCGTTTTCATAATATACCGGATTAATGCCGGAAATATACAGTGTAACATCATGAATCAGATTATCGTCCGCGATAAGCATATCGGCAAGCTTCCTGATAATCCCGTATGCCGATACGTCGGAAAGCGCGGCGCGGGAAACGCGCAAATCGGCAAGCTTTCCGCCCGAAATGGTTCTTTCATTCGTTACGGTCGTCTCGCCGGCAAACCACTCGCTGAAGGCGTCGATATAGGGCTTCAGCGCGGCGGGAAAATCGGTTGTTTTGTAGCCGTACTGGGTAAAGGCGATATTGCTCATCTGCGGCGAATACTCGTACCACATCCCGTTATCCAGCACGTTCTCAAGCCGGAATTCCTCCTGCCCGTCAAAAATGACCTTCGAGGAGAAAAATTCGGGCGAATAGTAAAGCTTCATTTCCAGCTTGTCGAAAATGTCGCTCAGCAGCGTAAATACAGCCTTGTCGGTTTCGTTCATAATGCTTTCGTCCGGAGCGTCAACGCTCAAAGCGAGCGAAATCTCCTTCGCCCCGCCCTCGGCAAAGGCAAATGAGGGGAGCGCCGCAATCGCGATTATTAGCAAAAGAGAAACAACCTTCCTTAATATTGACACAGTTACGCCCTCTTTCCATGTTTGTACAATAAACGGCTGTGCAGCCAATATTTATCCATATTCTCCGAACATTGCAAAACTCCTGCGCTGCTGATATAATGCGTGTATCCTCATAAGGGACGCATATAAATACACACGGAGGCGCTATGCAATTAACCGAGCTTAATGCAAAATACACTTTGGAAGCGGCGGCCCTTTGCAGCGAGGCATACGAGAAGGAGCGCGAGGCTTGTACTCAGCTGCCGAACGAGAATTTTTCGGAGCGGATAGCGGGCTGCGTCGGCTGGCTTATTGCGAACGGAACGGGCGCTATGGCTCTTGAAAACGGAAAGCTAATCGGCTATCTCGCGTTCTTTCAGCCGTTTGAAAACTTTTTCGGCAACTGCGCGGGCGTGTTCGCTCCGCTTCACGGCTGCGCCGTATCATATTCGGAAAACGGCAGGGGCAAAACGGCTTCAATGCTGTTCGCCTTCGCCTCTGAGCGGCTTGTCAAAAAGGGAGTCACTTCATATGCGGCAGCCCTGCCCGCGCACGACGGCGAGCTGCACCGCAGCTTTGCCCTTAACGGCTTCGGAATACGCTGCGCAGACGCGATAAGGAAGCTTGACCGCCCTCTCGTATCAAAAGCGCCGGAGGGAATCAAATGCCGCGAGCTTGAAAAAAGCGAATGGCCGAAGGTGCTTCGCCTTCGCGCGCTTTTAACGCGCCATCTCGCAAAAGCGCCCGCCTTTTACCCGACAGGCTCGGACTATTTCAGCACGGAGCGGTTTGAAAAACGCGAAACGCGGATATTCACAGCTGAAAAAGAGGGCGCGATTATCGGCTTTATCGAGGTCGGCGCGGAGGGCGAAAACTTCGTTTCCGCGTCCGAAAATATGCGTTCAATCTGCGGCGCGTGCTTTGACGAGGACGCGCGCGGAAGCGGCGCAGCACCTTATCTGCTATCCTATATAATAAGCACGCTTTCCGCGGAGGGCTGGAAGTATCTCGGAGTTGACTGTGAAACGCTCAACCCGACGGCTCTGCATTTCTGGGGCAAGTATTTCGACAACTATACCTATTCCTTCCACAGGCGGGTTGACGAGCGCGCGATAGGCTATGAGGAATACATAGCCTCAGCCGAGGCGGGCTTCTTCAGAAGCGCCTCCGCGCTTTGCGAAAAACTTTGAGATAAAGCGCCTGAGCGGATTGTAAACGCCGAAAACGAACACAACCGCGCCAAGCGCGATTGCAAGCAGCATGAACAGGCGCAGGGAGCCTTGATTTGTGATTACGATTGCCGCAAGAAGCAGCGCAAAGCAGCACAGAGTGGCAAGGAGCTGCAAAGCGGCGGAAAAAACCGCCGAGCGAAGGCGGCGGCTGACTTGCGCTAAGGCGCAGACAACCAAAGCGCACAGCGCGCCGCAGAGCGCAAAAACGAGAAAAGCAGCCCCCTGAAGCGAAGTATAGAAGAACATATTACCGAAGCGCCCGCCGCAGAAGCTGACGGGCGCTCAGCTTTTGCGCGGTTTCCTGATAGATGAGCGCGGAAACCCGTCCGTCCATCTTCACAAGGTTCTCCTCCAGCGTCAGCTTCAGTATCTGCATACCCTGCCCCAGAACGTGCAGCTCGCCAAGGTCTGTCTTGAGGATTACCTCGTCCTCGGAAAAGCGCACAATATCGTCAACGCCGGTAAGCGTAAGCTGCGCGCGCTTCTCCAGCTGCAAGCCGTGCTTTCCGTTAGGCAGCTCCTTCTGCTTCACGCCCATATGAACGTTCTCAACCATATACAGCGCCTCCCACAATATCGCATTTTCCTTCTCTACATATGCAAAGCGCCTCCGCGATATGTTTGCGTAAACCGATTTGCAATTTATAGGTTGACAGAAGCAGCGTTTTGTATATAATAGCAGGGTACGCATTTTAAGGGGGAGATTAAAGTTAAAGCAAAGACGAGGGATTTGATTATATGCGCGCTCATGTGCGCGCTTACCGCCGTCAGCGCGTTTATCCGAATACCGATTCCGGGAACGGACGTTGTGTTTTCAATGCAAGTGCTGATGGTTCTCCTCTGCGGCGCTGTCGCAGGCCCTGCAATCGGCGCGCTTTCCCAAGCGCTGTACGTCGCTTTGGGGCTTATCGGGCTTCCAATCTTCACCACGGGCGGCGGCTTTTCCTGCGCCCTCAACCCGTCCTTCGGCTACCTTCTCGGCTTCATTCTCGGCGCGTTCGTTACGGGGCTTGTTTCGCGCGGCGGCAAGGAGAGCCTCGTCCGCTTTATTCTTGCCTCTCTCGCGGGCGTTCTTGCGATTTATTCTGTCGCGCTTCCTTATATATATATACTTAAAACGCTTTACCTTAGCGCAGAAATGCCGCTTTCGCTCCTTATAAGCGCGTACTTCCTCGCCTTCCTCCCACTCGACGCCGTAAAGGCGCTTATAGCCGCCTTCGCCGGACGAAAGATTTGCTTCGCTCTGCGCAAGGCAGGGCTTGTTAAGGGGCGCTGACGGATAAGCAAAGCCGCCGCCTCCCAATCTCTCATTTTCTCAAATAAAGCGCTTGACAACGGGGCAGATTAACGATATAATCATTCTCGCACCGCAAATGGTGCGCGTATTGGGGAATTGTGTAATGGCAGCACCTACGACTCTGACTCGTATTGTCTAGGTTCGAATCCTAGTTCCCCAGCCAATCGGGACTCAAATGCCCCGATTTTTAAATGCCTCCGTGGTCTAGAGGCCTAGGACACCGCCCTCTCAAGGCGACAACATGGGTTCGAATCCCATCGGAGGTGCCACATGAACACCTGAGTTTGAAAGCTCAGGTGTTTTTTTACGCCAAAGCATCTCCCTGCGCAAAAGCTGTACCGGCTTTCGGCTTATCCGCGCGCATGGTATAATGCAGAAAAAAGCCGCAAAAGGAGGGCAAATGAGAACTTTGTACGTATCGGATTTGGACGGGACGCTGCTGCGGAAAAACGCGCGAACGTCCGAATTCACCAACTCCGTTATAAACAGCCTTACGGAAAAGGGCATGATATTCTCCTACGCAACCGCGCGCTCACTCATTACGGCAAAGAAGGCGGCAAGCGGAATCAGAACGGAAATACCGCTGATTGTGTATAATGGCGCGTTCGTTGTCGGCAACGCGACGGGGGAAATACTTATAGCAAACTATTTTGACGCGTCGGCTTCGGCGCTTCTGGACGATTTGTTTTCAAGAGATATTTTCCCGATTGTCTATGCGCATATCGGCGGCGCGGAGAAGTTTACATACTTGCCGGACAAATGCACAAAGGGCGTAAGGGAGTTTGCGGACAGCCGCAGGAACGATATAAGAAAAAACACAGCCGCGTCGCCGCAGGAGCTTAAAAACGGCAATATATTTTACATAACCTGCATAGACGAACCGTCAAAGCTTGCGCCGGTATATGAAAAATACAGGCAGGATTACCACTCGGTATATCAAAGGGACATATATTCCGGCGAGCAATGGCTCGAAATAATGCCGAAGGCGGCGTCAAAATCAAGCGCGGCAATGCAGCTGAAAAAGCTGCTTGGTTGCGAAAAAATCGTTGCGTTCGGCGACGGGAAGAACGACATTGATTTGTTCGAGGCGGCGGACGAATGCTACGCGGTTGAAAACGCCGTGAGCGAGCAGAAAAGGAAGGCGACCGCCGTAATTGAGTCAAACGAGGATGACGGAGTGGCAAAATGGCTGCAAGCCAACTTTTTCTGCGGCGGCTGATTCGGGCGCAAAAATCACGAAAGCCTTATACAGCCTTGCATTACGGCATTTTCGAGCCGCAAATTTCAGCGCCGATACGCATTGACAGCATTATTGCCGGTATGATATTATTGCCGATGTATCCGATAAGTGGTGGAGTCTGTCATAGAGCGCAAAAGCGTTCTATTTATCGGTATTGCGTGGGCGTATTATGTTTGCCTGCGTCAATCAGGCTTCACATTTTTATGTGAAGTCTTTTTTTACTCCCAAAACCCGTTTAAGCAAGCGCGGGAGCGGTATGCTCTTTTGCGCCTGCCGAAAGCGCGTATTTGCGCAGCGTACCGAAACTCGGTTCCGCCGCGGCCACAAAACGAAAGTTGCGTCGCCTCGCGGCGGAATTTTTGTGTCCGGAAATAAACAAAGGAGAAGCAGTATGTCCTTTGCGGAGTTCATATCAAGCGCGCAGAGCAGCCCTCAGCTGGTAATCATCTCGCTGCTCACATTGGCTGTGATACTGGTAAACGGATGGACGGACGCGCCGAACGCGATAGCAACCTGCATATGCACGCGCGCTATCGGCATAAGGCCGGCAATACTGATGGCAGCCGTATGCAATTTCCTCGGCGTATACGTGATGTCGAGCCTCAACGCATCGGTTGCGATGACAATCTGCAACATGGTCAACTTCGGTCAGGATACCGGCGCGGCAATCACGGCGCTTGCCTCGGCAATGCTTGCAATCGTCATCTGGGCGTACGCCGCGTGGTATTTCGGAATACCGACGAGCGAAAGCCACGCGCTGATAGCGGGGCTTACGGGCGCGGCAGTCGCAATCAGCGGCGGCTTTCAGGGCGTCAACGGCGCGGAGTGGGTCAAGGTGCTTTGGGGGCTTGCGCTTTCAACCGTGCTGGGCTTTTCGAGCGGCTTTATAACCGTCCGGCTTACCGAAGCGATTTGCAAAAACGCGGACAGGCGGCGGGCAAACCGCTTCTTTGCGGGCGCGCAGATAGGCGGCGGCGCCGCAATGGCGTTCATGCACGGCGCGCAGGGCGGGCAGAAATTCATGGCGGTTTTCATGCTCGGCGCGGCGCTGACGAAGGGGCAGGCAAACGCGGAGGTATTCGAGATTCCTATGTGGCTTATGGCGGTATGCTCGGCAGTAATGGCGCTGGGAACGTCCATCGGCGGAGTAAGAATAATCAAATCCGTCGGAATGGGAATGGTTAAGTTAAGCCCTCATCAGGGCTTTGCGGCGGATACGGCAGCGGCGCTCTGCCTGCTGCTATCCTCCACCTTGGGAATTCCCGTAAGCACTACGCACACGAAAACAACGGCGATAATGGGCGTAGGCGCGTCACGCTCGCTTAGGCGCGTCAACTGGTCGGCGGTATGGGAGCTTGCGCTGACATGGCTGCTCACCTTCCCCGGCTGCGGGCTAATCGGCTTCATATGCGCAAAGATTGCGCTTTGTCTGTAACAAACCCAAGCAAAAGGAGATGGACGGTATGAAAACGGATTATTTTGACATAATGCTCAGGCAGGCGGGCTGCGCGAGAACGGCGGCGGAAATGCTGGTTAAGATATTCAACGACTTCAACCCCGAAAAGGCGCGCGAATACCGCGATAATATGCACGAGCTGGAGCATTCGGCTGACGGAATACGGCACGAGGCGCTCAAAGCCCTGTCGCGGGACTTTATAACGCCAATCGAGCGTGACGACCTTACCCGCCTGATAGCAATCCTTGACGACGTTATCGACGAGCTGGACGAGGTTGCAATCGAGCTGTATATGTTCTGCACGAAAAAGCTTACAAAGGACGCGCTGGTGCTTGCGGGGCTTGTGGAGCGGTGCGTAAAGGCGCTTGAGAGCGCGGTGCGCGAGTTCCGCTCCTTCAAAAAATCGCAGACGCTTCGCCCGCTAATAATCGAGGTCAACACGGTTGAAAGCGAGGCGGACGAGGCATACATTGAAGCTATGCGCCGCCTGTTTGAATCCGGCGAGGACGTAATGCAGGTGTACGGGCTAAAGGCAATCTATCAGCGGCTTGAAAACTGCTGCGATTTGTGCGAACACGTAGCGGACGTAATGGAAAGCACGGTCATGGATAACACCTGAATATAACGATATCGGAGGTGCCGAATGACGGAAGGGGCAACGAAAAAACAAAAGCTGAAGCAGGTTTGGCAGTACGCATACATCGCGCTGACCGTAATCCTGCTGCTTGCCCTAGGTTTTTTTGACAAGGAGCTTGGCGCGCTGTTCAGCGGCGGAACGCCAATCAGTGCAAAATGGCTCGCGGCAGGCGGACTGTCGCTCCTCGGCTTTTACGCGGCGCAGACGGCAGTATACGATTTGAGCGCGCGGATGGTTGGCGCAAGGGTATCGCTCTGGCGCTCCTTCCGCGTAATGATGTTCGGCGAGTATTACAGCGCGATAACCCCGCTTGCATCAGGCGGACAGCCGATGCAGCTTGGATATTACAAGCGCTACGGCGTTTCAGCGGCGCGCGGCGCGTCGATTCTCGCCCTGCGCTATATCGGCTATGTAAGCTCAATCTGCCTTTTGTGCGTTATTTCCTTCTTCATCATCGGGGAAAAGACGATTATCGGGCATCCCGTCCTGTTTTCGCTTACGGCAGTGGGCTTTGCGGTCAACCTTGCGTCAATGATTATGGCGGCGCTTTTGCTGCTCCGCCCATCGCTTGCCGGAAAGGTGGCGCTTTTCGCGGTAAGACTGATAACCCGCCTGCCGATGCTGAAAAAGAAAAAGGAGAAATGGGAAGCGGGCACGCTTAACTCGCTCGGCGAGCTTGCCGACGCCGCTGACTGCGTTCGCCGCCATCCACTAACCTGCCTCGGCGTTATGCTGCTCTCCCTTGCCTCGGTCGTCTCCCAGTTCTCGGCGGCGTACATAGTCTACCGCGCGGTAGGGCTTTCGGGCGCGGCGTACCCGGAGCTGTTCTCAATGCAAATCTTCCTTTTCCTCGCGGTTGCGTTCGCTCCTACTCCGGGCGCGGCGGGCGTTACGGAGGGCGGCTTCTACCTGTTCTTCGCGGGGCTTTTCCCAAAGCCGATGTTGTACGGCTCAATGCTGCTGTGGCGGCTTATAACCTACTATTCAAGCCTTATTTTCGGCGCGGCGCTTGTAATATTCGACGAGCTTGCGGCTGTCCGCAAAAGCAAGCGCAAACCCAAATTGGAAACAATCTCTCAGCCCGCCGAGGAATCAATCGGCGGAAGCGCAAAGGAGTAAGCGCATAACCTCTGCCGCGAACCAACAAGAGGCTGTTTCATAGCATTGGCAGCGCTACAAGATTAAGAAGCTAACTTGAGCCGACAAACGGCGCTTTACAGTACGGCGGCAATACCGGAAGAAGCCTCCCTTGTGCAAAGGGAGGTGGCACGGCGCAGCCGTGACGGAAGGATTGTAGTTTGGTTTCTCACAAGAAAATGTTTATTGAGTAATAGCCGCAAGCCCTAATATTGCAAGCGTCTCCGACAATCCCTTAGGCGCTCCGCGCCAGCTCCCTTTGCACAAGGGAGCCTTCTTTGGTAAACAGACTGCTGTTGCAGTCTGTTTATGATACAACGTCATTGTAATTGAAAATCGCACTACTAAAGCAAGTTTGAGAATCATGTGATTAAGAAGGTAACGCAAATCTACAAGAGGCTACTTTACAGTACGGCGGCAATACCGGAATAAAGCCTCCCTTGTGCAAAGGGAGGTGGCACGGCGTAGCCGTGACGGAAGGATTGTCGTTAGGTTTCCCGCAAAATGTTTTTGAATAGCAGAAGCAAATCCTTATATATCAAGGCTTCCATACAATCCCTCAGGCGCTCCGCGTACAGCTCCCTTTACATAATGGAGCCTTCTTTTGGAAAACAGCCTGCTTACGCAGGCTGTTTTCTCTATATGGTTATTGTCATTGTAATCATCCATTCAAAGCAAGAATGTAAATCAACAAGACCCGTTTCCCCTACCCCCCTGCTTGCTCAAAACGCTTCGGATGCTAGGAGACAAGCTAAATGGCGAGGGAGTTTACTTATCGGTAAATGACCGAGCCATTTGGCGTAGTCGACACCGCAGACGGAGTGTTTTCAGCGAGCAGGTCTTAGCCTTTAACAGACCCCATTGTAAGTCCCGACATAAAATACCTTTGCAGGAACGGATACACGCAGAGAATCGGGACGGCGGCGAGGAAGATTTGCGCCGCCTTATAGGTGCGCTCCGAAATCTCGCTCATGACAAGCTCCTCGCTCGAGGTCATCGACTGAAGGTCGGGGCTGATGATAATGGTGCGCAGATAGCTTTGCAGGGGATAATTATAGGTGTGATTCATGTAAATTATGCCGTCGAACCAGCTGTTCCAATGGTTAACCAGAACGAAAAGGCTGATTGTGGCAAGCGACGGAAGGGAGAGCGGGAGGTAAATGGTGAGCAGGGTTCGCCAATGCCCCGCGCCGTCAATGAACGCCGCCTCCTCGATGTCATGCGGAATCGAGCGGAAGAAGTTCATCATCAGAACCACGTTGAACACGGGAACAGCGCCGGGAAGAACGAGCGCCCACATAGTGTCAAGCATATTGAGATACTTAATCGTCATGTAGGTAGGAATAAGTCCGCCGCTGAACATCATTGTGACGATGAATATCCACGCATACCACGAGCGCGCGCGGAATACGTTTTTCTCCTTGGAGAGCGGGTAAGCGGTAAGGATGATGACTATCATATTAATCGCATAGCCGAGAACGACGCGGATAAGCGAAATCCTGAACGCCTGAAGGAACTGCGGCTTCTCCATCGCATAGCGGTAGGAGGAGGTGGTGAATTCAACCGGCCAGAGCTTTACATAGCCCGCCGCCGCCGCGTTTGACGAGGAGAAGGAAACGGCAAGAACGTTGATAAGCGGGAGAATGCACATTGCGGCAAGAATCGCCAGCACGATGTAATTGACAAGCAGGAACACCTTGCGCGGTAGCGGTAATCGCCTTTGCCTACTGCGCCGTTCAGTTCTGGCGCGACATACACAAGCCTCTGCGCACGCTTGTATCCGCGTTCGGCGCCGTCAAGCACGGCGATTTGAGCACGCGAATCCACCATGACAGGAACGATGAATTCGCGGATATTTACAAGAGCTTCAATCACATGAGCGGGCGGCTTGAATCGCTGATTGAGCAGATGTACAAGCAGAAAATACGGACGCAGCAGGCGGAGCTGCGGCAGCTGCAATCGCAGATTAACCCGCACTTTCTATATAATAGCTTCTTTATGATAAAGGCGTTTTCGCGGATGGGCGACTGCGATTCAATCGAAAGGATAACGGACGGACTTGGCGAGTACTTCCGCTATGTTACCAGAAACGGCGAGGACGAGGTTGCGCTTGAGCAGGAAATACGCCATGCAAAAAGCTATGCGTCCGTTCAGGATATGCGCTTTTCAACGCGCATTTCGCTCGAATTTCCGGACGTGCCGGACGAGATAGCGAAGGTTATCGTTCCTCGGCTGGTGGTTCAGCCGATTATCGAAAACGCGTACTCGCACGGGCTTTCGCAGATAACCGATAAGGGCGCGCTCCGCGTTTCCTATTCGTATGACGATGGGTTTGCGTATGTTACCGTTGAGGACAGCGGAAGCCTGCTTGACGACGACGCGCTTCTTGCGCTTCAAAAGCAGCTGAGCGAGCCTGAACCTGCCGAAACGACAGGGCTGATTAATATTCACCGCCGCCTTATGCTCCGCTTCGGCACGCCGTGCGGGCTGGAGCTTTCAAGAAGCGAGCTTGGCGGGCTTATGGTTACAATGACTCTTAAACGGGGAGAAGAGCGCAAATGAAAAGAGTTCTTATCGTTGACGACGAGCCGATTATAGTCGAGGGTCTGCTTGCCGTGCTTTCGGCGCAGAAGGATATGGATTTGGATTTGTACGGCGCAAACTCCGGCGCTGAGGCGCTTGCCCTGCTGTCCGAGGTCAGAATGGACGCCGTGATATCAGATATACGTATGCCCGGAATGGACGGGCTTGCGCTGATGGAGAAAATTCACGCGGACTGGCCTCAGTGCAGGGTCATTTTCCTTTCCGGCTATAACGAGTTCGACACGGTTTATCAGGCAATGCAGAGCCGCGCCGTCACCTTCCTGCTCAAAACGGAAGGCTTTGACAAAATCATATCCGTGCTCAAGCAGACCTTTGAGGATATCGAGCGCGAGCGGACGGAAATCGACGACAAGGAGCGCTTTTACGCGCAGCAGGCGCTGACGCGGCATATGCTTCAGCGGGAGGCGCTTTCGGCGCTGGTTATGGGTGAAAGCGGCGTTTCGATAAGCCAGAGCCTGAGCGCGGCGGGGCTTTCCCTGTGCGAGGACGAGGGCGTGCTTGTGCTTTACGCGTATGTTGAGGACGGCGCGGCAGGGCTTACCCTTGAGCAGTTCAACGAGCGGCTTGTCGAGGTTGACCAGGCGCTTCGCGGTCAGCTTTCGCCTTACCCAATCACGGGCGCGTTCTGGAACAAGCGCGACGATTTGCTGTGGTTCTTTCAGCCGCGCGAAAAGCTCACGCCGGAGCGCGCGGCAGTCTATGTAAAAGAAAATCTGGAAATAATTCAGGAGGCGTCAAAGCGCGACGCGGGGCTTTCGCTCGCCTTTGCGCTCGCCTCCGAGCCGTGCAGATTGACCGAACTCCGCGACGTATACATGGCGCTGCGCCTTCGCGTATGTCAGGGCACCGGAATACCGGGAATGATTGCCCTCAGCCCCGCAGTCAAGCCGGAATGCGACGGGCAGCTCATCCCCTCCGCAATGCTCGAAAGGCTGCACGAGCTGATGGAGCATCAGAACAGGCGCGAATTCCTTGCGCAGTTTGACAAGGCGGCAGCGGGGCTTGCGAAAATGAAAAGCATGAACGACCCGTATGCGCTAGAAGCGTACCTCGGTCTTTCGCAGATGATTCTTTCCTTCGTCAACCGCTGGCGGCTGCACGAGCGAGTAAGCTTCCCCGGCGGGCTGAAGGGGCTTGCCGCAACGGACGGCTTTGCCTCATGGGAGCAGGCGGTTTCCGCCCTTCGCACGCTTTCGGAAAGCCTGCTTCAGGAAACGGACAGCGCGCAGGACAGCCGCGCCGATTCGATTATGCGCCGAATCAAGAGCTATATAAACGAAAACCTGAGCGATTCCGACGCGCTGAGTCTGGTGCGCATAGCGGACATGGCGTACTTCAACCCGACCTATCTTTCGCGCCTGTTCCGGCAGACGACGGGCGAAACAATATCCGATTACATCAGCGCCGCCCGCGTTCACCGCGCGAACGAAATGCTCCGCTCGCAAAAGCACAGAATCGGCGAAATCGGTATCGCCGTCGGCTTCTCCTCCTCCGCAAATTTCACGCGCTTTTACCGCAAAATGATGGGCTGCACTCCGCAGGAATACCGCGACCGCCTGTCAGAGCAGTAAAAATCCCTCCCGCGCGCGGAAGGGATGAAAAGGCGAGTTATATAAGCCGCCTCACGTTACTCTCCTATATACTTTTCGTACAGGTAAAACACCTTGTCGCCCTCTATATCGGGAACAGGCTCGCATTCGCCGCAGCGGACGTAGCCCTCGCTTTCATAAAGGTGGATTGCGGGCGGGTTTTTACGGCGCACGTCCAGCCTAAGCGCTGCCATTCCGCGCTTCCGCGCCTCGCTTTCGGCAAAGCGCAGGAGAGTTCTGCCCGCGTGCCGCCCCGCAACGCGCGGCGAGGTGCAGAGCGTATGAACGCTCATAACCTGATTCAGCGGTAAATCGTGCAGCCATCCGCTTCCGCCCCAAAGCCCGCCGGATTCGGCGCTCCGGAGCGCGATTGTTCCGCATATAACCCCTTTATAACGCAGAAGGTAGGTTACGCCCTTATTTATAATACCGGCGATATAATCCCTGTCCGGATAAAACTCGGTTGACCAGCCAGCAAAATTCGTGCCCTGCCTGTTCATTTCGCCAATCGCGTCCTCAAAATAGTCCATTACAGCCAGAATCTCCCCCGCGCCCGCGAGGGAGATTTCAAATTCCCCGTCCATATCATTCACCTTCCGCATACATTTCGCAGCCGGAGAACAGCAAAAACTGATTTTCGGCAACATCGACGGTGACTTCCGAATTCGTGAACATCAAAAAGCCGAGCGCCTGCGCCTGCGCGCCCCTCGGCGCGGAGTAAACGGTATACGCTCCGAGCGGGCCGGAAAGCCTCAAGGTAACCTTGCCCGCAGGAAAATGCTTCCCCGCCTCGTACATACCCTCGTAAAGCGGCGCGCCGGAGGATAAAGCGGGAATCTGCGCCTGCGCGTACGGAACGGCGTAAGCGTCCGTGATTGTGATAATCTGCCCGTTTGAAAGGCTCACAATCTCAAAGGTGCGCAAAACGCTGTAAATATCGGCAAAACCGTCCGCCACAATAAGGTACGACGCGAGCGCGCCCTTGTTGAAAAGCGCGTACTCGCCCGCCGCGATATCGCTGCCGACAATGTATTCGCCCGCGGGAATCTCAGTTCTGCGGCTTCTCAGCTCCGCGTCAATATCATTCCTCAGCTGCAAAAGCTCCTCATCGCTCATCAAATCAAGGCTTACGCCCTCCGCGCCCGCACAGCCGACGCCGATTATAAATAAAGCCAGCAGCAGCCCGACAATTCGTTTCATATAAATCACACCCCGCATTGTCATCCGTCAAGGATATTCTACTTCATGCGCCCTCACTTTGTCAAAACCAATGCGCCGCGCTGTTTTTTCCCTGTGCTAATCGTTAAAGGATAGTCAATCCAAAGCCCGCTTATGTTATACTTCTGCTATCACCGATAATTATCAGGAGGACAGTTATGCCCAAGATTATCATGAAAACTCCGCTGGTGGAGATGGACGGCGACGAAATGACCCGCATTTTGTGGCAGATGATTAAGGATACTCTGCTTCTGCCGTATATCGACCTCAAAACCGAGTACTACGATTTAGGGCTCAAGCACCGCGACGAAACGGACGACGACGTTACCGTCAAGAGTGCGGAGGCGACCAAGAAATACGGAGTAGCCGTAAAATGCGCGACGATTACGCCGAACGTTCAGCGCATGAGCGAGTACAGCCTCAAGGAAATGTGGAAAAGCCCGAACGGGACGATTCGCGCAATCCTTGACGGAACTGTTTTCCGCGCGCCGATTCTGGTAAAGGGCGTTTCGCCCACCGTGCGCACATGGAAAAAGCCAATCACAATCGCCCGCCACGCCTACGGCGACGTATACAAGAACACGGAAATGCTGATTCCCTCCGCGGGAAAGGCGGAGCTTGTTTTCACCGCCGAGGACGGAACAAAGACGACCAAGCTGATTCACGAGTTCAAGGGCCCCGGCGTAATTCAGGGAATGCACAACCTTGATTCGTCCATCGCCTCCTTTGCCCGCGCCTGCTTCTCCTTCGCTTTGGACAGCCGCCAGACGATATGGTTCGGCGCAAAGGATACCATTTCCAAAACCTACGACGGACGCTTCAAGGCAATTTTCGAGGAAATCTTTGAAAGCGAGTACAGGAGCGCGTTTGAAAAAGCCGGAATCGAATACAATTACACCCTGATTGACGACGCGGTTGCGCGCGTAATCCGCTCCGAGGGCGGCTTCATCTGGGCTTGCAAGAACTATGACGGCGACGTTATGAGCGACATGGTCGCAACGGCGTTCGGCTCGCTTTCCATGATGACGAGCGTACTCGTTTCCCCCGACGGAAAATATGAGTACGAAGCGGCGCACGGAACAGTAACGCGCCACTACTACCGCTATCTCAAGGGCGAAAAGCCCGTCGCGAACCCGATGGCGACAATCTTCGCATGGACGGGCGCGCTCAAAAAGCGCGGCGAGCTTGACGGAATTCAGGAGCTTTCCGATTTCGCGGACAGGCTCGAAAAGGCTTGCATCGACACGATTGAAAGCGGCACAATGACAAAGGATTTGGCGGCAATGTACGAGGGTGAAGCCAAAACCGTCGGAACGCAGGACTTCCTGGACGCAATAGCGTCAAGGCTGTAAACCGGATAGCGCCGAATTATTGAGTATATAATCATAATAAAAGCGGAGCTGCTCAGATAAGCGGCTCCGCTTTTGTGAGCGGCTTAATAATGAAAAAGATTGACTACACCACAGGCAAACTGCTATACTATGCCCGCAAGGAGATGATTTACATGACCTGCCCGAATTGCGGAGCGAATATTTATGACGATGTAAACCGCTGCCAATACTGCGGCTCATATATGCCGGTAAAGCAAAGCCAGATACCCCCTCAGCAGGTTGTTTACCAGCAGCCGCAGCAGCCGGTAGTCGTTCAGGTGGTTGCGCCTCAGGCGGCGCAGGACAACGCGGGGCATCCGTATGTGCAAAGGGTCGAGGCGTCCAGCAAGAGCAAGTGGGTTGCTTTTCTGCTCTGCCTTTTCCTCGGCTACATCGGCGCGCACAAGTTCTACGTCGGCAAGACCGGCGCCGGAATTCTCTACTTTTTCACCGTGGGCATTTTCGGAATCGGCTGGATTATAGATTTGCTCGTAATCCTCTCGGATGGCTTTACCGACAAATGGGGACGCAAGCTGTCGATGTAACCGCGCTGAAATTCATGGCTGCGCCTCCGTTGCCTTGGCATTATCACGCCCCGCGTACAAGCTTGTACGCGGCGGCTTTTACTTTATAATAAACTCCCGAAAGAGGTGAATTCAATGGAATTACGATTAATCTTCGATACGATTCCCGAGGAATTCGATTCGTTCCGCGGCAGATACTGCCCTGAGCTGTTTGAAAAGCTCTGGGAGAGAATTCAGGAGGTCTACGATAAGGAATTCCACCCGACGGAGGAATACACGCAGCACATAGACTACCACGCTGCCGACAAATACGGCTATGCGGATTTTCAGACGTACATATTCAAAAAAGAGCGCGTTTATACGGCGGACGAATTCTGCGCGTTCACAGCAACGCACT
Source organism: Eubacteriales bacterium (assembly GCA_028705775.1). Lineage (GTDB taxonomy): Bacteria > Bacillota > Clostridia > Christensenellales > Aristaeellaceae > STF2-37. The sequence continues at coordinate 33,730 of JAQWCW010000021.1, forward strand.
GCACGCATTTAGCGCTGCCCGAGCCGTACCGCACCCGCTTTTTTGACGGAGTTAGGAAGGCAATCAACGATTTCGGAGGGAAAATAACCTCATACGACTCCCATGTGCTGTACGCCGCAAAGAAGCCGGAGTAAGCGCGTCAGTTTCACTGCAGCGCGTCCGCAAGCGATTCAAACGTGATAGCGCCCATGAAATATCTCTCGATTGCGCTGATTTCGTCCATCTCAAAGCTGCCGACAACGCTCTCGGAAACGGCATGGCTTATGGCGAAGGAATAGCTTGCGATGTCGCTCGAAGATATCAGATATTGGCAAGCCTCACGGTTGTCAAGCACCCTCTCCATCGTCTTGCGGCGCTCGGCAAGCTCGCGCCTGTCGCGCGCAGAGGCGGTCGGAAGCTGCGCGTCAATATCGGCAATCGCATTTTCCGTTTCGGCAATATACTCGTCGTAATCGGGATTGAGAACCGGCTTTGCCGTATCGGGCGTCAGCCGCGTAAGCGAATCCTCGTCCATAGCGCTTAGGTATGCCTCGGCATACTCAAGCGCTTCTTTCATGTGCGCGGTGTTCGGGTTGATGAAAAGCAAATCAACGGTTACGGGGAACACAGGCTTCGCGCCGGTTGTAAGGGGCAGCGGAATATATTTGGTAGGCGAATAATAGCCGCCCGAAAACTCAAACGCGTCATAATCCGTCAAATCAAACAGCTCCAGCTTGCTCCAGTAATCCTCAAGCGCGCTCTGGCTCGCGCTTTCCTGATAAACCATTCCGGCGGCTGTAAGCGCGGTAAGGCAGTTTTTACCCTTCTCCATCAGCGAGCGGAAAGCGTCGCAATGAAAATCGGGCGCTTCTCCCGCCGCGGCGCAGCTGTAAATATAAGCCTCAACAACGCCAAGCATAAAGGTGGTTTTGTCATACACCTTCAGGGCGAAAACCTCCGGATGGTCGGGCGCACTTTCCTCGCACCATGCGGTTATGAAATCAAGCGCGTCCATGAGATTCGTCGGAATGTCGCTTTCCGAAAGTCCGACAAGCTCAAGCTCCTCGTCGGTATAGCGCAGACCGAACATTCCGCCGGAGGGATAAACCGAAACGGGCAAAGCGTAAGCCTTGCCGCCGTATGTGCCAAGTGAGCGTATAGGCTCCGCGCAGGAAAGAACAAAGTCGGAAAGGGATTCGCTGCCAAGCGGCTCAAGCGCGCCGGAGGCGAGAATGCCCGCCATGTCAGCGTCCGCGGTAATCAGATATACGTCCGCGTCCGCGCTTCCGTCCCTGATAGCCGCTATTGTTTCTTCAATGCCATACTGCTGCGGATATACGATAAGCTCGACAGCGTCGGTAAGCGCCGCCGCTTTGGTATGCGTGTCGCCGAAATTGAAGCTTGCCACGCGAAGGGTAGTGTTCATTTCCGCGTCCGGCAGAATGCTTCGGCAAAGAAGCCTCGTCCTTCCCGATACATAGTACCCGCCGCCGAATGCAGCGGCTGCCGTAGCCGCGTCGGGATACAATACGGTTACATAATTGACCGCGCGCGGGAATGAATCCCGCGAAAGCTCATAGATTGTGCTGTCGCAAAGGTAATACAGCTTTTCCCCGTCCATCGCAAAGGCGCTTACTTCAAAGCCGCTGAGCGTTGCAAACTGCTCGGACGCGCCGGTGCTTTCGTCATAAAGATAAGCGTAGGCGGTCGTCTGCCTGTCGCCCAAATCATAGTAGGAAACAATATCGCGGCAGACGAGCAGAAGCCGCCCGTCGGGATAGGGAAGCGCGCAATACAGGTTCTCCATGCTGATGGGCGAAAGCTCCTGCCCCGTGCTGAGCTGCCAGCGGTGGGTTACAAAAACTCCGTAATCCTCCGTCTGCGTAGTTGCGTAAAGCAAATCCCCGCATACAAACGGCGCAAAAAGCGGCTCGGAATACAGAAAATATCCCTCGTCCCGATTGATGGACGTGGTATTCAATTCAATCAGCATTTCCGAAGGCGCGCCGGAAATATCATAGCGGTACATTGCGCCGGTATTGGAATTCAAGCCGCAGAGCGCGCCGCGCCAAACGAAAATAACGTCCGGCTGCAGCTCGTCCGGCGAAAAATAATACACGGGCGTAATTTCCCCGTTGTCCGCAGAAACGACGTAAATGCCGTCAAAGGAGGCGCAGTACAGCTTCCCGTCAAGCACGGCAAGCGAGTTGGCGCAGAAAAAACCCTCGGCAATGTTGTCGGGCGCAATATCGCTGTCGGCAACTCCGGCAGGCAAAAGCGCAAAGCAAAGCAGCAGCGCAAGCGCCGCCGAAAAAACAGATTTAAGCGTTCTACTGTAAAAAAGCACGGAAGCAGATTTCATATCATGACTCCTCATATCAAACGAAGCGGCAAAAGCTTGCCGGCACGGCGGTCGCGTGGTTTGAGAATCAGCGGCTTGCCTGCCTTGCGCGGAGGTCGCGTAAGTTGAGAATCAGCGACTTGCCTGCCTTGCGCGGAGGTCGCGTAAGTTGAGAATCAGCGACTTGCCTGCCTCATACGGCAATTGCATGGATAGCTACGTTCTCACAGATAGAACGAACACGCAAGATAATTTCATTCATCGCCCTGCAAACAAAAATCGAGCGATTTTCCCAAGCGTATGATAGGAAGGTTTAGCGCATGATAAGGCGGTCTTTATGCCACATGATAAGGCGGTTTGCAAGCCCGCTATAAAGCAGTTTAATGCCCTACGATAAGTCGGGTTTATGCCGCACGATAAGGCGGTTATGCAGCATGGCAGCGCAATAAAATAAAGCCTCCCTTGTGTAAAGGGAGGTGGCACGGCACAGCCGTGACGGAAGGATTGTCGTTAGGTTTCTCGAAAGAAATAGTTTATTGAATTGAGCGTAAGCCCTTATTTCTCAAGAATTTTCGACAATCCCTCAGGCACTGCGCGCATAAGCTTGCTCAAAAATCGTCTATCGTGAGGTACAAGCGCAGACGGGGCAGGAGTTTACTCTATGGGTAAATGACTGCCTCGGCTGTCGCGTAGCCAACATAAGCGAGAGGCGGTTTTTCAGCAAGCAGGCAAAGCCAACACTGCGAGAGATGATTTTTCAGCAAGCAGGACTAGAGGACTTTGCGCAAGAAATCCTGCGTCCTCTGCTGCGTCGGGTTCTCGAACACCTCGCGCGGCTTGCCCTCCTCGATGATAACGCCGTCGTCCATGAAAAGAAGGCGGTCACCGACTTCGCGGGCAAAGCCCATTTCATGGGTTACGACGACCATCGTCATTCCCTCGACGGCGAGCTGCTTCATAACGTCAAGCACTTCGCCGACCATTTCGGGGTCAAGGGCGCTCGTAGGCTCATCGAAAAGCATTACATCGGGGTTCATTGCAAGCGCGCGGACAATCGCTATACGCTGCTGCTGACCGCCGGAAAGCTGCTTGGGATACGCCTTAGCCTTATCCCAAAGCCCGACGCGCTTGAGCAGCGCTTCTGCCTTGCTCTCCGCCTCATCCTTAGTCATGAGCCGCTGATTGAGCGGTGCAAGGGTAATATTCGCCATTACGCTCAGATGCGGGAACAGGTTGAACTGCTGGAACACCATGCCCATTCTGCGGCGGATAACGTTGATATCGCATTTGGGGGAAGTGATTTCCGTTCCCTCAAAGAAGATTTGCCCGCCTGTCGGCTTTTCAAGCAGGTTAAGGCAGCGCAGGAAGGTCGATTTTCCGCTTCCGGAGGGCCCGATTATGACTACCTTTTCGCGCGGCGCGATATGCTGGTCGATGCCTTTCAAAACATCAAGCCCGCCGAAGCTCTTTTTAAGCCCTTTAACGGTTATCACCCTGACGCAGCCTCCTTTCGAGAATTCCGAGCAGCTTAGTGAGAATCGAAACGACTATCAGGTAAAGCAAGCCGGAAATGATGTAAGGAGTAAAGGCTGAATAGGTTCTGCTTCGGATAAGGTCGCCCGCCTTGGTAAGCTCCGTAAGCGCGATATAAGCAAGAATCGAGGTTTCCTTTATGAGCGCTATAAACTCGTTGCACAGCGGCGGCAGCGAGGTTTTGAGCGCCTGCGGCAGAACAATCAGTCGCATCGTCTTGCTTTGGGAAAGCCCAAGCGAACGTCCTGCCTCCGTCTGCCCTTTATCAACGGACAATATACCGCCTCTGATAATTTCTGCCACATACGCGGCGCTGTTAAGCCCGCAGGCTATAACGCCGATTATGACCTTGTCGAGGTTGATATTGCCGAAAATTCCGAAATTAATGATAAGCACCTGCAAAAGCATAGGCGTGCCGCGGATGACTCCGATATACAGCCCCGCGAGCTTTGAAAACAGGTTTACGCCGAAAATCTTTACGTTGGAAAGGCGCATAAGCGCAAGCACTGTTCCGAGAACCACGCCGAGCAGCGCCGCGAAAAACGACACCTCCAGCGTTATTCCAAGCCCGCGCAGGTAATTGAGCCAGCGGTCGTTTTGCAGAAAATTCTGATAGATTTCCTTGTATATGTTTTCCCAGAAGCTGAGGTCGCCGGCGAAGGCTCGCTCCTGAATCGCAAGCCACCAACCATCGAACACATTGCCGGCAGAAGCGGCTTGCGCAAGCATTACAAGGCTGCCCGTCATGATGACACACCCCTAAAATTTATTTTACGAGGGCGGATGCACAAAAATCCGCAGAGGGCTGCAGCGCTTTATATGCACTGCAGCCCTTTGCGCGCTTTTAATATGCAGCCGATTTTTACTCGGCTACGAGCTGATGCTTTACAAGCAGGGTATGGATGGTTCCGTTGTCCTTGAGGGTCTTAATCGCGTCGTTCAGCTTGGCAAGAAGCTCAGGCTGATTCTTGGCGATAACGATAGCATAATCCTCGTTTTCAAACTCCATCGGAAGCTGGGTGATTCCATCGTTGCCCATAGCGGTAATCGTGTTGATGCCAACCATCTCGTCGATGATGATGCAGTCAAGCTTGCCGCCCTTGAGGTCCATGAAAGCGTCGATAATCTTGGGATAGCTCATTACCTTGTCGGCGTCGGTCAGCTCCTCGGCAGCAAACATACCGGTGGTGCCGGTCTGTACGCCGATGCTCTTGCCCTTGAGGCTGTCCCTATCGGTGATGGTGGTGCCGGCAGGAACGAAGCAAGCCTGCTTGGTCTGATAGTAAGGCTCGGTGAAATCAATGTTCGCCTTGCGGTCCTCGCGGACGGTGAAGCCGGAAAGACCGATGTCAGCCTTGCCGCCCTGAACTCCGGCGATGATAGAGTCAAAGGTAATGTTCTCGTACTTCACTTCAACGCCCATCAGCTTGGCAATCTCGTTCATCATGTCGATATCAAAACCGGCATATGCATTGTTGTCGTCAATGTACTCAAAGGGCGGGAAGTCGCAGCTGCTGTAAACAAGAAGCGCAGCCTGTGCGGGAGCAGGCTCGGCAGTAGGCTCAGCAGTGGGTTCAGCGGTCGGCTCAGCGGTCGGCTCAGCAGTCGGCTCGGCAGTCGGCTCGGCGGTCGGCTCGGCCGTCGGCTCGGCGGTCGGCTCGGCCGTCGGCTCGGCGGTGGGTTCAGCCGTAGGCTCGGCAGTAGGCTCCTCGGTAGGAGCTTCGGTGATTTCCACGGTAGCCGTCGCCGTCGCGGCAGGGGCGGTAGTGCTCTGGCAGCCCACGAGCGCGAGCAGCAGAGCGGCGCACATCAGTGCGGCAATAATCTTCTTCATCCTCAAAATGCCTCCCAGTCACAAAATTATGGAACACGGGAAAGTATAGATTAATTTATACATAATGTCAAGAGATTCACGAATATTTATTCAATACAAACACGCAAAATACAGCGAGCCGGCATAAATACTGTATACAGAAAAATGCATATCCTACTCCGCCTCGCGAAAAGCGCCCAACGCGCGCCTGAGGCGGCTCGGCATCGGCACTCCCATGCGGCTCAGGTTCTCAAAAAGCGAAATAAGCTCATGCGAGAGATAAAAAAGCGCGCTTGCCTGCGCGAACATCGGCGCGTCCCCGCCGAGCATTCCGTCAAGCGTAGCGGCAAGGAAAACGACGAGCAGCACGACCGCCTTCTGCAAAAGCCCCGAAAAGCAAGCCTTTGCGCTGAGATAGCCGTTTTTGCTCCTCGGGCTTTTTCCGCGAAGCCCAAGGCATATTCCCGCCGCCAAATCGCACGCCATAGCCGTAAGCAGAAGCGGCATTGCCATCGGCATTCTGCCGCCGAACCCGCCTACGAGCGCCATTCCTCCCTGCGCGATTATGTCCCAGCCGTCCCTCAGCATTTCGTTTGCCACTGCCGCCGCCTCCTTAATATGTATACATTACGCGGCGAGTCTTGACGAAACTCATCCGTGCTTTTATACTTATCCTATGCGTGATAAAGCGCGCAATGCCAATTTACGCGGCGCGCGGGACTGCTCGCGCTCCGACGGAGGAATGAAAATGTTCGTAAAACCGCTGCATAACCGCGCCCCGCTTACGCCTTCGGCGTTTGTGGCGTTTCCGGCGCATATGATGATTCCGGATGAAAAGGAGCGCGAGCAGCTTACAATATACAAAAACCGGCTTCTGCCCGTTCTGAAGGGAGGCAAAAAGCTGCCGCTCGGCGCGGCTCTTGCAATGCTGCCGATAGCGTGGCTTCTCGGCGACGACGAGGCAAAGAGCGCCGTAACCGGATTTTTTGAAAAAATAAGCGCGGACGCGACAATGGCTGTCACCTGCCGCAAGCAGTCAATGCTCTGCCGCTTTTACCGCGAATACTATTCCTACACCTGCGACGAGCGCGCGGCAAAGGCGCTGCTCGGGCTGCTCAAGGAAAAGGCGCTGATGATGACGGACGAGGGCGAGCTGATGCCCGAGGAAGCCGTTTACGCCTCCGAATACGTGCTTTCCCTGCTTTTCCTGTACGACTTGACGGGCAAGGAGCTTATGCTCAAAATGCTCGCCCTTTACCGCCGCCTCAGCTTCGACTGGACGACGGAGCTTTCCACCTTTTCGGGCGGAAGGAAGGGCAAGGCGGTCAAAAACGAAATGGACGAAAACGAGCGGGAGTACAACCGCAAGCTGTCCCTGATAACGGACGGCGTGTGCCTCGCGCAGGGCGTAAAGACCCCCGCGGCGTTCTACCGCTTTTCAGGCGCGCGCTCCGAGCATGAAGCGCCGATAAACGGAATTCCGAAAATAATGAAGCACTACGGAACGCCGTCCGGCGCATTCCAGTCCGATGATTTCACGCGCGGCTCAGACCCCGCCTTCGGCATATCGACCGAGGCGGCGGCGAGCTTTGCAGTTGCCCTTGGCGATTTGCTTATATTGCAGGGCAAGGGCGTTTACGCCGATATGCTCGACAGCATATGCGAAAACGCGCTCGGCGCGGCAATGTTCCCCGAAGGAACTGCGCCCTACGCGCAGACGAATCAGGCGGCGCTTACCGATTTGATTCCCAAGTCCTCCGTTTCCGGCAGGGGCGGCACGATTCCGAAGGATTTCAGCTCCTGCGCGCGCCTTTATGAAGGGCTTGCGCAAAGGGTTCGCACCCAGTTCGCGCGCCCCATCGGCGGCGGAATCGCGATTACCAACTATCTCGGCGCGTCGATAAACTGCCGCAAATCCGGAACTCCGGTGAGCGTAAGCGTCGATTTCAGCAAAGAAAAATCCGAAGCGGCAATCACGATACGCCCCGAAAAGGCGGTTCAGTTCCCGCTGCTTCTGCGCATACCCGCATGGTGCGAAAATCCCGCGCTTTTTGCGGACGGCGAAGCGCTTCCCTTGGAAATCAAGGACGGCTTTGCGAAAATTTCAGGCACGTTCGAGGGCGAAACGGTGCTTACCCTCTCCCTCCCGCGCAAGCTCAGGGTAATGCCCGCTTACCGCCAGAGCGTATATTTTGCAGTCGGCGAAACGGTTTACGCCCTTCCGTCCGGCGGCGCAAAGGTTTACGCGGTAAAGCCCGAAACCGCGAGGCTTGAAAGCGGCAGCGTAACCGTAACCGGCAGAGCCAAGGGCGCGGACGCGGACGAAACGCTCACCCTTATCCCCTACGCCGAGGCAAAGCTGCGCCAGACGACCTTTGCGGTTATCAAGTAAGCAGCAAGCATAAAAACGGGCGCATAAACAACAGGCATATAAAACCGGCTGCCGCAGAAGCAATCATCTGCGGCAGCCGGTTTGTTTTTAGCGGTTATGCGCCGGAATTATGCGCGATGGGCATGATGGGTAATAATCCCGACAGCCTTGCAGATTTCCAGCACGGGAATGGGCGCGAGCGAAAGCCCGAGCGCGATAAGATAAAGGCGAAGCGTAAGCGCCGTAAGCCCGAACAGCCCCTGAAGGAACGGCACGAAAACAACGAGCAGCACGAGCAGGAGCGAAAGCCCCGCGGCGCAAGTGAGATACTTGTTGCTGAACACGCCAATCTTAAACAGCGAGCGGTCGGAGCGCATATTGAAGGAATGGAAAACCTGCGTCATGGCAAGCACGATGAACGCCATTGTGCGCCCCTGAGAGAGCAGCGCCGCGTTATCGTTAAGCCCCGTGAAGGTGAAGTTCGTTCCGAAAAGGAAAGCGAGCAGGGTAAGCACGGCGAACAGCAGACCTTGGAAGCCGATTCTCACGCCCAGACCGCGCGCAAAAATACTCTCGTTTTTAGGCTTCGGCGGGCGGCTCATAACGTTCGGCTCAACCGCCTCCATGCCGAGCGCGAGCGCGGGAAGGCTGTCCGTAACAAGGTTTATCATCAGCAGCTGCATTGAGAGCAGAGGGCTTACATGGAGCGCCATCATCGCCGCGAAAACGGTTATGACCTCGCCGATGTTCGTTCCGAGCAGGAAGGCGACAGCCTTCTTTATGTTATCATAAATACCTCTGCCCTCGCGGACAGCCTCGACAATGGTATCAAAGCGGTCGTCCGTAAGCGTCATGTCAGCCGCGCCCTTGGCAACGTCCGTTCCGGTTATGCCCATAGCGCAGCCGATATCCGCCGCCTTGAGTGCGGGCGCGTCGTTGACTCCGTCGCCGGTCATCGAAACAACCTGACCGCGGGTCTGCCACGCCTTGACAATCCTGATTTTATCCTCGGGCGAAACGCGCGCGTAAACGGAAATTCCCTCAACCTCGCGCTGGAAGGTTTCGTCGTCCATCTTGGCAAGCTCAAGCCCCGTAATGGCGCGGTCGCCCTCCTGAAGGATTCCCAAATCGCGTGCAATCGCAGAGGCGGTAACGACATGGTCGCCGGTTATCATGACGGGCTTGATTCCCGCGCCGCGGCAGACCTTGACAGCCTCGCGCGCTTCGGGACGCGGCGGGTCAATCATGCCGACAAGCCCGACGAGCGTAAGCCCGCACTCCATCGTTTCGGGCGTTATCTTCTCCGGCATAATTTTCAGCTCTTTGACGGCTATCGCAAGCACGCGGAGGGCGCGCTCGCTCATTTCGTTGGTCGCCTTCTCGGCGGCGCTCAAATCTGCGCCGACGCACTTGCCGGCTATAACGTCAAAGCCGCCCTTGACGACGGCGGTGAGCCGCCCGTCAATATTATGGATTGTGGTCATGCACTTGCGGTCGGAATCGAAGGGAATTTCGCCAAGGCGGGGATACTTCATCGCAAGCTCTTCCTTGGTCATGGAATTCTTCATTGCCGCAAGCACAATCGAGGTTTCTGTCGGGTCGCCGAGATGCTTCTCCTGGTCGTCCTCGTATACAACAGTTCCGTCAGAGCAGAGCGTTCCCAGCATGAGCAGGCGGCGCACAGGCTCCGTATTGTCGTTGCAAATCTTTTCGGATACGTTTTCCTCGGCATTGTACGCCTCCATAAGCGTCATGCGGTTGAGGGTGAGCGTTCCGGTTTTATCAGAGCAGATAACGCTCGCGCTGCCGAGGGTTTCGACGGCGGGAAGCCTGCGGATTATGGCGTTGCGCTTAACCATGCGAGTAACGCCCATCGAAAGCACGATTGTAACAATCGCGGGCAGACCTTCGGGTATTGCCGAAACGGCGAGCGAAACGGCAACCATGAACATATCAAGCGGCTCAAGCCCGTTGATTAAGCCGACGACGAAAACGATGGCGCAGGCGGCAAGCGCAACATAACCAAGCGTTACGCCAAGGCGCGAAAGGCGCTTCTGCAAGGGTGTTTGCGTTTCCTTTTCGCCCTCAAGCAGCCCCGCAATCTTGCCCATTTCGGTATCCATTCCGACAGCCACAACGATTCCGCGCCCTCTGCCATAGCTGACGGAGCAGCCGGAATACGCCATATTCGCGCGGTCGCCGAGCGGAACATCCTTCTCAAACGCCGCCTGAGCGTCCTTTTCGCTCGGAACGGATTCGCCGGTAAGCGCGCTTTCCTCGCATTTAAGGGAAGCGGACTCAAAAAGGCGAACGTCTGCGGGAATGAAATCGCCCGCCTCAAGCAGCACGATATCGCCCGTCACAAGCTCCTTTGCGTCTATCCGTTTTTCCTGATTGCCGCGGATAACGCGCGCGTGCGGAGCGCTCAGGCTTTGCAGCGCGTCAAGCGCCTTTTCCGCCTTGCTCTCCTGCAAAACGCCCATCAAGGCGTTCAAAAGCACGATTACCAGTATAAGGATTGGCTCTACAAGCTCTCCGGCGTCGCCCTGCGTAATCGCAACCACGAAGGAAATCGCGGCGGCGGCGAGCAGAATCAGTATCATTACATCCTTGAATTGAAGCAGGAAGCGCTGCAGGAAAGTCTTTTTCTTCTTCTGCCTTAGTTCGTTTCGTCCGTTTTTTTCAAGGCGCGCGGCAGCTTCATCGGCGCTCAAGCCGCGCTGCACGTCAGTTTTCAGCTCCTCGGCAAGCTGTACTGCGGCTGTCTGATATGGTGACAAGGCGATACCTCCAATTTCATATTGCGCTTTAGTATTCGGCAGCCAAAGCCGCCTGAAATACTATTATACAGCATATTTCCCAAAAACAAAACGGAGCGCGGGCATATTGTTCCCTTTTTCAGCCCGAAAACAACAGCCGGAAGCATAAAACGTCGCAAATTACGCTCATGCGCTGCGCGGGGCATACCCGTATAAGCGGCGGAAAGACCTTGCGCCGTATGGCTTTCGGGCGTTTTGCCGTATTTATAGAATAAAACGCGCCGCCCTCTCCGTAAACGCGGAAAGCGCGGCGCATAAGGCTTACTTAACTATTTCATTCTCTTTACAAGCTCGAACTGCGCTTCAAAGCGGTCGTCGCGCCTGCCGTTTACGCGAGTGACCGAAAAACCGCACTTATTTATATAGAAGCAATGGTTGCGGTACGAAACGGCGGGCGTTTCCGTGCGCCAGATTTCAACGTCGGGGAAGCTCTTTTCGGCAAATCTCCATGCCGCAGAGCCGAAGCCCTTGCCCTCCAGCATATCGTCAATGAAAAGGCAGCCGAGCGTGCCCTCTTTTCCGTCAGGGCTTACGAAAAGGATAATTCCGCCGATTGCAGCGCCGTCTTTCATTATCGTAAACGCGTGAGCGCCGCTCTCAATCCCCCATTTTATCAGGAAGCTTCCGTCGTCGTAGCCGTCCGGCCCGCCCTCGGGCGATTGAAAGAACAGCTTTGAATCCGCGTCAAACGCACGCTTCATAATCGGCGTAAGCACGGGAACATCCTTGCGTTCAAGCTTTGTAAACTCCAAGCCTTCAAATTCCATATTATTCACCTCATATTTTCAAAAGCATTTCATACGCGCGTGTGTCCGCTTCCTTCGCCTTCAGGATAAGCTCGACAAGCTGCCCGCGGTTCTCCTTTATTCCGAGCGCGCGCATTTTCGGCTCGTCGCGCTCAAAGCCGCCAAGCACCTTGAACATATCCTGCGCGCAGGCGGAAACCCTGCCGAATTCATCCGCAATACTTCCGTACAGCGCGTTTTCGTCCTTGTGCCTGCGGAAATACTGCATAGCGTTATAGCGTCCGTCGGCAATGCAGTCAACGGCGTCTGAGTGGCACATGAGCCTCCAGCCCAGAATTTCAAGAGCGGTATGCTCCTCCCCGTCCGGCGTGGTAATAGTCTCATCCTTATCCGCGTCGGGGAAGCATGAATCATCCCTGATTCCGTCCGCCCATGCGTCATAGGCGCTCAAGCCCTTTGCGAATACTCCGTCCTGCCTCGGCTTCATAACCTCTGCGGCGCGCTCGGCAACGGACTTTGCCGTTATTGCTCCGCATACCTTGTCGCCCATGGCAACAAGCACGTCAACGCCGTTTTCCCACCATTTGCCGGTTACATAGTAGCCGCACGAGTCGGTTTCGATGTCCTTATCCCATTCCTGAAACACGCTCCAGCCGAGCAGGGTTTCGCCGTCGTCGCGGTAGCCGGTTACAAGCCCCGCCTCAGGCGGCCCGACAATGCCCATTGCAATTACGGGAACGCCCTTATGCAGGCATTCCATAATGAACGCCTTAATCTTCTCCCTGTCCCCGTCGCTCTCGCTCACAAGCGCCTTGGGCGAGCGGCCGAGCGCCGTAACGCCCTGAAGGTATACCTTCAGCGGCTCCTTCTCCTGATAGGTGTGGCATATGTCAACGTTTCCGCCGTCCCAGTACGATGTGTTCCATGTAAGGCGGAGCGCCGCGCCGCAGCCTGTTATCGCGTCCGCATAGTCAATATCCTCTCCGAGGTAGTTTACGCACGCCTTCAGGCTTATCGGGAACGGGCTCATTCCGCCGAACGCTCCGTATTTAACGCGCGGAACGTCGTACAGTATAACGCTGTGCTCGTTTTCGAGAGTGCGCTTTGCCATGTTCCGCTCCCTGCCTTTCATCAAGTCCACTCCGAACATTCCGCCGCCCAGAAAACGCCTTTCCATCTTGGGTCTGAGCGCGCGGAACTCTATCGGCTTGCAGCCCGTTATGCGTTTGAACGCGCGGGTAAATGTGTCGTAGGTCAGGTATCCGTAGTCCATTGCAATTTCTGTCAGGCTCTTGTCCGTATACAGCACGTCGAACGCGGCGTTCGCAACGCGCCGCTCGGTTATGTACCTGCCGATGGGCAAGCCCGACTCCTTGTGAAACAGCTCTCTGAGGTAGGCGACGGAAAGATGTGTGTGCAGCGCCAGAGATTTCTCGCTAATCTCCTGCTTTATCCGCGCCTCGATGTAAGCCTTTGCGCTCAGAACCGCGCTTTGCATATTTATCCTCCCCCTGACGGGATTATCGTTCGTTTCATGAAACAAGATTATAATAGCACACGCCGCGGCATCTGACTCGACGTTTTTGAGGTTTATTATTGGCTTCCACATTTTTGCCGCGTTATCGGCTGCGCGTTTCTTTAAAACGCCGGATAAATATGCTATAATAAGAAAAAAGCGGAGGCGGCAATGATGAAAGCAGTGCTTTTCGATATGTACGAAACGCTGGTTACCCACTTCAACAGCCCGCTGTATTTCGGCAGCCAGATAGCCGAGGACGCAGGAATTCCGCCGGAAAGCTTCTACAAAACATGGCACAGAACAGAGGACGCGCGCACGCGCGGCGAGCTGACGACGGACGGCGTAATCGGCGATATAATGCGCGAAAACGGCTGCTATTCGCCCGAAAAGCTTGCGCAAATAATGGATAAGCGCCGCGCGGTTAAGCGCGACGGCTTTCTTCATCTGGACAGCGAAATTCTTCCGCTTCTTCGCGAACTGAAAACGCGAGGAATCGCGATTGGGCTTATAAGCAACTGCTTTTCGGAGGAGGCGGAGGTAATCCGCGAATGCAAGCTGTTTCCGTATTTCGATTCCGTCATGCTTTCCTGCGAGCAGGGCGCGGCAAAGCCGGACGAGCGCATCTTCCTGAACTGCCTTCGCGAGCTTTCTCTGCCCGCAGGCGAGTGCCTGTATGTCGGTGACGGCGGCAGCAGCGAGCTTGAGGCGGCGCAGGGGCTTGGGATGAAAGCGGTTCAGGCGCTCTGGTATATAAGCAGGGCGGGCGACGGAACATCCGAAATAAAAAAGGACTTCCCGCACGCGGAAAGCCCTCTTGAGGTGCTTGATTACCTTGCCTAGCGTATGACGAATTCGAGCGCAAGCACAACCGCGCAGCAGGCAGCGGCAACCTTTACGAGCGACAGCCCGCGCCACGCGCAGAATATTCCGGCAATCAGCGCGGCAGCGCCGGCAATCGGGCTGCCCGTCGCGCTTATAATCGCGGGAAAGGTCATAACGGAAAGCGTAACGTAAGGAACGTAATAGAGGAAAGAGCGCAGAAAGCGGTTCTCAATCCTGCCGCGAATCAGGGTCAGCGGAAGGGCGCGGATTATGAAGGTCACGGCTGCCATTACGAGTATGTAGAGCCATATGTCGTTCATTCTTCCTCCTCCTTGTCATCCTTGACGGGAAAAATGAGCGCGGCTCCGGCGGAAATAACGATTGTCAGAATTATAGTGCGCGTTCCCTCGGAAAGCGACGAAAGCGGCGGCACAGCGGAAAACAGCCAGCTCAGGGAAAACGAAACGGCTATAAGCCCCGCCAGAATGCGGCTCTTGCGCGCGGGCGGGATTATGACGGCAAGAAACATTCCGTACAGCGCAACGCCGAGCGCGTTTACAATAATCGGCGGAAGCACCTCGCCCAGTAGTATTCCTGCGGCTGTGCCGATTGCCCAGCATGGCGCGGCGGTCAGCATGGCGCCATAGGAATAAAAAGGCTCAATACAGCCAGCGCGCGCAACGGCAATCGAAAAAAGCTCGTCAGTCAAATCAAAGGCTATAAGCAGCCTGTGCCGAAGCTTCGTCCCACGCTTCATTCTTTGGCTCATCGCGCAGCTCATAAGCAGATAGCGGGCGTTTGCGATAAGCGTAATCAGCGCCGTTTCCCACAGCGAGGCGCGGACCATAATCAGCGAAAATCCGGCATACTCGCCCGCCGACGCGTTGCATAAAAGGCTTGCCATAAAGCCCTGAAAAGCGGTAAGCCCCGCCTTTTCCGCAATAATGCCGAGGGAAAACGCGACCGCAAGGTAGCCAAGCCCGATGGGTATTCCGTCCCTCGCTCCAAGCCGCAGCGCCTCACCCCTTGAAAGCGCCGCGCAATCGTGCTTCTCCATTCTTCCTCCAAAGAAAAGTATATCGACAGGATTATACCACATCGCAGCTAAAAAGAAAGGCAAGATAAAGATATGAAGCTTCAGATTGAAAGCAATATTGTAAAGTACATACTGAGAAACGCATATTTCATAAACGGAACGGCGTATGCAGGCAAATCGACAATGGTTCGCTTGCTCTCCGAGAAATACGGCGGATTAATGTGCGGAGAAAACTATCATGACGCGCTGCGCGGAGGAATAGATTCCGTGCATCAGCCCGCGCTCTCGTATTTTGAAACAATGTCAGGTTGGCAGGAGTTCATCTCCCGCTCGCCGCGCGAATATACAAAATGGCTCGACGACGGCTCGCGCGAGGCTGCCGACCTTGAGCTGATGCGCCTTGTTCAGCTTTCAGCGCAGGGAAAGAAGCTGTTCGTCGATACGAATATATCGCCGGAAATCCTGCGCGAAATATCCGATTACAGCCATGTGGCAATCATGCTCAGCCCGCAGAGTATGTCCGTCGAGCGTTTTTTCGACAGAAACGATTCCGATAAGCAATTCATTCTTTCAAAGATAAACGAAGCTCCCGACCCGAAAGCCGCAATGGATAACTACCGCGAGTGCCTGAAGCTCATCAACAGCCGCGAGGTGTACGATGAGTTTGCCGCCTGCTGCTTTTTCACCTATATCCGCGATGAAAGCTCGACAATAGAGGGCGCTCTTGCCGCAATCGAGCGCCATTTCGGACTTGCGTAAGCTTTCATGAATAAGCTTAGCAGATAGAATATCAATCATTCTTTCCTTTGCAGATTATCCAACTAAACGGTATCGCAATATTGATTACAAAGCAAACGCGCGCCCAAATGCATATGATGCTGGAATTTGAGAACATACAGTCGGTACATACGGAAAAAGCACAACAGTATGTATCATTGCCACTAAAAAGAAACACACGCCCACCCTTTTCAGAAAATGTGATTTCTTTTTCTTCTTTGCAACAATAGTGACTAGTAATAGTATCAATGAAAACACGAGGCTCGGAACCATGTAGTCATAATAAGGATATGCTAGCTCGTTGCCCTCCATTGCTAAATCCATAACAACACATACAAAGAAGTACGTTTCAACCAAAACAAAGCCCAATATCAATGAAACAAGATTATCCAATACTAACTCTAATTTTTTCACTACTTAACCCCATAAGTATTTAGGCATCAAAAGAGTCTTATAAAACACATTCAGATCCTCTATCTTTATTACAATTTCTCTTTCGTTCGAGCAAAGAACCTCTGCATATTGTAATGCACCTGAGTTGGTATTTATATCTGAGGATGGTTTTTCTAATAGTATTTTCCCCCGAGTTCAGTAATGAGGAAGCAAGCATACATATGGTTATGATTTCTGCTATTATAACTTTGTTCATGGGACATAATCCTCCATATATGAGTAGTTAATTCCAATCAGATAAGCACATTCGGTATACCCCGAACCTTCAAGCGGTATACTTCTAACCCCATCTACAATTACCTTCCCGTTTTTTGTTATATAGTTAGACTCGCGGTATACTTTACGGTTTATCAAGATAAACATAAGGCACTTCGTTTTCCTGCGCCCAATGAAGTGTACCCCATGTCAAGTACAAAATTTGCTTAGTGGTAGTTCGTCCGCGACGAATTGTGATATACTGCTCCCGCTTTGCCGGTGCTGAGGATAGGGCAACGCTGAGGAGCGACCCGAGCGC
>JAQWCW010000005.1 GCA_028705775.1 Eubacteriales bacterium
CGTGTCAAAATAATTTACGAATACGCCGATTATTTTTCTTGTCATGAGCAATTGCGATACCTTCCTTTTCTATTTGAAACAAAGTAAAAGCGAAAATGTACAAAAGACAGCGCACTATCGGAGCAAAAGAAAAGCGGGAAATGAATAACAAGCGCCAAGGTTTAACTAAAGTATATCACATTGCCTGCCGATTGCAAGCGAAAACCGCGATACGCATGAAAACTTTGGCGCTGTAAAACGCAAATATTCGTAAAAGCCGCTTTGAAATAAGCGCGCAGTATGTTATAATAGGTAAAACTACTTCCGCGCAGGACATCATGCTCGGTATATCGCAGGCGCGCAGGGCAACGTAAACAGACGCAGTCAAGCATTACGAATCTCCGGCGCAATAAAGCTGTATACCGAAATTCCAGTCTACGCGGATGTGAACAAGGAGTGGAGAGCCGATGAAGAAAATCTGGCCGGCAATCGTCACGCTTGCGCTGTGCATTGTCATAGTGTGGGCAGTCGTTGCAATCAATAACAAGAACACGGAGCAGGGAAAGCTCAGCGACCTTGAAACAGTTAAGGCTGCCGCACAGAGCGCGAATCAGGAAGCCTCCGATTTGTCCGCGACCCTGAAGGCGCAGATTGCGGAGCTTGACACGCAGCTTGCCGCTATTCAGACAGAGCTTGACAAGGCGGGCGAGGATACCTCCGCGCTTACAGCTAAAAAAGAAGAGCTGAGCAAGGCGCTTGGCGATGCAACGGCAAGGCTCGACGCGGCGACCGCAGACGCCGAAACCTCAAGCGCGAGCAAGGCAGCGTCCGAAGCGGCGCTTGCAGAGCTGAACACGACGATTGGTGAGCTGAAGAGCAGCACCGCCGATTTGGAAGCAAAGATTGAAACGCTGAGCGCGGGCATTGCTATTGAAAACAACGCAACGCCTAAGCCGACAGCAGAGCCTACTCCCGAGCCGACCGCTGAACCCACTCCCGAGCCGACCGCAGAACCGACGGCAGAACCGACAGCTGAGCCTACCGCTGAGCCGACGGCTGAACCTACCGCCGAGCCTACCGCCGAGCCGACGGCTGAACCGGTTGTTGAAGCCACCGCAGAGCCGGTTGTTGAGCCGGTTATAGCGGCGAATTATCAGTATGCAGACGAGATGGGGCTGTCCTTTGAGCTGCCCGCCGATGCAATCATTCTTGAAAAGACAGAAACCGCAGATGTCGGTTCGATTCTCAGAGCCACCTCTGCCGATAGCACAACATGGCAAATCGAAGTATACCACTACATCAACGGAAGCCGCGGCTTTGCGGAAATCGAATCCTTCTTCGCCTCTGAGCGCCTCAAGAAAGAGGTTATCAGATATGAAGCCGAATTCAATCTCAAGCTGATGGATATTGACGCCGAGAAGTTCACGATTACGAGAAGCACGGAGAACGGAGACATCACGGAAACGACCCATATAGCGGTATCCGGTACGGATTACATCCAGATAACGTTCACCGCGCCCGACCTCACATACGAAAACGCACAGGCGGCGTATAAACTCGTTATGGATTCCATACAGCACGCGGTTAAAGAGTAAGGAGGACATGACGATGAAAAAAAGCACTTACATTGTAGCCGGAATTCTGTTTGCCGCAATCCTTGTCGTTGCGCTCGTGTTCACAATTCAGGCGAGCAACCTCAGCGCCGCTCAGGTTCCCGTGGAAAGCGACATTGCGGCGATTAACACCGAAAAAGCGACGATTGACGCAGGAAATATAACCGACAGCGAAGCCGTTGAAGCAGCGAATGCGGCAATTAACGAAAAGACAGCGGAGCTGGAGCAGGCTAAAACCGCGCTCCAAGCCGCGCAGGACGAAGCCGCCGCTCTTGAAACCGACCTGACAGCCAAGATTCAGAGCGTCACCGACGCCGAAACCACCGCAGCGGAAAGCAAAACCGCAGCGCAGAAGGCAGCGGACGACGTAACGGCAGCTCAGGCAAGCGTTGCCGAGCTTAACCTCAAGATTGAGGAGCTGGCAAAGACCGTAACCGATAAGCAGGCAGAGCTTAGCGCGCTGGTTCAGAAGAACAACCAGTAACCGGCTCTCCCCCTTTCACCGGCGCGGCAACCCCGCCGGTTAATAGACAAATCAGCAGAAGCGTCCCCTGCCAAGAGCGGCAAGGGGCGCTTCTTTATGCTCGCGCGTATGTTGTTTGCAAGGTCGCCTACCGTATTAGGCACTTAATCACGCTCCTTTGTTTGCATACAAGAATGCCGCCTTCCGATATGGAAAGCGGCAAAATGCTGTATAAAAAAGTCCCGCCGTGGTTCGCGGTGCGCATTAAGCGCCCTAAGCGTGGCGGGCTCGCTCACTTTTGTTTGGTTGCCTTGCGCCTAATCGAGCGGAATATCCTCAACCTGCGCCCTGACCTCAAGGCAGTAAAGGTATTCGCCCATAGCTTTAGCCTGCTTTGTCAGCAGCTCAAGCGAGCAAAGCGGAGCGAATGAAAGCGTTCCCGCCCCATGCTTCACAAGCATTTGGTGAAGCTTCTGATAGCGGATTTTCGTCTGAAAGTATTCGGCTCTGAACCGCTCTTTGTAGTCTGCGGATTCCATCATCGGCTCGGTTTCGATAAGGCTTTGAAATATCATGGTTATTCTCCTCTCGTTTTCGGGCATGAAAAAACCGCCTAGCGTGTGCTGGGCGGCTTTCATTTTCATTTTGCATCGTCAGTCAATATATATTCTGGCATTTTCCCAAATGTAAGGGAGGTCAACA
This sequence comes from Eubacteriales bacterium, assembly GCA_028705775.1. Classification (GTDB taxonomy): domain Bacteria; phylum Bacillota; class Clostridia; order Christensenellales; family Aristaeellaceae; genus STF2-37. The sequence continues at coordinate 2,758 of JAQWCW010000005.1, forward strand.
CATCATGTTTTCCTTTTTCGCGGACGCTGCTGATTCCAACAGATAGAATAACGCCCTTTCTCCCATCGTCTGTCGCAAAAGGAATGGGGCATTCCATAGATACGTCAGCTCCTGATAACACCATGGCTGTTGCATCTCTGACGCATAACTGTCCATCAACAAAGTATTTCATGTTTGCTCACACTCCCTTCAATTCATCCAAAGCTTTTTTGTCTTGTTCAAGCAGTCGCCGTGTGATTTCAACCTCTTTCTGAGATAAACCATATGCTTTTGAATATGCAATCAGCTTCTCTTTAGCCCACACCTCACACTGAACCATGTCAAGTTGAGTTCCACTGTTCAATCCCATTCGGTATTGTGCTGCGTGTATCAATTCTTCAAATACAGCCGCGCGCGAAGGATTACTATGTAACACAATAGTATTTGCGTTATATGTTATTCCTTCTGCGTGTCGTATACGCAAGTAGGCATCGCCAGCATCATTCATTTGAATCAAACCGCCATTACGCCTAAAAGCCTTGACGATCCTGTGCAGCTGCTTTGATGGCATAGCATCCACAGCATTGTCTACACTAGAACGTCTCCTCAACATCATTGTATCATTATTGATTTCCTTTTTCAACCCGTCCCTATGACCTTGCAACCACTCAACCGTATCTTTAGAGCAGCCCGCCGCCTGCCAAGCCTTCCACTCCTCAAACGTCATATCGCCCCGAACCTTTATATCGCTGCCTGTCCGCGGCTCTTTGGCGCTTCTTTCAAGGCTTTTGAGGCTGTCGTCATCAAGAACGGCTATCGTTGTGCAGCGGCAGTGCGGGTGCAGCGGCGGCGCGTTTTTTCCTACCTTCTCGTCGGTAACGGCGAATTCCTTGCCGTCCAGAGCGCCGCACCTTTCGCAGGTGCGCTTTTCAAGCGTGGCAAGATAGCGGTAGCGCTCGATTCCCGCGTCCTTGTACATCCGCATTTCCGCGCAGTTCGCTATATAGCTGCTTTCCGTGCGCACAAGCCGCGCCGCCTGTGAAAAGCCGACAGCAAAGCAATCGGTCAGCTTTTGCGCCGTCCTCAAGTAGCTGCTCCCGCTCATCAGCCCCTCGGTAATCGTGCTTTTGAGCGCTTCGGCAAGCTTGTCCGCGTTCCCCCAGATGCGCGTCGAGTAGTTCCCGCCCATCCATCGCTCTTTGAGCATTGCGTCTATGGCAGGCTTGCCATAAATGCGTTTATGCGCCCTTCCTCTCCCTTTGCCCCTCCCCGCTTACAGCACAAAAAACGACCGGCGCAACGCGTCGGTCGTTTCTAATGAATATCAGTTCAAATGGGTTTACTCAGCCGCAGGGGCTTCGGTAGCTTCCGCAGCGGGTTCTTCCGTGGCAGCCGCAGCGGCAACGGCGTCGATTTCAGCCTGAATCTGAGCGAACTCGGCGTTCAGGATATCGGTATAGGTAATGTTGGCAGCCTGCATCCACTCGTCAATAAGGGCGTAATACATATCATCGCTCTTGGTGGAAAGCAGCTCGGCGCGGATGGAATCGCTCAGCTCCTGAGTAAGCTCAACGGGACCGGCGGGAATATCGCGCAGATATTTCAGAATATGAACTCCGAAGCTGCCGACGACAGGCTCGCTTACATCGCCAACATTCTGGAGGGTGAAGGCGGCGTCCCTGAAAGCAAGGTCGTACATAAGGGAATCAACTCTTACGGGATAGCCGCCGTCGCGGTTTTTCGCAACGCTCATTCCGTTATCGGTGCCATACTCGTCAACAAGCTTGAGGAAGTCCTCGCCATTGTCAAGGCGCGTTTTGATGTCGGTCAGCTTATCCTGAACGGAGGCGATTACCGCAAGGCGAGCCTGCTCAATCTGCTCCTCGGTTACGGGTTCGGCGGTCGTTTCAGGGGCAGGCTCGGCAGTCGCTTCGGAAGCGGGAGCGGCGGGGTCGGCGTCCTCCTCTTTGGCGGCGTCGTCAGCCATCTGCTGGTCATAGGTTTCCTTGAGATTAAGGTAATTTTCCAAAAGGGTTTCATCCGTTTCGAGCAGGATGTGAATTATTCCGCGATAGCCGTCCGGCTGATAATAGCTCGTCTGACCGGAATACAGCACGGAATACTCATAGGAATAAACGTCATTTGCATAGGTTTCGGTATCGGTGGCAAGCTTTGAGTCATACTGCGCCTTGATATCCTCATCCGTTACGCTCGCATCCTTGCTGGCATAGCTGCGAACGCGGTTGAAAACATCGTTTTCGCGCAGGCTTTTTGCGATATCATCAACGGACATACCATACGATTCAAGCATTGCGATGGAGCTTTTGCGCGCCTCCGCGAGAGCTTCCTCGGTGGTATCCGTGGTGAAATAGCTTACGTACTGCTCAACATAGGCGTCGAACTGCGCCTGAGCCTCAGCAAGCAGAGCCGCCTCATCCTCGGCGGTGTAGGTAAGAAGCTGCAGCTCCTGAGCCTTCTTTTCAACAATCTTCGTCTGAGCGGCATAATCGACCGCCATGGTGAGAAGCTGCTGCTTAATGCTTGGGTCTGCAACATCAACTCCGTAATAGGAGTAATAATCCGTCATTTCGTTGTTTATGGCGTCTACGTCCGCGCGCAGAATGTTGATTCCGTCCGCGGTAGCCATTACGTCGTCAGCGTTTCCCTCCGCCTGTGCGAACGTGATGAGCGACATAGCCATCACAAGCGCCATAACGAGAGCAGTAAACCTCAGGGTCTTTTTCATAATGCCAATCCTTTCTGAATTACACGGGTGTTCCGCGTTTGCCGCGGCATCCGGCAGAGCCGTTGAGCCGCGCTTTTAGATGATTATCGCACTTTTGCGGTTCATACGCAAGCGAATCGGGGGCTTTGGCAAAAATGTCACACGCCGTTCACAAACCGCTCATAACACGCGCTGTCAGTTTCCGCCGCCGAAAAGGGTAACCTCCTCGTCGCCGTCCTCCGAAATCCCCGTCACAACCTCCTGCGCGTCCGGCAAGCCGTCCTCGCCGTCAAGCGCGCTGTCATGGTCGCCCTCAAAGGCGGATATGTACGCCTCGTACTCCTCCGTGAACTCCTCAAGCGTAAGCCCCGCGTCCATAATATACGCGGCAGCCTCGTCCCCAACATAACGCAGATGCCACGGCTCATACATTATTCCGGTAATTTCGGTTTTATCCTCGGGATAGCGGATAACAAAGCCGTACTCGTCGCAATGCTCCGCCATCCATTGCGCTTCCTTGGTGGCGGCAAACTTTTCATTAAAGCGCTTGCCAATCCACGCCTTGCTGATAACGTCCACTCCAAGCCCCGTCTGATGGTCGCTTGAGCCGGGATAGGCAACCGCGCCGTCGTCATAGCCTATGCTGGCAAGGCGGTTGGAATACATGGTTTTCTGCGTGCGGTAGGAGCGGTAGCCGCTGTGCGCGTAAAGGGTAATCCCGTCCGTTTTCGCCGCGTCAAACATTTCGGACAGCTTTGCGCTCGCCTTTTCGCGCATCTGAATAGCCGTTCCGCTGGTTTTTCTTGCCTTTATCTTCACAAGGTCGTCGGGAATAAAGTCGGAGTCAAGCAGGCGCTCCGTGCTTGCGAGCGTAATATAGCCGTCCTCGTTCTGCAATACAGAATAGGGAACAGGATAATCCCACAGGGCGGTTTCCTCCTCCGCCATTGCCGCAAAGGGCAGAAGGCAGAGCAAAAGGCAAATCAGCTTTTTCATTCGTCGTCCTCCGTCGCGGTTACTGTGCCGAGATACAGCTCCACATATTCCTCATACGGAATGTCAAGCTCCTTGATGTTCGCGGCGTGCTCCATGCCCACATACCGGATATGCCACGGCTCATAGGCGTAGCCCGTCACGTCCTCCCATTCCTGCTTATAGCGCAGAATGAAGCCGTAATCGTAGCAATGCTCCGTAACCCATTTACCCTCGTCCGTCTTGGCAAAATTCGCGTTAAGGTACTGCTTGTTCGCCTTGCAGGTGATGTCAACCGCAAGCCCGAGCTGATGCTCGCTCGCTCCCGCAGGCGCGGAAAGCTTTGCGGCGCGCTCCTTGCCCATCGACTTTACCTTGTTGTAATAAATTGTCGCCTGACGGGAATATGAGCGATAGCCCGAAGCGGCTATAAGGTTATATCCCGCTTCCTTCGCGTCCGCAAAGAGCTGAAGAAGGGCGTCCGCCGCCTCTTTGCGCAGCTCGATTTTCGCGTCCTTGAACTTCACGTCTACCTTCACCAAATCATCCGGAACATACTTTTTATCAAGCATATAATCATGGTTGACAAGCACGGTATACTCGTCTCCGATTGGGTTATACGCTTCCTCGGCAAGCGCCGAAAACGGAAGCACAAACAGAACGAGCGCGATAAGAAGGGCGAGCTTTTTCATTGCACAAAGCGACTCCTTTCGGGAAAACCTCAAACACAAAACGAAAAACTCACAGAAAATCATCCGCCCGATACGCGCGAAGATTTCGCGAGGGTATACGGACGGATGCAGCGATTAACATGAAAAGCGCTTATTCCTCGCCGCCGTCGGCAGCCTTATCATCCTCAAAGGCGGATAAATCGCCGTCAAAAATATCCTCGCCGTACTTGCGCGCTATCGCCTTCTGCTGCTCGTCTGAAAGCAGGGCGGAAACGAGCGTTGCGTCGTCCAGATATTTTTCCTCCTGAACCGCGCCGATTTCATGCAGAGACGCAACGAGCGACTGCTTTGAATACGGAACGCGCAGGCACACCATCTGATGGAGCTTGGAAATTACGGCGTCAATCGCGGAAAGCAGGCTGTCAATTCCGCTTCCCGTTTTTGCGGAGATTTGAACCGCGCCGGCGATAACGGGCGGAACGGCAATGCTGTCGCATTTGTTGAGCACCTCGATTACGGGAGTTTCGGAAGCGCCCAAATCCGCAACAACGTCAAGCACAACCTCGCGCTGGCTCATGCAGTCGGGGCTTGAAGCATCCGAAACGACAATCAGCGCGTCAGCAAGCTTGACTTCCTCAAGCGTTGAGTGAAACGCGTTTACGAGCGAATGCGGAAGCTTGCGGATAAAGCCGACGGTATCGACAAGCAGGAATTTTGAGCCGGATTTGGGCTGCACAAGCCGCGCAACCGAATCAAGCGTAGCGAAAAGCTGGTCTTTTACATAGACCTCCGAGCCGCTGATACGGTTGAGCAGGGTTGACTTGCCGGCATTGGTGTAGCCGACGAGCGCGACAATCGGCACGCGGTTCTTTTCGCGCGTGCGGCGGCGAAGCTTGCGCTGATTTTCCAGCTGCTCAAGCTCGCGGCGAACCTGCGTAATTCTTTCGCGGATTCTGCGGCGATTGATTTCAAGCTTGCTTTCGCCGGGACCCCTCGTGCCGATACCTCCGGCGAGCCTTGAAAGCACAAGCCCCTGCCCTATAAGGCGCGTTCCCTGATAGGTAAGCTGAGCAAGCTCTACCTGAAGCTTGCCCTCGCTGCTCTGGGCGCGCTGCGCGAAAATATCCAGAATAAGCGTCGTTCTGTCAATAACCTTGAGATGAAGAATATCCTCAAGATTCCTGTTCTGTATTCCGGTAAGCTCGTCGTCAAAAATAACTACGTCCGCGTCAAGGTTCTGGCAGAGAAGCGAAAGCTCCTGCGCCTTGCCTGAGCCGATATAGGTCGCGCCGTCAGGCTTGTCGCGCTTTTGCAGAAGCTTCTGCATAACGCGCGCTCCGGCGGTTTCAGCAAGCCTTGAAAGCTCCGAAAGCGATTCCTCGCTCTCCATTCCCACAAGGATTGCTCTTTCCTCCGCCTCGGCGGTTTCGTCGTCCTCGTCCTTTGCCACAAGCTCCTCGGAGCGCTGAATTTCGGCAAGCCAATCCTCCTGCGGCAGCTTGCGCAGGGAAACGGGCCCGAACAGACGCGTTTCATACTCGCCCTTCACCATCTCGCCCAGGAAAGCCGCTGAAGCGCCGTTAATTCTGCCTTCCTCGGTAACTCCGAGAGCGCAGATTGAATCGAGCCTCAGGGAGCGCATTGCGGAAAGGTCGATATCGGAAAGCTCCGGATTTCCGTTGGGATGGGTGTGAATGCAGCGGATACAGGAAAGTCTGCGCTGATTACGGCGCAGACGAAAATCCGTCAGCGGCACAGTTCCTGAGCCGCCAATCGATATATCAACTATTTCACCATTTCTGCCAATGTAAACAGACACCTCGCGGTTAAGCCGCGCCGTGTAAACTCCGAGCAGACTTGCCAAGTCCTCGGATACATAGATACCGCTTTCAATCTCCAAGTCATAGAGCATCTCCATTTCTTGGAGCATGGTTCTTCGAACGCCTTCAGTATTACCGTGAATTTCGGGCATGCTATCCTCCAGTCATCAATTTGCCGCGCATCCCCGAAACGGCGGCTTAAACCGCCGCCTTGTCGGGATGCTTTTGTTTGTAATCCGCAACAGCCGCATGAATCGCCTGCTCCGCGAGCATTGAGCAATGGATTTTGACGGGAGGAAGCCCGTCGAGCGCTTCTGCGACAGCCTTGTTCGTAAGCTCCAGCGCCTCGTCAATGGTTTTCCCTTTAACCATTTCCGTTGCCATGCTGCTCGTCGCGATTGCTGCGCCGCAGCCGAAGGTCTTAAACTTAACATCCGTTATTATATCATGTTCGACCTTGATTGTCATCTGCATAATATCGCCGCATTTGGCGTTTCCGACTGTTCCGCAGCCATCCGGATTTTCAATTTCGCCCACATTGCGCGGATTTGTAAAATGCTCCATTACCTTTTCCGAATAAGCTTCCATATATGTGTCCTCCTTTATGCCCTGCGGCAATTCCAGATTGGCGACATCGCGCGAAGCCGCTTTACGATTACGTCAAGAGCAGCAAGAACCTTGGTTACTTCCTCCTCGGTATTGTCCCTTCCCAGCGACAGGCGAAGGCTTCCGTGCGCCGTTTCATGGCGAAGCCCCATCGCAAGCAGAACATGGGACGGGTCAAGCGAGCCGGAGGTGCAGGCGGAGCCGCTCGAACCGGCGATTCCCTGCAAATCAAGCGAAAGCAGAAGCGCCTCGCCCTCGATTCCCTCGAATGAAATATTGACGTTGCCCGGCAGGCGCTCTGTCGGATGCCCGTTAAGGCGGGTTTCGGGAATATTGCGGAGGATTTCGCCTATAAGCCTGTCGCGCATTTTTGCTATGCGCGCGGAGATTTCCGGCATTTCGGAAACGGCAAGCGTTATCGCCTCGCCCAAGCCGACTATCGCGGGCACATTTTCGGTTCCCGCGCGCTTTCCCCTCTCCTGCGCGCCGCCGTGGATAAGGTTTTCAAGGCGCACTCCGCTTCTGATGTAGATTGCCCCAACGCCCTTAGGCCCGTGGAATTTATGCCCCGAAAGGCTGAGCATATCGCAGCCGATTTCGTTTACGTCAACGGGAACAGCGCCGATTGCCTGAACCGCGTCGGTGTGGAAAAGAATCCCGCGCTCTTTGGTAAGCTTACCGATTTCCTTTACCGGCTCAAGCGTTCCGACTTCGTTGTTTGCAAGCATTACGGAAATAAGGCGGGTATCGTCCGCAATCGCGTTCTTCACATCGCCGACGCTTACGCGCCCGAACTCGTCAACCGGAAGGTATGTAACGCGAGCGCCGCGCTTTTCAAGATACTCAGCCGTATGCAGAATCGCGTGATGCTCGACAGCGCTCGTTATAAGATGGAATCCCTTGCCCTTCCTTGAGTCAAACGCGCCCTTGAGCGCAAAATTATCGCTCTCCGAGCCGCCCGCCGTAAAATAGATTTCATTCGGGTTTGCCCCGATTGCCGCCGCAACCTGCCGCCGCGCGTTTTCAACCGCCTTGCGCGCCTCGCGGCCAAAGGAATGAATGCTGCTCGCGTTGCCGTAAACCGCGGTAAAGTACGGCAGCATTTTTTCAAGCACGCGCGCGTCCGTTCCCGTCGTCGCGGCGTTATCCATGTATATCCTGTCCATAATCAATCCTCCGCTTCGGACGGGCTGTTCTCCGTCCGCTTTTATATCATACTATTTTACTAGGATATTGTCAACACTCTGTCGCGTATTTATTATTAAGCCTTTTCATTCGGAAAATAGTGTAGTACAATATAGAAAACATTAATACGAAGGGAGCGCGCGCAGTGGAGCATATAGGAGTGATTCTGCCCGTATCCCTTGCCGTTTTCGCGCTTATAATAATCGTCGCTGTAATCCTGCTCGTCTACCGCCTGTGCGCAAGCCGCGCGGAAAAGCATTTGCGTTTGATGGACATCTACTCCCCGATGCTCGACATGATGTACGCTGCCAAAAAGCACGTTATAGAGGAAGTAATCCTGCGCTCGGACGAGTTTTCGATAACGCTGCTCCATCACCCGACGCTGATTGAGCCGCTTGACATAACGCGCTACAATCCGCCGTTTCTGAACAATCATCAGCTTCGCGCCGCGCAGCAATGCGTAATAAAAACGCTGCACCGCCTCGGCAATTCAAAGCAGTACAGCTATACGAGAAGGCTTGAAAGAAACTCGCTCAATCAGTTGCGATGGGTGTTTTACTTCACGATTTGCCAAGAATACAAGGAGCTGGTATCGCACCCTATTTCAGCATCGCGCCGCTCTTGATAGGTCTGTCAAGGCGGGTTTCGACATACCTGCGCAGAAGCCCCAAGGGAGCGTCCTTTACAGGCAGGCGCAGAAACTCGTCAATTCCGCCCTTTATAACCGCACGAATCCATTCTTCCTCGCCCGCAGTAATATTTTCAGCGCTTTCGCTATGCTCGCGGCATACGACTCCGCCCGCGGATATATCAAAACGCGCGCTGCCTTCGGGCAGCTTTTTCATGCATACGGCGCAATGGTTCATCCTCGGCGTATAGCCGAGCGCGGAGGCATACGAGAGCAGGAACGCGGAAACAATCGCCGTAAGGCTTTCCGCCGAATAATCCATATACGCAAGCGAGCGGAGAAGCAGATAGTAAAGGGTCTGCTGCGGCTGCGCTGTCTGCGCCGCCTCCCTGCACAAATCGCAGAGGTAAACGGCGGCTGTAAGCCTGTCCACATCAAGCCGCAAATCATAAAAATTCTGCGCCGCTTCAGCTGAAACAAGCTGATACTTATCCTTATTCTGGTACAAAACAAACTCGCCCGTAATGAACATTTCGCTTACGGAGTGGAGCGGGCTTGAGAGCTTGCGGCAGCCCCTGCTCATAACGTCAAGCTTGCCGAGGGATGGCGACAGAAGCGTAAGCATTCTGTCATTCTCGCGGTAGTTTGAGTACCTGAGCACGACCCCCTGCGTCGTTACGGAGGGCATTTCAGCGATTGCCGCCGAGACAGAACACGGCAAGCGTTCCAGGGCCGGAATGCGCGCCGATGATAGGCCCGATATATCCGATTTCAACGCCCTTGCAGCCGGTCACGGAAAGGAGCCTTTCCTTGAGCAACTCGGCTTCCTCAAGGCAGTCGCCGTGGCCCAGAAAAAGCGTCTGGTTTTCAAGGTCAATTCCGCTCTCCTTAATCCTATCAGCTATGGAGTGCATAGCGCGGCGGCGACCCTGAACCTTTTCAACGGGAATAAGATGACCCTCGTCGTCAACCTTCAGAACGGGCTTGATTTTAATCATCGTTCCGAGGAAAGCGCTGGTTGCGGAAACGCGCCCGCCGCGCTTTAGGAACATAAGGTCGTCAACCGTGAACCAATGAATAAGATGCTTGCGGTTATCCTCAGCCCATTTTGCGGCGTCCTTTGCAGTCATGCCCTCCGCGCGCTTTTGGATAATATAGTGCAGCAGAAGCCCCTCGCCGCGCGACGCGGAAAGGGAATCGACAACATAGATTTCGGCGGACGGATACTTTTCCATTATCATATTGCGCGCAACGACCGCCGCGCCGAACGTTCCCGAAAGCCCGCTTGAGAAAACGAGGCAAAGCACGGGCGTTCCCGCCTTGGCAAAAGGCTCAAAAATGCCGAAATACTCAATCATGTTGATTTGGGTAGTGGTGATAACCTTGCCGCTTCTCAATTCCGCATACAGCTTGGCGATTTCCGCAGGCTCAAGCGGCGCTTTGTTGTCCGCTCCGTCAAGGGTGTAGTTCATTCTGATATAGGTCATGTCCGTAACGGCGCTCAGGTATTCCGGCGTAAGGTCTGCGCAGGAATCGGCGACTATGTGAAACGAATTCATTAAATACCTCCGAAAATTATTGTTAACGCCTAATGATAACAAATTTCGCTATACCGGTCAATACCGGCAAGCCGGCGCAAATGAAAGCCCAATCAATCGCAGTCAAAGATTGCTTTTTGAAGTATGCGGGACGAAAACTCGCGTTTCCATCTCAAATGCATATCGGACGAATCGTAAGCGTCGAGGGCGCTCCTGTCCATATCAATCACAATCATCAAATCATAGCGGTTCGGTCTATCAACTATATTTTTGCTGACGCAGACGCCGTGAACGCCCGCAATTTCAGTCGATTGCGAAAACAGCTTCTCAACCTCATCGTAAAGCTCCGGCTGAGCCTTCGCCTTTTCCGTAAGCTTTACAAGAATGTGGTGCTTCATTCCTTTTCCTCCTCCTTGACAAAAGTAATGCTTATCATCATCCTCTTTTTGGTTCCGCCGAGCGCGGTTACGAAGCAGGAAAGCGGCAGCCATGAGCCGTCCTTCATCTGCCTGCGGAGGCTGCACTTAACCGCGTCGCCCGAAAGCCACGCCTTTTTGATTGAGTAGGCGAGAACGTTCCTGTCCTCCGGCGCAATAAGCCGCATACTGTCAGCCGTATTATCGTCGTCCATAGGCTCCGGCTCGCTGCCGAGGATTGCGGAATACTCGCGGTTTGAGCGCACAAGTTCAAGCTTTCCGTCGGTGTATTCGTAAAGCCCGAAGCCGCCGCTTGAGCCGTCAATCAGCTTTGTAATCAGCTTGTTGCCGCCCATCAGCAGATGCAGGTCGTCGGTGTTTTCGCTTTCCGGCTCGTCGGGGCGGATGAACCTCGGCTGGGAAACAAGGCGCTCCGTAAAATCGGCGCGCGGAAGCGGCTTTGAGTAATAGTAGCCCTGAATTACATCCGAGCCGACGGAGCGCAGGAACGCAACCTGGTCGCGCGTTTCGACGCCCTCCGCAACGATTGAAAGCCCCATCCATTTCGCCATACGGACAACGGAGGTAACCATCGTTCCGACTTTCCCGCCCTTCTCAAAGCCGGAAAGGAACTTCATGTCCACCTTGAGCGTATCGACGGCGATATCCTTGAGAATGTTGAGCGAGGAATAGCCGCTGCCGAAATCGTCAACGGACACGGCAAAGCCGTGCATATGCAGGTGGTCAATAACGCGCCCTATAAGCTCCGAATCGGCGCGGAAGGTCGATTCCGTAAGCTCAACCTCAATATACTTAGGCTCGACGTGCTTACTCAGGCATATTGCGTTCATCCTGTCCACAAAGCTTTCGTCAAAAAGGTGCGCGCGGGAGAAGTTGACGGATACAGGCACAGGCTGCACTCCGGAGGCAATGAGCGTGCTGAGCATATCGCACACGACGGAGAGAACATAGAAGTCAAGCTTCATAATCTGCCCGTTGCGCTCGAAAAGCTCAATGAAGCGCGCGGGCGGGATTATCGTTCCGTCCGGCTTTATCCACCGAACGAGCGCCTCTGCGCCGACAATGCACTCGGAGCTTGTCTGATATTTCGGCTGATAGTAGGCGACAAACTCGCCGCGCTCCATAGCCTCCTCCTGGTCGGCAATCAGCTTCGCGTCCTCAAGCCGTTTCAGGTACATTTCCTCGCTGTAAAGCCCGATATGCGTTTCATAATTGCCCTTAACGCTGTCCTTGGCGGCGGTTGCGCGGTCGTACATTGCGCTTACCGGAATTGTCAAATCGGTTATCTCATACACACCGTAGGAGATAAGCACGCTGTAGCCCCTGCTCTCAAGCGCCTTTTCGCCGGCGGAATCGCGGATTCTTTCAACAATGCGCTCAATGCTCGTATCCGACATAAGAAGCGCAAAGTTATCGTCGCTGTATCTTGCCGCCGACTCGTTGCTCTTGAGCGCAGCCTTGGCTTCGCGCGCGATAATCTGCAAAAGGTCGTCGCCCGCCTGCGTTCCGTTTACGGCGTTATACATACTGAACGAATTGACGTCAAAGGCGACAAGCGCCATAACGCGCGATTTGGACGCCGTTTTCAGAAGCTCGCCAACCCAGCTTTCAAAGCCGTTTTTGTTAAGCAGACCGGTAAGCGAATCATACTCCGCCATAAAGCTGAGCTTGCGGCGGGTTTCCGCCTCCTGGTCGATATCGTTGAAGGTTATAAGCACCTGCTGCTTTACGCCGCCGACAAGCGTGCGCATAATCTGCACCCTGAACCAGTGCAACGCGCCCTCGTTATTTTTAAGCTTAACGGTAATTGACGAGCGCGGAGCGGAGGCGCTTTCGCCCGCCCTTAATATAAGCGTCTTTATCTGCTCCGTTTCAGCCTCGCTTGCCACATTATCCTCAATGAAAATCTGCCATATCGGTCTGTGGTCATAATTGCCCATCAGATAGCGGGACGCCATATCGGAATAGGTGAACTGCGCCGTCTGCGGAGTATAGCCGCAAACGACGGTTCCGGTAGCCTCCAGAACGCTTGCGTAGCGCTCCTCCGTTTCGCTCTGCATGAGCAGATAGCGGTTCTGCATTCTGAGCTTTTCATTCTCGACGCGGTTAATCGTTCCGTTGACGCGCATATAGATTGTCTTTGCGTCTGCGGAGGCGCACAGGTAATCCGCCGCGCCCGCCTGCGCCGCGTAGAGCATCGCGCTATCCTCGCCGCTGCTTCCCGTAAGCACTGCGGGAATTCCGGAAAGCTCGCGCTGGGCGCTCATTTCGGATAGCATCGAGCGCCAGTCCATATCCGCTACGGTTTCGCTGATGATTACAAGCGAGAAGGCGCGGGCGCGCATCGTCTCGAGCGCAACGATTCCGCTTTTTTCCGTATAAACCTCATATTCGCTTTGCAGCGCTTCCCTTACTGCGGCGTTTTCCGCTTCCTCGTCGCTCACAACAAGGATTGCGCGCTTAGGCGTTTCGCCTTCGGATTCGGGGATTTCCGTGAGTATATGCTCGTGCCCGTCAAGGGACATCTGCGCCGTATAGAAGGAATAACCGCCCCGTCCGTGTTCCTTCGTGCTGTAAAGCGCGGCGTCCGCCATTCTGTACAGCTCCGTAAAGGAGCGCGAATCATCGGGCGACATCGCTATTCCGAAGGACGCGCTTACCATCAAATCATCGCTGAGCGGCTTTTTCAGCTTTTCGCCTATCATTTCAAGCTTCCGCGCAACCAGCTCGCGCCCGGGAACTCCGCGCATACATATCATGAATTCGTCGCCGCCGAGCCTTCCGATTAGGTCGTCGGGTCTGAGAACGGCGCGAACGGCGTCCATAGCGTCGATGAGCATTTTATCGCCAACGGTATGCCCGAAGCGGTCGTTTATCTTCTTGAAATGATCCATATCCATAATGCAGACGGCAATTTTTACATCGCCGGAGCGCGCGAGCTGCGCGCTGAGCGTCCCGATAAACGTTGCGCGGTTGAGCGCGCCTGTAAGCGCGTCATGCTCCGAGCGCGCCTTAATAGCAATCTGCTCGCGCTTTTCCGCGTCTATATCGCGCGCGATTACAAAGGCGAAAACGTCGCTTGAGCCGCTCTGCTGAACAAGCTGCAGCGCATAGCGCACCCATTTTTCGCCGCGCGGAGTATAATGGCGGCACTCTATGGTGAAGCAGCGGTTGTTGGCATAATAGCTGTCAAGAAGGAAGGAGCGGAGGAAAAGCGAGGAAAACGCTTGCCTGTCCTCCGGCGCAATCGTCTGCAGCCGCTGGCTTACATACTCGTCAAACGTAAGCTCGCAGCCATTGGGGAACGGAGTGAGCAGCGAGCCGCGCACGTCCTTGCATATATTATGGGTCAAATCGCACTCGACAATCAGTATCTTTTCATCGCTGACGCTGTCCGTCTCAAGCCTCAGGCGCTCATACGCAAGCTCGCGCTCACGCTGCTCGGTTATATCGCAGCGGGTGATAATCGCATACTGGGGCAGTCCGTCCGCCATGAATACATTCGTAAAATCCGCCCTGTACCACCTGAGCGGAGCGCCCTCCTCCGCGCGCCTTCTGATAATCGCGCTTCCGTTTTTCGCGCCGGAGGAAATTTTGAAATAGAATTCAAGAAACGCGTCAACGCTTTCCTGGGCAATAAAGCCTGCCGCAAGCTCGGAGGCGGGCACGTTTTCAAGCGCGGGGCTTGCGCCTGCGCTGTCGTCATGGCGGGAGCGCTTTTCAAGCCGCTTTTCCGCTATGTCATACCTGAAAATATCCTTATCGCTCTGGCGGAGGGCTATGCGGCTCTCCTCCTCGCTCATCTTCAGCTTTTCCTCCGCCGCCTTGCGCCCCGCTATATCAACAATAACGCTGGTGACGATTTCATGCTGCCAGTCGGCGGAAAAGCGCATAAGCATCCAGCTGTACTCTCCGCTCGCGGTCAGTATTCTTCCCTCGATGTTAAAAAGCTTGTCGCGCGCGGCGATATGCGAAACCATTTCCTCCGTAATTCTCTCCCTGTCCGCCTTAAGGACGCTTTTTGCGCCAAGACCCAGCTCGGACACCTGCTCCCTCGTTCTGCCGAAAACGCGCAGGAATTCCTCGTTAACGTATATGCATTCGTAAGGCCTTTTGAGCACAAACTGGCATACGCAGACAGGCGTTGAGGACGAAACGCGCTCAATGCTCTGCGCGGAGGCTATCATGTCGATGGCGCGCCTGAGTTCGCCGAGGCACAGGCACAAAAGGAAAAGCAGAACGCCGAGTGACATAAGCGTAGTTACATAAGAGCTTTTGAGGAACAGGTTTACGATAAGAGCGCAGAGCGAGAAGCCGACAAGCAGGCAGCTGCCGAAAATCATATACCGCAAGTCGCGGTTGCCGTACTTTTTATATTCGAGAACGGCGATTACGATTGCAGAAACCGCGATAAGCACCATAAAGCCCTGCGTCAGCCACAGAGTGTATGGATACTTAAACGAATTTAAGCACATCCAGAGCGTATCGCAGGCAAATATTATCTCATATACGGCGCAGAGCGAAAGCTGAACGCGGGAATAATGCGGCGAAAGCTCCGAAACGAAAAGGCAGAACGGGATTGGCATAAGCGCGAAGAAAACGTATTTCGCAAGCCGCCATGTAAGCGTTTTTGTGAACAGCCCGTCGATTGCGCCGCTTTCATAGAGTATCCAAAGCCCCATAGCAAGAACGAAGGCGGCAAGATAGCAAAGCGACGCGCGGCGGGTTATTTTGGAGCGCCTGCCGATTACAATCGCGCCCGCAAGCAGGCACACCGCCGAAACAGCGAGCGCCGAAAACGTGAATATTGAAAAAACCTGAATAAAGGGCGGAAGCTGCATTCCGGAAACGAACGGCTCGCTTTTGAAAACCCCGCAGAAGGACAGCACAATAAGCGTAAGTGAAAACAGCGCCTCCAGCACAAACATCAGCGTCAGCGAACGGCGCATTGCTCCGCCGCTGCTGCTTGGTTTTTCGCCGCGCATCCAACCGCCTCCTCCGCTTCAGGCGCGTAAGGCGCGCCCAAAGCATGGTAATATTACAGCTTCGTTTACAGAAATGAATAAAAACTTGAGAGAATCAGAGAGGGATATTCCCGTGCTTTTTCTCTATCGCCGCAACCTTTTTCTCGCGCAGAAGGTCGAACGCCGCTGCTATGCGCGAGCGCGTTTCCGAAGGTGCGATAACCTCGTCCACAAAGCCGCGCTGCGCGGCTATCCACGGGTTCATGAACTTATCCTCATATTCCTTTACGCAGATTTCCCGCTCCTTTGCAGGGTCATCCGCAGAAGCGATTCTGTGCTTGAATATGATGTCCGCCGCGCCCTGCGCGCCCATTACCGCTATCTGCGCAATCGGCCACGCAAGCACGATGTCAGCGCCCATTTCCTTGCTGTTCATCGCAATGTATGCGCCGCCGTAGGCTTTCCTCAGAATGACCGTGACCTTCGGAACGCTCGCCTCGGAAAAGGCGTAGAGCAGCTTTGCGCCGTGCCTGATAATGCCCATCGACTCCTCCCGAAGCCCGGGAAGGAACGCGGGAACGTCAACAAGCGTGAGCAGCGGAACATTGAAAGCGTCGGCAAACCTGACAAAGCGCGCAAGCTTATCCGAAGCGCCGCAGTCAAGCGCGCCGCCCATATAGGAGGGCTGATTCGCCACAACGCCGACGGTGTACCCGTCAAGGCGGAAGAAGCCGCAAACGGCATTCTTGGCAAAATCCTCCTGAACCTCAAGGAAGCTGTCCTTATCCGCGATTGCGCTTATAACCTCGCGCACGTCGTAGGCTTTGCGCGGGTTTTCGGGTATTTTATCTTCAAGCGCCGCGCAATCGTCCGTTTCACGCCCGCGAACGCGCGAGGGAGCGGAGGAATTATTCTGCGGCAGGTATTCAAGCAGCTTTCTTACTCCGAGCAGGCACTCGCGGTCGTCATCATAAACAAAATGGCATACTCCGCTCTTTTCCCTGTGCATTTCCGCGCCGCCAAGCTCCTCTGCGGTAACGCTCTCGCCGGTTACGGATTTTACAACCTGCGGACCGGTGATAAACATGAGCGAGGTCTTTTTCGTCATGAAAATAAAATCGCAGATTGCGGGCGAATAGCAGGCGCCGCCTGCGCAAGGCCCTAAAATTACCGCTATCTGCGGAACGACGCCCGAAAGGCGCGTGTTGCGCAGGAAGATTCCGCTGTAACCGCTGAGCGAGCTGACACCCTCCTCGATTCTTGCCCCGCCGCTGTCCTCAAGCTGAATGATGGGCGCGCGCATCTGCGCTGCCATATCCATAATATTGCATATCTTTTTTGAATGGCATTCTCCGAGCGTTCCGCCGATTACGGTGAAATCCTCGCTGTATACGAAAACAAGCCTTCCGTTTATCTTTCCGCAGCCGGTAACGACTCCGTCGCCCGGCGCGCTTTTTTTATCCGCGCCGAAATCGGTTATGCGCGGCATAATCATATCGCCTATTTCGGTAAACGTTCCCTCGTCAAGCAAAATCGAAAGCCGCTGGCGGGCGGTAAGCTTGCCCTTACGCGCCTGAGCCTCCATTCGCTCGGCTCCGCCGCCGCTCATTGCAAGCTCGCGGCGGCGCGAAAGCTCGCTCAGCGTAGACTCATCCCACATTGCACAATTCCTCCGGCGCTTTTTGGAGCGATTTCTTCTTATATCTATCAAATATAAATTCGATATATAATCCGCTTATTCCTGCTAAGCAGAATATGGTTCTTGACAAGGCTTTTTGCGCGATAAACAGAACATTTATGCCGCTGCGCGCGTTAATACTACCTGTCGGATGACGATAGCGGCAGAAAGCCACTGCTTTGACATTTCGCGTTTCCCCTCGCGGCGATGCCGCCCGACCTAAACGGAAGCCTGACAAACGCAA
Organism: Eubacteriales bacterium; assembly: GCA_028705775.1. Lineage (GTDB taxonomy): Bacteria > Bacillota > Clostridia > Christensenellales > Aristaeellaceae > STF2-37. The sequence goes on from JAQWCW010000005.1 coordinate 20,205, forward strand.
ACAAAACGCGCCGCGCGCTGCAAATTGCGTTTATCGGAATGTCTGCAAGCTTTGCGGCAGCCCTGTAAACGGCGCTTTCGTCATTTCTCGGTTTCGGAAGCATTGCTTTCTTTAGCCTTTTTCGCTTCCCCCTGCCGTTTTTCAAGCTCCTTCATACCAATGCGGATTAATTCAAGCGTTGCGGCGGAGCGGCTTGCATAGCGGTTTTCAAAGCGAAAATCATCTATTTTGCGAAGCAATTCTTCGTCAACGATAACTGTGTAGCGCGGTTTTTCTGTCGGCATTATAACTCGCCTCCTTGTAGTTCATATTATGCGCAAGTTCATACGTTCTGTCAATAGCTGCAAGCATCTGCGGCTATTATGGATTATTTACGCAATCAGCAAACGCAAGCCGCCTTTTCGAGCTATAACGCAATTTACAAACGCAAACCCGACGCAGTTAAACAAAACGCGGGCGGCAGAAAGCCGCGCACGCTTATTCGCACCACTTGACAGGTTCAGACCCTATGAACTATAATCATGCTGGTTCATATGTTCTGACCCTGTGCTCTTGAGAGGAGGTGAAACAGCATGGCAACTGAAATGAAACGGCTTACATTCGCTGTTACGAAGGAGATGGAGCCTCTGCTTGAGCGCGCGAAGAAAAGCCTGTTTTACGACAAGAACAGGTCAGAAATGATTCGCGCGCTTGTTATGGCAGGTTTAAGCGTTACCCTTGAAAAGGCGGAAAAAGAGGACGAAAAAGCAGTGCGCGATTCGCAGGCGTAAAGCCGCAACGCCGCGCGGCATATGCTTTTTATGCCATTGCAGAAATATTCTTCACTTTTTTTGAATCATTTCGCAACACATGGTATACTCAAGGCGTTATCATGTATGACCGCCCGAAAGGACGGCAGCGGGAGTGAGGAGATATAATGGCGCCCATATATCTTCTCTTGCTTGCTCAAAACGAGAGCGAGCGGGAGTTCATCGAATCCGCCTATGTAGAGTATCACCGTCTGATGTACTATCAGGCGTATTTGGTGACGCACTCCCCCGAAGACGCGGAAGACGCTGTCGGCAACGCTCTTGTTTCCCTGATGAAAAAGTGCGAAACACTGATGCACTTTGAGCCTATCAAGCTGCGCGCCTACTTCACGCTCGCCGCGAAGCATTCGGCAATAAGCCTTATGAGGAAGCGGCAGGTCAGGCAGAAGCGAAGCACAGATTTCCCTGCCGAGGATATCGGAGACAGCGGAGAGATCGACTCAGAGCTTCTTGAGAGAGAGGGAATCGAGCGGATTGCCGAGCTAATCGACCGACTGCCGCGTAAATCGCGCGAGGTGATGCTGATGAAATATTTCAGGGAGATGACAGACAGAGAAATTGCGGAGTCCCTTTCCTTAAGCGAGGTATCAGTCCGCTCCGCCCTGTGCCGCGCGAGAAAAACGCTGAGAGATATGCTCTCAAGGGAGAGCGCGGTATGAAAAACAGCGACATAAAAACCGAAAGCCTTCTAAAGGAAGCGGCTCGCATTTCTGCCGAAAGGGAAACCGAAAGGCTTGCAAAAGCGCTTGAGAATAATCCTGCTGCAAGAAATATTTCCGACGAAATGTTCCTGCACGGAAAGAAAAAGGCGTTGAAATCAATTTCGCGCGGGTTTTTTCAAAGCGCGGGGCAGCGTATTAAGCTCGTAACAGGCATAGCGGCTGCCGTAACCCTGCTGATTTCGTCAATGCTGATTGGGCTGAACGGCTCAGGCAGAATGCCGACAGTCGCAAGCAGACCGATATCGACGCTCCCCGTCATGACCGAAAACGCGGAATTTTTCGGCGCAACCGAAACGCCGCCGATTCAGACAGCGGAAACAACCGAAGCGCCGTCAACCGCGCCGACCGGAACGCCGACGATACTCCCTACGGAAACGGCGACATATTCGCCCGAGCCGACGGTCACGCCCGAAATGCCGCGCTCAGTTGTTCCTGAAAGCTGGGAAGGCAGCCACTATTTCAGCGAAAGCCCCGACGCGGGCGAGCCGAAGGTGAGCTACATGACAAACGATGAGATTGTCTACGCCCAGATTGCGAGATACGAGAGCTGCAGCCTCATGGAATACTTCAGCGAAACCACGATTCAACCGGCGTTCGCATCGGAATATGTAAAGGTCGGCGAAAGCAAGGTCGCGCTCATGTGGGCGCAGGGCGAAAGCTTCTGCCTCTGCTGGGACGACGGCGGAAAAACCCTGCTGCTTGAGGCGGGCAATAAGGAAACACTCCTTAGCCTCGCCAAAGGAATAACAACCATCGACAATATTACGGAGGAATAAACATGAAAAAGTTCATTGCAATTCTGCTTATGCTGCTTATACTGCTGCCTGCCGCCGCGCTTGCAGGCGGCGCAAACGGCTCAACCGATTTGCCCGAAAGGGTTCTCAGCTCCCTTACGACCAACACCGCCTTCCGCGATTACGACATAGTATCGTGGTCGGAAATCTCCGACAGCGGCTTCATTTTCGTTTCCCTTCATAAGGAAACCAGAAACCGCATGGTTGTCTACAAGTATAAGGACGCCGAATGGGCTTACAGCTATTACAGCGATACCGCCATGCCGAGCGGCGCAGAGTGCTACATCGAGGATGCAACCGGCAGCATGACGATGACTGACCAGCGGGAGCTTGAGGACGCTGTAATATGGTATCAGCTTAACGAAAGCGAAGAAGCGCGGAAGAACGTAACGTGCGCGGAGCTGAAAAAGAGCAAATGGTACGCCACCTCTTACAGCACCGAGGACGAATCAATCGCCATATCTTCAAGCAGCCTTTCCTACTATAAGGACGACCTTGACTTTGTCGGCAAGGCATACGGAGTATATCAGAACGATTTGCGCTATTTCAGCGTTCACGCTCTGCCCAAGACCCTCTCCGAGGCGCGCGAAAAGCTCTCGAACCCGCCGAAGGTTCCCACCGGCTCTTTCGAGGTTCAGAATGTGAAATTCACCGGCAGGGAAAAGTATGACGTGTATTCCGGTCCGGACTGGGATTACTACCGCGCCGCCAACGGCAAGGCTGCCGTTTCCACCAACGACTGGATTCAGGTTTTCGGGCATGAGGGCGACTGGCTACTGATTCAGTACGCCATTTCGGGCGACCAGATGCGCTTTGGCTACATTCCCTATTCCGCGCTCAACAACAAGGGCGTAGACGCACTCAGCTTTTCTGAGCTTTCCGCCTACACCTACAGAAGCGTAGCCCTGACCGACGACCCGCTCGGCGAAAAGGGAACGGTTATGACCCTTGCAAACGGCGAAAGCATTACCTGCCTTGCGGAAATGGGCGAATGGGAATACATTGAGTGCGAAACCGGCGCAGGTCAGCTCACGCGCGGCTTCATTCCTTCAAACGCCGTTACCGTTATGAACAACATGAGCGGCGTAACGGTAAACGAGAAATTCTCCGATTACAGCGCGCGCGCCGAATTCACGTTCATTTACAGCACAGACGTCAGCTCCGGCTATGTCGGAGCAAACGGGCTTGAGTCGATTGCAATCGGCGTGACAATCCCCTACGCGAAAAGCGACATCGTGGGCTACAGGCTTTATTACAACAACACCATGCTCTGCGAAAGCCAGTTTTCCGCCGCAGTCGCAACGAACAAATCCATCTATATGCAGGGCAATGTAACCGCTCCCTCCGCGGGAACCGTCGGGCTTTGCCCCGTCTATTCCGACGGCAGCGTAAAGACCGATGAAATGATTACCGTAACGCTGAACTGAGCAGCTCAAATAAATTCAAGCAAGATAAAGAGCCTTTCTGAAAACAGAAGGGCTCTTTTTATTTGATATGAAGGGCTGTTCACGTTCGCAGAAGCGCAGAATTTTTGTTTATTGCGCGTCGCCGCAGTTTATCTTTCCCCATCTTTCTTATAATAAAAGCACCAGTCAGCAACGGGAATTACTTCAAAGCCAGCGCGATTACAGCTAGCATTTCGACCGCGCGGTAGCTTCCGTTCGCGATCTGCTGCGGCGCGCCTGAGCAGGAGGCGTTATTGGTCTTCAAATCGCTCCGAACATTATCAATAACAGAGGAATAAGAGCCGCTTGAATCCGCTATCCATGCGATAACCGTGAGCATATCCACCATGCGGTACAGCCCGTTCGCCGTCTGCTGAGGCGCGCCTGAGCAGGAGGCGTTGATTGTATTCATATCATCCAGAATATCGGATATCGTGCTGGAATAAGCGGATTTTTTGTCCATTTCCATTGCGATAATCGCAAGCATTTCAACCGCGCGGTATGCTCCGTTCGCCTGCTGCTGCGGCGCGCCCTTGCACGAAGCGTTATTGGACGAAAGTTCATCCGTAACCGACTTTATCAGCTTGCTGTAGCTTCCTGACGATTCAAGCTCATAGGCAATCAGCGAGAGCATATTCACAGCCCTGTAAAGTCCGTTCGCCGTTTGCTGCGGCGCGCCCTTGCAGGATGAGTTTATGCTGCTCATATCATCCAGCACAGCCGATACAGCCTTGGAGGCTTTACCCGAATCGTCCAGCTCAAGCGCAATAACTGCAAGCATTTCGACCATACGGTATGAGCCATTTGCCGTTTGCTGCGGCGCGCCTGAGCAGGCGGCGTTATTATCGCTCATGTCGGAAAGGATTCCGGAAACCAAATCCGGATATGACGACGCCGCCATCGCGGGCGAAAGCGACAGGAAAAGCATTATAACCGCAGTCAGAACCGACGCCGTTCTTTTCATTTCTCTACCTCGTTTTATTCCGTCCGTAAATCTTGGGCGCATTTTCATTAACTGCCATTCACTCTGTTAAGCACCATATTACGCCATTTTTCGCAAATGTCAAAAAATTTCTGCATTATAGGCAGAGCCATAAAAAGTCCGCGTCAAGCGGCAGTATTTTTTATACGGACATAGAAAAGCGCCGCCGCGAGCAAATGCCCACAGGCGGCGCTTGACGCGCAGTTATTCAATCAGATTTCAGCGATGGAACAGCCTTACCCGGATTACGCCGTCCTGAGTCTTGATGTTCTCGATAACGTCGTTCGTCGGCTCCTGCTCCATTTCAAGCACGGTTATAGCCATATCCTTGCGGCTGCCGTTGCGCATATTGAGAATATTGATTCCCGCTTCGCCGACCTTGCTGGTGATTAAGGAAATCATATTCGGAACGTTGTCATGGATGACAAACAGGCGGTATCCGGCAGGCGGGTCAAGGGGCATATCGGGCATATTCACGCTGTGAACGATAGAGCCGCACTCAAGATAATCGCGGATTTCGGCGGCGGCAGCGCTCGCGCAGTTGTCCTCGCTTTCGGGCGTGGAAGCTCCGATGTGAGGAATGCAGATAGCGCCGGGAATCTTGAGGGTTTCCTCGTTCGGGAAGTCGGTCACATAAGCGCGGAGCTTTTTGCTGTCAAGCGCCTCGCGGAGGCTCTCGTTATCAACCAGTTCGGCGCGGCTGTAATTGAGCAGGGCAGCGCCGGTTTTCATGCGCGCGAACGTTCCGTGGTTGAACATATGCTTCGTTTTATCCGTAAGCGGCACATGGATTGTGATATAGTCGCAGGTGGAAAGCAGGGTTTCCAGATTATCGCTGCGATGGATTGCGCGGCTCAGGCTCCATGCGTTCTCAACGGAGATGTATGGGTCGTAGCCGACAACGTCCATTCCGAAGCCCTGCGCGGCGGTATTTGCGGCGATTGCGCCGACAGCGCCGAGTCCGATAACGCCGAGCTTCTTTCCGCGAAGCTCAGGGCCTACGAACTGCCCCTTGCCCTTTTCGACAAGCTTGGCTACGCCGTCCTGACCGTCAAGGGTTCTCGCCCACTCGATGCCGCCGATTACGTTGCGGCTCGCGAGCAGAAGCCCGCACATTACAAGCTCCGCAACCGCATTGGCGTTAGCGCCGGGGGTGTTGAAAACGACGATGCCTTCCTTGGCGCACTTGTCAAGCGGGATATTGTTGACGCCGGCGCCCGCGCGGGCGATTGCGAGCAGACTAGACGGAAGCGGCATATCATGCATCGCGGCGGAGCGGACAAGGATTGCGTCCGGCTCGTTTTCGTCCTTGGTGACCATGTAATCGTCAGCCGAAAGCTGCTGATAGATAACGTTGCTGATTTCGTTAAGAAGCTTAATCTTATACATTCTCTTTACCTCACTTCGCTTGGGCTTCATACTTCTGCATGAAGTCTACGAGCGCCTTTACACCTTCGATGGGCATAGCGTTGTAAATGCTGGCGCGCATTCCGCCTACGGCGCGGTGACCCTTGATGTTCATAAGCCCCGCCGCGGTTGCCGCCTTTACGAACGCCTCGTCCTTATCCTTGTCGCCGGTAACGAAGGTTACGTTCATGCGGCTGCGGAATTCGGGCTTTACGGTATTCTTGAAAAGCTTGCTGTTGTCAATGCAGTCGTAGAGCAGCTTCGCCTTTTCGATGTTGCGCTTTTCCATTTCCGCAACTCCGCCGTTTTCGATGAGCCAGTCAAAGGTGAGCTTTGCCATGTAGATTCCCCAAGTGTTCGGGGTGTTGTACATACTGCCCTTTTCAACCTCAACCTTCCAGTCCATCAGCTTCGGGCAGGCAGGCATTGCGTTGCCGAGCAAATCCTTGCGGATAATCATTATGCAAAGACCGCTGGGCCCGATATTCTTCTGCGCTCCGGCGAAAACAACGCCGAAATCGTTCATGTTGTAAACCTCGGAGAGGATGTTGCTGCTCATATCGGCTACAAGAGGAGAAGCGCACTTCGGGATTGCCGTATAGCGGGTTCCGTAAATCGTGTTGTTCGTGGTGATGTAAACATAATCCGCGCCCTCGGTGAAGTTCTTCACTTCGGGAATGTAGGTGTAGTTATCCTCGCGGCTGGAGGCGATTACGTTAACCTGACCGTAGCGCTTGGCTTCCTCGGCGGCAAGATGAGCGAAGTTGCCGCTGTCCACATAATCGGCAACGCCCTTTACCATCATGTTGAGCGGAACGCCGGAGAACTGGAGGGTAGCGCCGCCCTGCATGAAAATAACCTCGTAATTATCGGGAATCGCCATCAGCGTTTTCAGCTCCGCAACGGCGGCGTCGTAAATATCGGTGTACATCTTGCTGCGGTGGGTCATTTCCATAACGGACATTCCGGTGGAGCCATAGCAGAGCATTTCCTTCTGCGCTCTTTCAAGCACGGGCAGTGCCAGCGTCGAAGGGCCGGCGGCAAAATTATAAACTCTCTCCATAAAATCCATCCTCCTTGATGTTTCTCATTTTGTTGCGCGGGTCATTTTTCGTCCGGTGGGCAATTCTCGTCCAACAAAAATTATCATAACCTATACAGGCTATAAATGCAAGCATAAACAGAGAGGGAAAATATGCAAAGCAGGCACGTTTCAAGCGGCGATTGGCGATAAATGAATATTCAAGGCTGTTGTTTGCCCGTTTTAGCAATGGCAAATCGCCGCACAGTCATGTTTTTGACTGCGCGGCGATTTAATCCTGCAATTATGCTTTATGTTTTTATTTTGATTTTACTCGTCGATATATACGTGGGTCGCGTTGACCTGCGGGGGCAGCGAGAGCGTCATTGCTCCGTTATAAACGGCGTGTATGCGCTTGCCGGCTTCAAAGGCGGCGGCGTCGGCTACGGTTACAATAACCTTGCTCCCCGTCGCTTCATCGGTTACGGTAAGGGCGTTCCCCTCAATCGAATCAATGATTCCGCTAATCATCGGCACAACAACCTTATAGCCGGTAATCTGCGCGGGAATCGAGCGGGTTTCCTTGCCGTCGTAAATAACGGTTACGCTCATTCCGCTTTCAAGCGCGGGAAGCGCTTCGGGAAGGGAATCGGGCATGGGCAGAACCTCGTAGCTGAGATTGTCGCTTACGACAAGCACGAAGCCCTCCTCGGTAATCTCGGAAACAGTGCCGAATACGGAGCAAACGTCGATTGCGTCCGCGAAAAGCTGCGGAGGAACAGAGCGGGTTTCCTTTCCGTCATAGGTTACGGTGAGCTTTGCTCCGACGACGATATCGCTGAGGGCTACGTTGCAAAGCGTGGTTTCGCCGTAGTTAACGTGGTACTGCGCGTTGTCATCGGCGTTCATGATGAAGTAATCCTTGCCCGTTTCGGAAACGATGCCCGAAAGGGTGAGCGAGGTATTAACGATAACGGCAACATCTCCTGCGGGGGCGTCCGTTTCAACAACGGCAGGCTCGGTGGGCATTTCCTGCTTGGGGGTATCCTTTTTAGCGGAGCAGCCTGCGGCGACTGCAAGAAGCAGGCACAGCGCGACAGCCGAGGCGACGATTCTCATAAAGTGTTTCATTTTGTTCCTCCTGAATGTTTTGTAGTGAAGCCTTACATCTACTTGGACGAACGCTTTGGAAGAAAAGTTCCGCGAATGCGAAAATTTATTTTTCTTTATGAAGCGCGGCGTAAAGGCTCTCCGCCGCGGGCTTTGACATACCCTTTACGCCGGCGAGGGATTCAACGTCCGCCGCCATAAGCGCTTCGATTGTCTTGAACGCACGCATAAGCGCGCGCCTGCGCTCAACGCCAATCTGCGGAATATCCTCAAGCCTGCTGTGCGTGCTCGCGCGCCCGCGAAGGGAGCGGTGATAGGTTATGGCAAAGCGGTGCGCCTCGTCGCGGATTCGCTGAATCAGAAAAAGCGCGGGGCTTCTTCTGTCAAGCAGAATGCTGTCCTCCCTGCCCGGTAGGAAGATTTCCTCCAGCCGCTTTGCAAGCCCGAACATGGGAATATCAAAGCCCGCCTCATGCATTGCGCGCTGCGCAAAAGCAAGCTGCTCAAGGCCGCCGTCTATCAGGAACAAATCCGGCAAATCACCAAAGCCCGTTTCGGGCGCGGGCTTCCCCTCGGCGGCGCGCTTTTCGATTTCCTCCGCTCCGTGCCTCAAGCGCCTTGAAATGACCTCGTTCATTGACGCAAAATCATTAGCGCCTATAACGGTTTTGATTCGGAAACGCCTGTACTCCTGCTTTGCGGGAGCGCCGTTTACGAAAACGACCATGCTCGCAACGGAGAGCGTGCCCTGCGTGTTGGAAATATCGAAGCCCTCGATTCTTCTCGGCGGCTTGTCCATTCCGATAGCCTCGCCGAGCAGGCGGCACGCGCCGATTGTGCGCTCCTCAACAATCTGGCGTTTCGCGTTGCGCTTGAAAAGCGCGTCCTCGGCGTTTTTATGCGCCGTAAGCATGAGCGCTTTTTTCTCGCCGCGCTGCGGAGAAATGAGCGTTACCGCTCCGCCGCGCTCGTCGCGCAAATACTGCTCAACCGTTTCCATATCCTCAAGCGGCGTCTGAACAAGCACCTCGCGCGGGGGCTTTGAGCCGCCCTCGTAATACTGCATGATAAAGCTTTCAAGCACCTCCGGCTCTGTTTCGGAGCCTGCGCGCTCAAGGCAGTAGCTTTTGCCGCCGATTATATGACCGCCGCGCATAACGGTAACGTACGCCATAGCGTCAAGCCCGTCCTGCGCAAGCGCGATAATGTCCCTGTCGTCCGAAAGATTCAGCGCGGCGTTTTGCTTTTCCATCAGGTTTTTAAGGGCGTAAACCCTGTCGCGCAGGGCCGCGGCGCGCTCGTACTGCATTTCCTGAGCCGCCTTAGCCATCTCGTCCTGCATCTTTTTGAGCAGCTCGGTATACTTGCCCTGAAGAAAGCCATAAACCTTTGAAAGCTCCTCATTGTATTCCTCGCTCGTGCAGCGCTTGGCGCAGGGCGCAAGGCAGCGCCCCATTTCATACTCAACGCACGGGCGCTTCATTTCATCGGGCTTTATAAGCCCCTGACACGAGCGGACACGGGTAAGCGAATGGATTGCGTCTATAACCTGACGAACCTGCGTAGCGCCCATGTATGGACCGAAATAGCGGCGCTTGTCCTTATCCATCCTTCGGGCTAGCGCGATGGACGGAAACGGCTGCGAATCGTCAATCGCGATAAACGGATACGCCTTGTCGTCCTTGAGCCTTATATTGTAAAACGGCTTGTAGAGCTTGATAAGGTTGTTTTCCAGAATCAGCGCCTCAAGATTGCTCTGGCAAAGCTGAATGTCAAAATCCTCTATTTTATCAATCATCGCCTGCACCTTGGGCAGATGCGGCGACTGGCGGAAATATGAGCGGACGCGGTTCTTCAGGTTGACCGCCTTTCCGACATATATAACCTCTCCCCCGTGCTTCATGATATAGCAGCCGGGGCATTCGGGAAGCTTTTCGATTTTAAGCAGAAGTTCTTCGTTCATAATAAGCCCTCATATATAGGCGTGCGCAGGCAGATGCCCGCAAAGGATACGGCAAGCAGGAATACGGCGCCAAACGGCAGCCGCCCGAAACAAAAAAACCAAACGCTCCAAATGCTTTTACGCAAGCGGCGCGAGAAAGGATTTGCCTACTTTTCAACCCCTGCTTGCTCAAAATTCGTTTGTAAGGTGCAAGCGCAGACGGGGCGTTTTCAGCGAGCGAAAAGAGCTTGCTCAAAACGTCTTGAATGCTAGGAGACAAGCAAAACGGCGAGGGAGTTTACTCGCGGGTAAATGACCGAGCCATTTTGCGCAGTCGACAACGCAGACGGGGCGTTTTCAGCGAGCGAAAAGAAGCGGAGGCGGTGAATGACCGCCTCCGCCTTAACACTTGTGTTTATACCGGTTCAGGATTACTCGCCCTTATTCTCGCCGTCTTCTTCGGGCAAGTCTTCCTCGTCAGTATATTCATCCTCGTCGTCCGCATCCTCGGAGAAACGCGTCTGAACAACCTCAACGAGCTTTTCCATAAGACCTTCTTCAACAGGGATGAATTCCTCCATCTCCTCGCCGGCCTCATTGGTGGAAGCGACTACCTTCATTATGTACAGGCTGTGCTCATGCTCTTCGTCTTCGCACTCATGCTCGCACTCCTCGCAGCCGCACCCGCATTCGCAGTCGTCTTCAGGGTCGCCCAATACCGCGTATTCATCTCCGTTGTAGAAGAAATAATCGAGCACTTCCAGACTAAGCGTATTGCCTTCTTCGTCGGAAAACTCGACGATATCGCGGTCGTCATCATCCTCGTGCAAGGGATACACCCCCTCGAATCTAATATTTACCGATTCTGCGGCGCATTTCCCTTTAATCTCCGCACAAAAGGCATAATGTCATTATATACGCTGCAAAGAGGTTTTGCAAGAATTTTTGAGCGGCAGCAAGCCCATGAATTCGACAGCTTTTCAGCGCACGCTCATCGCGTAAACCGTTGTGGTAACGAACTTCTCCCCCGCCTTCAAAACGCAGGAGGGGAAGGACGGCTCGTTAACGCAGTCCGGATAATGCTGCGTTTCAAGGCAGACAGCCTGACGGGTCAGATAATGCGCGCCGTCCTTGCCGAAGAAGTCGATTCCGTTGGCGGTGTACACCTGAAGCCCGGGCTGGTCGGTGTACACGCTTATGCGGCGGCCGCTTTCCTTCTCGGAAATATAGCAGCAGGGCTTATCCATGCCCTTGGTATTCAGCACAAAGTTATGGTCATAGCCGTGACCGTACTGCATCTGCTTGCTTTCCTGATAATGGGTAAGCCCCTCGCCAATAAGCCTTCCGTTTCTCAAATCGAACGGAGTTCCCTCGACGTTCATGTATTCGCCGGTCGGAATGCAGACGGCGTCGATAACGGGCGTAATCGCGTCCGCGTCAACAAACAGCTCGTGGTTTTCAACGCTCGCGCCGTCGTGACCGTTAAGGTTGAAATAAACGTGGTTCGTCACGTTTATGATGGTGTCCTTGGTGCTTTCCGCCTCATAGCGCAGGGCGAAGCGGTTATCGTTATCAAGGGTATAATACACGGAAAGCGTCAGCTCGCCGGGGAAATTTTCCTCGCCGTCGGGGCTTACATAGGTGAGCTTCAAGGTGGAAGCCGCCTTTGTTTCAAAGGTTTCCGCCTTCCACATCTTCTGTCCGAAGCCCTGCTTTCCGCCGTGCAGGGTGTTTACCCCGTCATTCTGGAAAAGCTGATATTCCTTGCCGCATAAGGTAAAGCGTCCGTTGGCAATGCGGTTGGCAAAGCGCCCGATTGTAGCGCCCATAGGGCCTTTTTCCGAAAAATCCTTCTCGGAGCGTGCAAGCGCGACATCGGCAAAGCCACCCTTGTTATCGGGCATTATGATGGAAACAACGCCGCCGCCGAAATCGGTAAGCGTTACGGAATAGCCGTTCTGATTCTTGAGCGTATATGCGTAGGAATCGCCCGCGATGGTTTTTGCGTAAAACTTCTTCTCTATGCTCACAAAAAATCACTCCTTAACCGCGTTTTTAGGTATTATAGCATAAACGCCGCGCAATACAAAAGAAGATTTCATTTATGCGCAATATTGTGATATTATAATATCATAAACGCCGGAGGTGAAAAAATGTTTCTATCATTTTTGGGCGCAGCCCGCGAGGTTACGGGGAGCTGTTATCTTGTTGAAAACGCCGGAAAGCGTATACTTATCGACTGCGGAATGGAGCAGGGCAGGGACGTATATACCAATCAGCCGCTGCCCGTTGCGGCGGGAATGATTGACGCGGTGCTAGTAACCCACGCGCATATCGACCATACGGGCAGGCTTCCGCTGCTGGTTAAGCAGGGCTTTTCCGGCGATATATTCTGCACGGAGGCAACCGCAGATTTGATGAGCATAATGCTCAGGGACAGCGCGCATATACAGGAAACCGAAGCGGAGTGGAAAACGAGAAAGAACCTGCGCGCGGGCAGAGCGCCGGAGGAGCCGCTTTATACGGTAAGGGACGCGGACAACACGCTCAGGCTCCTGAAGCCCGTCAGATACGGCGAGCGCGCGGAGATTGTAAGCGGCGCGGAAGCCCGCTTTACGGATGTGGGGCATCTTCTCGGCTCGGCGGCAATAGAGCTGTTTCTTACGGAGGACGGGACAAGCAAAACAATAGTGTTCAGCGGCGATATAGGCAACCTTCATCAGCCAATTCTGCGCGACCCCGAGTATATTCGCTCAGCGGACAGGCTGATAATCGAAAGCACCTACGGAAACCGCAGCCACGGCGCGCGGCCCGATTATCTCAGCGCGCTCACATCGGTTATACAGACAACGTTTGACAAAGGCGGAAATCTTGTTATTCCGTCCTTTGCGGTGGGAAGAACGCAGGAGCTGCTTTTCTTCATACGCCAGATTAAGGAAGAAGGGCGCGTCAAGGGGCATCCGAACTTTCCTGTATATGTCGACAGTCCGCTTGCCGTTGAAGCAACGCAAATCTTCAAGGAAAGCGACAGCGACTATTTTGACGACGAAACCTGCGCCCTGCTGAGGGCGGGCAAGAACCCGATAAGCTTCCCCAACCTGATTACATCCGTAACAGCGGACGACAGCAAGGCGATAAACAACACCGACGGCTCAAAGGTAATCCTTTCGGCAAGCGGAATGTGCGAGGCGGGCAGAATACGCCACCATCTCAAGCACAATCTCTGGCGCGAGGAATCCACCGTTCTTTTCGTCGGCTATCAGGCGGAGGGAACCGTCGGAAGGGCGCTTGTGAGCGGCGAAAAGGAAGTAAAGCTTTTCGGGGAAACAATCGAGGTAAAGGCAAGAATTGAAACGCTCGCGGGAGTGAGCGGACACGCGGACAGGGAGGGGTTGCTCAAATGGGCAAACGCCTTTGAAAAGCGCCCCGAGCGCGTTTACGTTACCCACGGCGACGAGGACGCAGCGCTCGCGTTTGCAGACAGGCTCGAAAACGACGAGGGCTACTGCGCAACCGTTCCGTACAACGGGGAAAAGTGGGACATAATCAAGGACGAATGCGTTATAGAGGGAAGCCGCGAAAAGCGCGAAAACGCAGTCAGCGCGGAAAAAACGGCGGCAAAGGGCGCATACTCGCGCCTTGTCGCCGCGGCGGAAAGGCTGCTTAAAGCGGCAAAGGACAGCGCCGGACTTGCAAACCGCCTTAGCGCAAAGTTTACCGACCAGATTAACGCGCTTTGCGACAAATGGGAAAACAGGCAATAGAGGCGGGGCTTTCAAGCGCCAAATCAAACGGAGCCGAATTTCGGCCGAAATAAAGCGGCGCATATTTTCTGTGTCGAGCCGCGGTTTTAGGGAACAAATCGACGAAATTAATGTTGATTTGTTCCCTAAATCAAAATTTACGCCAGCAAACTTCCTTCATAAAAGCGCGAATCTTTTCTTCGTCGCGTCCTTCATAATACGCGATAAGCAAATGCTTGAACTCGCGAACATCCTTTTCCGGTATAACAAGCAAGCCGTCTCCGCGCCCTATCAGGTAATGGTTAGCGAAAATGACTGACGCGCGCTTATTCCCGTCATTGAAGATTTGGGTTTTCATGCAATATAAGCAAAGGCTGACAGCAGTATCAATCGCGCTGTTATCCTCTTTTGTTATCGATCCTATTATTTCCTTCACCATCGGCTCTATTGGCATCGGCGGCATATAGCTCGTTCCGCCTATTGTAGCGGGAACGCTCCTGATTCTTCCGCCGTATTCATAGAAGCCTTCATTGATAAGCTTTGCTATATGACAAAGCACATAATAGTCGCTTGGGGCTGAAATCACATCCTTATCAAGGATAAATTCCCAAGCGTGCTTAAGGTTGACAATCTTCTGAATATCGCTCGGAGTAACGCCGTACACCTTGCCGTTTTCAAGAATCGTTTCCGTTTGAGGAAAAGTTGTCGATACGCCCTCCAAAACGGCTTGGTCGTAGATTAGGCTTTTCACGTTAGCCCTTGCAAAATCAAGATTCAGCAGCACCCGTTCAGATACAGCTTCATCGTGATAGCCCGCGAGCGCAAGCTGTTTTTCAATCTCTCTTATGCTTTTCTTGAGCGCCCTTGCTTCAGCGGATTGCCTGAGCATCAGCGCAAACAATTCCTCCGAATAGCGGTCAACATATTGAGATGTCAGCTTTCCAGCAAGGCGTTTTCTTATATACAAATACCTCTCGCCGTTTATCGTTTTTATGTCAACGCTACCGTCATACATAATCAGCTTCATGCGGGATTCAAGCTCCGCACGCTGTCTGAGCAGCTCTGCAATATTGATTTCGCTCATCATGACCGCCTTCCTTTTAGGGAACATTTCGCGTTTATCATATCGTATTGTTCCCTAAATTTCAATCTTAATCCGGCTTTCTTCGCCTGAAACCATTGCCCCGCTCTGCGGCAAATGGGAAAAGCGTCAATAATTATCTAAATATAACAAGCTCTGCGCTTTGCGAATTGCTCGGAGCGCATTATTATTCATTAAAAAGCAATATGTATGATATAAATCTATTGCTTTTGCACATACAATTAAGTATAATTGCATAGTCAGACATACGTTACGAAAGACTTCTCGGTCGAACAATTTACCGGCGAATTACGCCGGCTTTCCAGTACGGCCGTATGCAAAAATAAGCGCGCAGATAATCGCGTCAATGCCAAGGGCGGTGTGAAACGATGCTGAGTTTTACGACAAGCTATAAAATAGAGTACGAGCTGAGCGCGCTCATTTTTCTTGCTATAATCATTTCCCGCTATTTCGGCGCGCGGCGCTTTCCGAACCAGAAAAACCATATATTTGCCTTCATCCTCTGGACGACGGCGCTTGACATGATTCTGGATATAGTAAGCTCGTTTGTTATCGACAACGCGCTTGCTATACCTGAATTCGTGACATACGCAATCAACACGGCGTTCTACGCGCTTCAGATTCTGCTGCCCGTGCTTATGACAATGTACGCGCTCGTGCTTTCGCGCTATATCAGCAAGGCGAGCATTCCGCGCCTTATACCAATTTTCATTCCAAGCGCGGTTGCGCTGCTCGCGCTTCTTGCAAACCCTTTGACAAAATGGTTTTTCTATGTGGATTCCGCTTTGGGCTATATGCACGGAAGCGGCTTTATAAGCCTGTACATCACCCTGTTAATCTACATAATTGCGACGTTCGTTATAGCCTATGCAAACAGGAAGCGGATGCAAAAGGCGGAGTTCGGCACAATATGCAAATTCCTGCTTATCGTCTTTATATCCGTCGCCGCGCAGTTCATGTATCCGAAAATTCTTGTTTCGGGCGTTGCGATTGCTGTTGCGGTAATACTGATGTATTTCACGATACAGAACCCCGACTCGATGGTTGACTCCGCAACGGGCGCGTTCACCTACGAGGCGATGCAGACCTTCCTGAGCGACCGCGCGCAGGCGCGGGACATGATTCAGCTTGTCGCAATCAAGATTAACAACATACCGCGCATAAACGAGCTTTTGGGAATAAGCAACGGAACGCTGCTGCTTCGGCAGCTTTGCGGGCTTCTGCGCGAAAGCGCGGCAAACTCATGGGTATTCAGAATGCGCGGCGGCTGCTTTGTAGCGATAACCAACAGCGCGGATGACTATCACAAGCTGCGCGACTGCCTCGAAAAGCGCGCGCCCGAGGCGTGGGTTATCGGCGGAGTGGACGTGCTGCTCCAGGCAACAATCTGCTGCGCGGCAATCAACGAGCTTTTGCCCGAGCCGCCCTCCCCCGAGGAAACAATCAACTATCTCGAAACCGTGTTCATTCAGAACGAGCGCGCGGAAAGCAGGATAAAAACGGTAACAATCGGCAGGGAGCTGCTTGACAAGATAAGGCGCAAAACCGCTGTTGAATCGGCGCTCAGGAAAGCGCTCGAAAGCGGCGAGGGGCTTGAGCTGCACTTCCAGCCCATCTATTCCGTAAAGGAAAAGCGGTTTGAAAGCGCCGAGGCACTCCTGCGTTTCCGTCATCCGAGCCTCGGCTCAATCCCGCCCTCCGAGTTCGTTCCGATTGCTGAAAGCAGCGGCTTCGTAACCGCAATGGACGAATTTGTCATAAGGCGCGCCTGCGAATTCATACGCTCCTGCGGCGATTTACGCAATCTGGGGCTTAAAACCCTGCAAATCAACATATCGGCTCTGGAATTCATGCAGAGGCGGCTGCCGGAAATGATTGACGAAATTACGGCGCAGTACAGGGTAAACCCCGCGTCGCTCTGCTTTGAAATTACGGAAACAGCCGCGACGGAATCCTACGAGCTGCTGCGGGAATGTATGCAGGACATACGCAAAACGGGCTGCCGCTTCGCGCTTGACGATTTCGGAACGGGCTACGCGAATATTTCGCAGGTCATACAGCTGCCGTTTTCAATGGTCAAGCTTGACCGTTCGCTTCTGGGCGGCCCCGATATAGTGGTTGAGGATTTGGCGCATATGTTCAGGCACATGGACTGCCTTACCGTTATCGAGGGCGTTGAGACCAAGGAACAGGTGGATTTGACGACGCAGATAGACATTGAATACATTCAGGGCTTCTATTACGCGCGCCCGATGCCCGCAAAAGATTTCACAGCCTTCCTGAAAGCATCGGGAGAGCAGGCAGGATAAACGAAGGCGGGGCATATGCCCCGCTTTTATGTTGACAAAGGCTCGCGGGATGGTAGAATATAAGTAAATACAGCGCGGAAATAATACGCGCAACAATTCACAAAAGCGGGGAAGCAAAATGACGCAAAGAAAACGCGAGAACTGGATTGACAATATCAAGGTAATTTCCTGCGTGCTTGTCGCGGCGGGGCATCTGTTCATGGGGCTTACGGACGCGGGAATAGTAAGCGCGTCAAACGCCTTTCTCGGGTGGTTTCACACGGCAATCTACACCTTCCACGTTCAACTTTTCTTCCTTTGCAGCGGCTACCTCTATCAAAAGTACGCAAAGGCGGACTCGCTGACGTCATGGGGCATGAACGTGCGCAAGAAGGCTATCGCCCTCGGAATTCCGTATTTCGCGTTTTCCGTGCTTACATGGCTGATGAAAAAAGCGGCGGCAGGCGCGGTCAACACGCAGGCGGGCGGCTTTATCGACAGCATATTCGTTCACCCGATGGACTCGATGTGGTTCATCTACGTTTTATTCTTCATGTTCCTTATTACACCGACCTTCAGGAGCAGAAAAGCGCTCTATATAGCGCTTGCCGTTTCAGCCGCGCTCTATTTCACGGATTTGTTCGTATTCCAAAGCTCCGTTGTGCTTATATACAAGCTGATGCAGTTTGAAATCTGGTTCATACTGGGAATGCTCCTTGCCTCCTTTGATTTGAAGGCGGCAGTCAAGGAAAAACGGACGGGCATTCTAAGCGCCATATTCGGCGGGCTGTTCATAGCGGGAACAATCCTTTACGCAAACGGCTCGTCGTTCAAGGGCTTCAGCCTGCTTCTCGGGCTTCTTGCAAGCGCGTCGCTCATGCTGCTCTTTCTCCGGCTCGACAGGCGCGGGAAAAGCATACGCGCTTTCGCGTTTATATCCGGCTATACAATGCCAATCTACGTTATGCACACGATATTCGCGGCGGCAATCAGAACGCTTCTGACGAAAATAGGAATCATGAATCCTGCCGTGCATATAATCCTTGGGCTTGTATTTTCCTTCGGCGGGCCCATCCTTGCGGCATACATAATGTCAAAGGTGAAATGGCTCGATTTCTTCCTCTACCCGCTAAAGTATATAAAGCTCAAAAGCGCAAAATAAAGCGCGGATTTAACCCCACAAACGAAAGGACGGAGCAAAAATGAAGGTATTATTATTCAGCGGCAGTCCTCGCAAAAACGGCTGCACCTACACGGCGCTTGCGGAAATTGAAAAGACGCTGAACGCGGCGGGCGTTGAAACGGAGATTCTGCAGATAGGCGCAAAGCCCGTTCGGGACTGCATCGCCTGCGGCGACTGCCGTAAAACCGGCTCCTGCGTTTTCAAGGACGACGTTGTATCCGAATGGCTCGAAAAATGCGCGGGTGCAGACGGGTATGTGTTCGGAACGCCGACCTACTACGGGCATCCGAGCGGCGCGATTCTATCCGCGCTTGACAGGATGTTCTTCTCAAACAGCAGAATTTTCCGCCACAAGCCCGTCGCGTTTATCGCCTCTGCGCGCCGCGCCGGAACGACCGCAACGCTGGACGCGATAAGCAAGCACGGAACGATTTCGGATATGCTGCTTGTCGGCTCAAGCTACTGGAACATGGTTCACGGAATGGAGCCGGAAGATGTCATCAAGGATGAGGAAGGAATGCAGACCATGCGGAACATAGGAAGGAACATGGCATGGCTGCTCAAATGCCTTGAGGCGGGAAAGAAAAGCGGAGTAGCCCTTCCCGAAACGGAAAGAAAATACATGACAAATTTCATCAGATAACAAAGGGAGATGCAGATGATAGAGATAAACGAAACCCTGCAATATGGCAAGCGGCTGAAAATTACGCGTGTTTTCAAGGACGTTTACCTCCTGAACGACGCAGACAACGGCACGGGCTATCTGGTAATCGGCTCTGAAAAGGCGCTGGTGATAGACACCTGCAACGGAAGGCAGAACTACAAAAAGGCAATCCGCTCCCTTACCGACCTTCCGCTGATACTTGTAAACACTCACGCGCACGGCGACCATACCGGCGGCAACCGCTTCTTTGAAAAGACGCTGATAGGCGAAAAGGAGCTGCCTTATTACGATGTCGGCGAATGCCCCGCGGAAATAATTCAGGACGGCGATTTGATTGAGCTTGGCGGGAAAACGATTGAGGCGATTAGCTTTGCAGGGCATACTCCGGAGGGAATATGCCTGCTGAGCCGAAAAGACAGATGCCTTTTCACGGGCGACTCCGTGCTTGGGCGCACCGTATGGATGTTCATGCCAAACTCCGTATCAATAGATACGCTCAGGCAAAGCCTAATAAAGCTGAGCGCCTTCAAAGGCGAATTTGATTATCTGCTCACGGGGCACGGCACAAAGGCAGACCCTCCCGAATACATCGACAGGCTTATTGAAGCGTGCGACATCATCCTAAAGGGCGAGCCGAAGGAGCGTTTCGGAACCTGCAATATATGGGGACGCGAATTCCCCTGCTGCTACTATACGGGCGAGGACGGAATGCGCGCAACGCTTGTATACAACCCGAAGGCGTAATATAATTGAAAAGCGAAAAAACCGAGGCGGAGCAATGCCGTCTCGGTTTTTGTATGGATGAATTTGTTTGCACGCGAATTTCGGGAAAGGGCTTTCTATTCCCGCCTGTATAATCACGCGTCTTACACGCTCAGCTTTTCGAGTATGGAGTCATAAAGCCGCGAGGTTTCCATTGTGAGCGAATGCGGAACGACTTGCGATTCGGTAAGCTTTTCCTTAACGCACCTGACCGTTTCCGCTATTTCATATACGAAGCCGTTTTCCGTAACCGCGTCGATATAATGCTCGCAGAGCTTCCCCGCGCGGTTATACAGCTCGGCGGACGCGGCAAAATGCGCAATCGGGATTGCAATTCTTCCGTTTGTTCCGAATATGACGAGCCTCTCCTCCATCGGCGTTACAAGGCTGCTCTTGATTATGGCAGGCACACTGCCCTCCATGCTCAGCACGGTTGTTTCCGTTACGTCAACCCCCGTTTCTCCCTTCACAACATTTGTGCTGAAGGACAGCACCTTTCTTGAAAGCACCCATGTAAGGATGTCGTAGCCGTAAACAGTTATGTCATACATCGCGCCGCCGCCGAGCGCGGGGCTGAAATAGCGGCTATCGGGGTTATTTTCGGCGGCAAAGCCGATTCCGAAATCGGCAAGCACAACGTCGCCGATTCTGCCGCCGGCAATCCACTCTTTAGCCGTATTGATTGCGGGAAGGAAGCGGCTCCACATTGCCTCCATTGAGAAAATTCCTTCCGACTCTGCGCGCGAAAAGAAAATTTCCGCGTCCTTGGAGGTAAGGAACATCGCCTTTTCGCAAAGCACGGGAACTCTGTAATCGAGCGCGAGCATTGAAAGGCGGAAATGGTCGTTCTGCGTAACGGCGATATAAACGGCGTCCGGCTTTTCAGCCTTCAGCATTTCCTCGTAATCGTCGTATGCCGACGCGATTCCGTTCTTTTCGGCAAACGCCCTCGCCCGCTCCGCCGATTTGCTTGCGACTGCGCATACGCAAACCCCGTCAAGGCGCGAAACCGCGTCACAGAACTTATTGGCAATGTTAGCCGCGCCCATAATTGCGAACCTGAAATCACTCATAAAATCCTCCGAAGCTGCGGCGCGAATTTACGCGCCGCGCTTTTTGTTTTGCTTTTTTGAACAACGCAAAGCCTATAGCGCATTCTCTCACAAGGCTTCACGGATGTCAAACGGGCAAGCCGCGATGAAGCGGCGCGGCAGATTATCAATCGTTGGCTTTCATCGACTCAACCATGTCGATTGAATCAATGCTCTTTTTCATAATCTGGTTAACGAAAAGGGTGAACAGAAGCGAAATAGCAAGCGCGTAAACGAAGCTGAGCGGGTAAATTGTGCGCCCGAACATTACCGCGTTGACCTCGACGGTTCTGACGACAAAGGAATGCAGCCATACGCCGAGGAACATTCCGATTCCGGTTCCCAGCAGGCTCAGAATATTCGTTTCGCGGAAAATATAGCGCTGCGTTTCCTGCCGATAAAAGCCCAGAACGCGTATCGTTGCAAGCTCCTTGCGGCGCTCGCAGACGTTTACGTTCGTCAGGTTGAAAAGCACGACCATTGAAAGCATTCCGGCGGCAAGGATGAGCACGATAACGATATAATCTATGCTTTTTACCGAATCCGAGAAGGTTTCCATAACCGAAACGGAGGTGCGGGAAAACACAACGCTTTCGCAGGCAAGCGCGCGTGAAACTGCCGTATCGGCAATTTCATCGCTTGCAAGGCAGCAAAGAAGCATTTTGTATTCGGGTAAAGCTCCGAAGGCGCGCTCGTACGTTTCGGGGGAAATATAGGCGTATGCCGCAACATAGTTTTCCGTAACGGCGTCAACCGAAAGCTTCGCGCGGAGCCCCGCCGCGTTTTCAACGGTTACGGTATCGCCCTTTTTCACTTTAAGCTGCTCCGAAAGCTTTTCGGTAAGGATTACGCCCTCGCCGCCGCTTTCGATTTTTGCTCCGGAGAGCCTGTCGCGCAGGGTTATGAATTCGTCAAGCCTTGCGCTGTCCTTTGCTACGGCAATGCTCACGCTCTGCGTTCCTGCGGAGGATATGGTCTTTCCGCTTTCCTGCATGAACGGAATGCTCGCTCCGATAAGGCTGTTATCGGAAAGCAAGGCGGCAAGCGCATCGTCCTTTTCGGAGCCGCTTTGACTGTCCACTGCGATTGTAAGGTTATATTTATAGATTTCGCCGAACTGCTTATCGACAATATCGTTTATCGAATCGCGCAGCCCGAAGCCGGTTACGAGCAGCGCCGAGCAGCCGGCAACGCCGACAACCGTCATAAACAGGCGCTTCTTATAGCGGAAAATATTGCGCGCCGTAACCTTTCTGATAAACGACATACGCTTCCATATGAAAGGAATGCGTTCAAGCAGGATTCGCTTGCCCGCCTTAGGCGTTTTGGGCACCATAAGCTGCGCGGGGCAGGAATGCGTTATTCCGACGCAGGCAGCCCATGTGGCAAGCAGGATTCCGCCAATCGTAACGGGCGCTACCGTCATAACGATTTCAGGTCTTATCGGCGTCATTACCGGCGGCAGATGGTACATCATTCCGTACGCGTTGCTGATAACGGCGGGGAAAACCTTGAAGCCGACGGCAAAGCCAAGCGCGCAGCCCAAAACGGACGCGAGCAGGCTATAAAGCAGATACTCGGAAAGCACCTGCCTGTTTGTGAAGCCAAGCGCCTTGAGCGTACCTATCTGCGTTCTGTTTTCCTCCACAAGGCGGGTCATCGTAGTAAGCGCGACAAGCATTGCGACAAGGAAGAAGAACACGGGGAACACCTTGCAAAGCGCCGCCACCTTTTCAACGTTTCCGTTATAGCTCGAATAGCCGACCAAATCGCGGCGCGTCCTGATTATCCACTCGCCGTCCTTGATATCGGCAAGCTGCTTTTCGCCGTCTGCAAGCTCCGCGCGCAGCTTATCAAGCCTTTCGTCGCTGCCGGACGCCTCGCTTGCCTTTTCGGAAACGGTATTCTTAACGGCAAGGGCGGCGGTTTGCAGCTGCGAGGCAAGCGCGCGGGCGCCGTCGTTTCCCGAAGCCGACAATGCCATAATCACGCTGACGGACTGTTTAAGGCGCGCGGCGTCGTCAACATACAGCGCTTTGGCGGCGTTTTGCGCGTTTTCAAGCGAGCTTATAAGGCTTCTTGCGCCCGAAAGCTTATCGCCCGCCTCGGCGCGAAGGCTTTCCGTGCGGAGCGCGGCGCGCTCTTCTGCAAACGGCTCAAGCGCCTCAGTCGAGCTTTCCTCCAGCTTTTTATACTCGTCCGAAAACGTGTTAAGCTCCTGCGCGCCCGCGATTTTAACATAAATGTCGGTATAAACGGACAGGGAATAAAGCTTTTCCATTCCGTATACGGCAAGCGTTACGGAGCCTGAGCCGACTGCGCTCGGCTCTGTTTCAACGGAAATGAACATCGGGCTTTGCACGATTCCGACAATCTTGAATTCGTTTACCTGATATGTATCGGAGAAGCTGTCGTAGCCGTCGTTTTCGGACGAAAACGAAATCGTTTCGCCGATATCGGGAGCGCTCTGCGCGTAGCCGCTCGGCGCTTGTATGACACACTCGCTTTCGTTTTCCGGCAATCTGCCTTCAAGGAGCGTGAGCTTGTTAAGCTCCGTATCGCCGCCAACGCCAAGAACGCCGAATATGCGCGCGGTATAGGTATTTCCCGTGCCGGTCAGCATAACCGCGTCCGTAACCTTAGCAGCCTGAACATCGCTAACAAACGGCTGCTTCAATACTTCCGCCGCATCGTCCTCGGTGATTCCCTGCGTTCCCTTTATATCAAGGTCAAAAAAGCGCGCGTCGTCCATATACCTGTCGGCGGCTTCCTGCATATCCGGAGTCGTCGCCTCAAGACCCGCAAGAAAGCCCGCGCCCAAAGCGACGATGAACAGAATGGATAAAAAGCGGTTGATGCTGCCTTTGATACCCCGCCAAACGCTCTTTCTTCTGGTTCTTTTCACCTTACCACTCTATCCTTTCAACCGGCATAGGCTCGCTGTTCGTCTGCATTTTCGTAACCGTGCCGTTTTTCACGTAAACAACCCTGTCCGCCATAGCGGTAAGCGCGCTGTTATGGGTAATAACAAGCACGGTTTTGCCCGTCGAGCGGCAGGTATCCTGCAAAAGCTTCAGAATCGTTTTGCCCGTATTGTAGTCAAGCGCGCCGGTAGGCTCGTCGCAAAGGATGATTTTGGGGTTCTTGGCAAGGGCGCGGGCAATCGAAACACGCTGCTGCTCGCCGCCCGAAAGCTGCGCCGGAAAATTGTCCTCGCGCTCGCCAAGCCCTACGCTCCTGAGCGTTTCGTCCGCGTCCAGGCTGCCCTTGCAGATTTCGGCAGCAAGCTCGACGTTTTCGCGCGCCGTAAGGTTCTGCACAAGGTTATAGAACTGGAATACGAAGCCGACGTCCGTTCTGCGGTATTCGGTCAGCTCGCGGACGGAAAGCTTGCTTATTTCGCGCCCGTCAAGCTTGATTGAGCCGCCGCTCGGCATATCCATTCCGCCGAGAATGTTGAGCAGCGTGGTTTTGCCCGCGCCGCTCGGGCCGACGATGACGCAGAATTCGCCCTTTTCAACGGAAAAGGTTATTCCCGAAAGCGCGTCGATGGTCGTCTGCCCCATTACGTATTTCTTGCTTACATTCTGAAACTCGATTTACGACATATCATTCTCTCCTTATTTCGCGGCGCCGGAAAGCTCGCCGAGAAGCTCCATGTAGGTGTCGGGCATATGCGCGTTTGTAACGCGGCTGCCGATTTCCCCTCCGTTTTCGGTAAGGCTTTCGAGCAGAGTCAAAAGCGTATGAAAATCGGAGCTTTCGTCCGCCATATCGGAAACGGACATCGAGTCCGCAACGCTAAACATCGAAAAATCCGCAACGCTCTCGTTTTCGCCAATCGTAACGCTCGTGAGCATATCCGATATGAGCAGCATCATTTCAAACGCCGTCAGCCCGTCGTCCGAAAGCCCCGCGGCGGTAAGGCTGTGGCGCGAGTTATAGTATTCGCTGATGGTCGGCGCAAGCGTGTAAAGCGATGAAACGCTCGCCCGAAGGCGCTCCGCCGCCTCCGCGTCCCCTGAAAGCACGAAGTCAATTCCAGCGCGCTTATAGCCCCATTCGGCAAGCGGAAGGCGCGGAACAAGGTCAAGCGGGTTTATGAAATTGAATATGTTTTTATACTTATCCGCGTCAAAATCGCCGCGCACGGTCGCGGGCGTCGCAAAGGTATACACAAACACGTTTTCAAAAGGATATACCGCGTTAAGCAGCACTCCGAGCAAGTTGGCGCACGCCGCTCCCCTGCTATGCCCGCATACGAGGATAATCGGGTTATCCATTTTTTTATTTCAGCGTTTACGGAAAGGAAAATATCCTGCGCGGCAAAAAGGAGGTTTTCGGCAAAAATCGTTTCATCGCTCTGCGAGGGCGCAAAGTCAAAATTGGAATACCACTCCGCGCCGTTCGTTCCGCGAATCGCAATAACGCAGATTTCGCGGCTTGCGCCGCCGACGGAGGCGGCGGCTTTGCCGACGGTGAACGCCGCGGTATGGCTCGTTTCATCATGCGGCTTATCATAATAGCGCTGAAGCAGAACCTCGATTCCGTTTTCCTCAAACGCCTTTGCGGTAAGCTCGGCGGTATGCCTTGACGAGATATCCAGCGCAAAGCGCGCAAGGGACGGCGACATCGTTTCCGAGCCGCCCGCAAAAAGCGCGCCGAATTCGCCCTCAGCAAGCGCGAAGGGCGGCAGCAAAAGCGCAAGAATAAGCAAAGCGCACATAATTTTCTTCATAATCACGCCCCGATTCCCAGAATCGGCAATACCTCGCTGAGCGAGGTCACCGTATACTTTGGCAGAATAGCGCCGTCCGCCGCTTTTCCGGAGGGCGAAAGCCATATGCTGTCCATTCCTATGTTATTTGCGGCGGCAATATCGCTTTTAAGGCTGTCGCCGAGCATAACTGCGTCCTTTTTATCCAGCTTTAAGCGTGATAGCGCGACGCGCAGTATTTCGGGGTCGGGCTTTGCCGCGCCGACATCGCCGGAAACGACGATATCGCTGATATACGGGGCAATCTCGGAGCGCGCAAGACGCGAGCGCTGCACCTCGGAGATTCCGTTCGTAACAAGCACGACGGGCATTGCCTTTGAAACCTCAACAACAAATTCCTTCGCCCCGGGCAGCAGGAAAGAGCCTTCGCCAAGGCGCTTTATGTACCCTTCCGATACCTCGTGCGCGTCAAGCCCAAGACCGAACTCATCTATAAGCATTCTGAACCGCTCGATTCTCAGCCCCGCCTGCGTAATCTCGCCCTTCTCGTATTTGTCCCAGAGCGAGCCGTTTATATCATGATAGCGCGAAAAGAGCCTGTCGCCGGACTGAATGGAGAAATCCTTAATCAGATTGGCGAAAGCCGCCTTTTCGGAGCGGATAAAATCGAAAAGCGTCATGTCCGCGTCCGCAAGCAATGCCTTGTACATAAATGCCTCCCGCGATATGTTGATTATGTATTTATTCGTTATCCTGCCGCGATTACCCTTTTCGGCAAAACCAATGTTGACAATTTGTTAACAAATATCTTTTCTTTTCGCGTAATACCGCGCGCAAAAAGCGGCGAAAAATAGAAGAAACCGCCGCAAAAGCGGCGGTCGAAAAACGCAAGCAAAGCCCCATGCATCCGGATGTTACAGCGCCGAATACTCGCTTGCAAGCAGCCCGTACTGATAGACGTCGTGATAAGCGCCCTCGCGGAAAACCTCCTGCCGCAGGCAACCCTCGCGGGTAAAGCCGCACCTTTCATAGCAGCGGATTCCGGCGGTATTGAAATCGAAAACGCCGAGCCGGAGCTTATTGAGGTTCATTTCTTCAAAGGAGAACTTGCAGAGCAGGCGGACAGCCTCCGTGCCGCAGCCGCGCCCGCGCCACTCGCCGTCGCCAATCATTACGCCGATATCGCCGATTCGGTTCTTCCAGTCGATTCGCGTAAGACCGCAGCGCCCGATGAGCAGCCCGTCAAGCGTTTCAACCGCGAACTGGTATTCGCCGCGCGTATAGCTCGACTGCTGGGAAAGCCACTGCCGCTCATCGTCGATTGACGACGGGAGCAGAAAGGCGTTTATCATGGTTCTTACCGTTTCATAATCATTAACGAACTGCGCGTTGCGCTCAACGTCGCTTTGCTCAAACGCGCGCAGGCGCACCAACTTACCCTCGTACAAATGCGTTCCTCCAATATATTTATTTCAAAAATTCGTCTATCGCCTCGCCGAGACGGGCGAGCGTTTCCTGCGCGGCATGGTAGGTTTTCCCGTGCGCGGAGAGATAGAACTTCATTTTCGGCTCTGTTCCGCTCGGACGCGCCGCCATCCAGCTTCCGTCCTCAAAGAAGATTTTGAGCACGTCGGACTTGGGCAAATCGAGCTTTTCCTTGCTTCCGTCGCGGCGGACGATATAGCCCTTTTCATAATCGGCAATATCCGCCGCCTTGAACTCCCCGATTCCGTCAAACTCAGGCGAGCGCAGGCGGGACATAATCGCGTCAATTTTCTTGCCGAAATCAAGCCCGCTTAATGTAATGGTTTTAAGGCTTTCGGCAAAGCCGCCGTGCTTGCGCGAAAGGTCAAGGAACACCTCGAACAAATCCTTGCCCTTTTCGGCGTAATAAACCGCCATTTCAAGTATGAGCGTAACGGCGATGACCGCGTCCTTGTCGCGCACGGCGTTTCCGGTAAGGTAGCCGTAGCTTTCCTCATAGCCGAAAACGAAGCGCCTGCCCTGATATGCCTCTTTTTCCGCAAGCGCGCCGATATACTTAAAGCCGGTAAGCACGCGCATAGGCGAAAGACCGTATGCCTTGGCGATGGTTTCGCCCATATCGCCGGAAACAATCGTTGTCACAACAAGGTCGGTATCGCGCAAATCCTTATGCTGCCGCCTCGCCTCAAGCAGATAGTTGAGCAGAAGCGCGCCCATCTGATTGCCGGAAAGCGGAACGAAGCCGCCGTCATGCATAACCATCGCGCCTACGCGGTCGCTGTCAGGGTCGGTTGCCATAAGAATTTTTGCGCCAATCTTTTCAGCCTCGCGAATCGCCTCCGCATACACCTCCGGCGCTTCGGGGTTCGGCATATACAGCCCGCCGAAATCGCCGTCCGGATTCTGCTGAATGAACGCCGCCTTTTCAAAGCCCTGCATTCCGATAACCTTTGTTACGGGAACTGCGCCCGAGCCGTAAAGCGCGGTATAGACAATCGGGAAATCCTTCATTTTGTCCCTGAGCTGGCGCGAGCGCGGCAGAAGCTCGTAAACCTGCTTTGCATAGCGCTCAAGCTGCTCGTCGCCCAGATAGCGGAGCATTCCGTTCTCCTGCGCCTCAAGCAGCGAAACGCCCTTGGCGGAGAACATCGAAACCTTTTCGATTTCATCCATAACCGGCGCGGCTTCCTCCGGCAGAAGCTGAACGCCCCTGCTGTTGTAAACCTTGTAGCCGTTATACTTCTTCGGGTTATGGCTCGCGGTTATAACAATTCCGAAGCCCGCCTTCAAATCGCGCACGGAAAAGGAAAGCGCGGGAGTGGGCGCGGGCTGGTCGAAAAGATAGACCGTGATTCCGTTTTCGCACAGAACGCCAGCGGCAACCTGCGCAAACTCAGTCGAGCCGTGGCGGGTATCATAGGCGATGACAACGGTTTTCTCATGCGGCGAAGCAAGCACTACCTTTGCAAGCCCCTCAGTTACGCGCGCAATCGTATATTTGTTCATGCGCCCCGGACCCATTCCGCGAACGGCGCGCAGTCCGCCCGTTCCGAACGCCATGGGCATCGAGAATGCCTCCTCGCGCTCAGTTTCGCTCATCGCACGCATTTCGCTCACGGCATCCGAGTCTTTTCCGCCAAGCTTTTCAAGCCAAAGCTCGTAATTCTCCATGTAATTCATATTAACACCCTTCCTTGCAATTCGGTATATTATACCACGTCACGCGGCTCCGTGTACATACTGTAGAGGTGAGCGTAGATTCCGCCCTTTGCGATAAGCTCGCTGTGGCTGCCCGTTTCCTCAACACCGCGCTCGGTAAGCACCCATATAACGTCGGCGTTGCGGATGGTTGTCAGCCTGTGGGCAACGGTGAAGGTGGTTCTGCCCTTCGTAAGCTCCTCAAGGCTTTTCTGCACAAGATGCTCGCTCTCATTATCAAGCGCGCTCGTCGCCTCGTCAAGAATAAGAATCGGAGGATTTTTAAGGAACACGCGCGCAATCGCAATTCGCTGCTTCTGTCCGCCCGAAAGCTTGACTCCGCGCTCGCCGACATAGGTATCATACCCTTTTACAAGCGCAGAAATGAATTCGTCCGCGCCCGCGCGCTTCGCCGCCTCGATAACCTCCTCGCGCGTCGCGCCGCGCTTACCGTAGGCAATGTTGTCGAATATCGTGCCGGAGAACAGGTAAACCTCCTGCTGCACAACGCCGATTGACGAGCGCAGGCTTTTCAGCGTAACGCCCCTTATATCCTTGCCGTCAATCAGGATTCGTCCGGACGAAACGTCGTAAAAGCGCGGAATCAGGTTGCACATCGTGGTTTTTCCGCCGCCGCTCGGCCCGACAATCGCTATGTTCTGCCCCTCGGAAACGTGCAAAGCAAGGTTTGAAAGAACCTGCTTTTCATTATCTCCGTAATGGAAGCTCACATTATCAAAAACGACCTCGCCCCTGACGCTGCCAAGCTCCTTCGCGCCATCCTCGTCCTTTATTTCAACCGGCTCGTCGATAATCTGCGTAAAGCGCTCGATTCCGGTCATTCCGCGCTGAAACTGCTCGCGGAACTCAACGATGCGGCGGATAGAAGTAAGAAGCGTTGAAATATAGAGGATGTAAGCGACATACTGACCCGCGTCAAGCTTGCCGCCGATTAAGAGAAGCGCGCCGACAATGACGACTACGATGTACATTATTCCGTCAATCATTCTCGTTGTGGAGCTGAAGCCCGCCATATAGCGGTATGCGCGGCATTTCGCGTTATAGAACGCCATGTTGCCCTTATGGAAGCGCTCGCGCTCCAAATCCTCATTGGCAAAGGATTTTACTACGCGCATTCCCAGAAGGCTGTCCTCAACCTGCGAGTTGACCTCGCCGACCTGATTGCGCTGCTCGCTGAACGCGCCGCGCATCTGCTTGTTGAAATAGTTTGTGCAGATGAACATCAGCGGCAGAAGCGCAAAAACGACAAGCGTAAGCGGGAGGTTCATCCCGACAAGGATTATGAAGGACGCGATTATCTTGATTCCCGCTATGAAGAATTCTTCGGGACAGTGATGCGCAAATTCGGTAACGTCGAAAAGGTCGCTGGTAATCCTCGCCATCAGCTGACCGACCTTCGCGTCGGAATAGTAAGAGAACGAAAGCTTTTGAAGATGGTCAAACAAATCCGTGCGCATATCGGTTTCAATCTTCGTTCCCATGATATGACCGGCATACGCCATATAGTAGGCGGCGGCGGTATCAATAAGGCGCAAAACGAGATAAAGCCCGCCCATTTTAAGCACAAGCTCAACCGTCAGCGCAATCGGGGTTGACATAGCGCCGTTTGTAATCGTCTGCACGATTTTGGGAAGCACAAGCTCGCACAGCGTCGTCAGCGCCGCGCAGAGAAGGTCGAGCACCATCACCCTCCAATAGGGCTTGAAATAAGGGATAAAACGCGACCAAAGCTGCCTGTTATTCATTCTTCACCTCATGCCGCTCTACGGCGGCGAAGTCCTGTTTTTTCCTTGGGTATGCTCACGGCGACAACAGCGCAGGAAGCGAAGAAGGCGAGCATGAACAAGGTCATAACAATGTAAACAGCCGTCGAATCGTTGCCCGCGTCAAGCGCGTACTCGCAGGCGATTCCGGCGGCTATCGCGCAGGCGGAAACGGTGGAGCATATAATAAGCTTTATGC
Source organism: Eubacteriales bacterium (assembly GCA_028705775.1). GTDB lineage: Bacteria > Bacillota > Clostridia > Christensenellales > Aristaeellaceae > STF2-37. The sequence goes on from JAQWCW010000005.1 coordinate 51,153, forward strand.
GCGCTTTCGGCAGACGCTTGAACGCCTCCAGAGCGGAAAAAATGAAGATTACACCGACAAGCACCATTGCAAGCACCTGCTCGATTCGCACAAAGCCCGCCATCATATAGCTGTTCTCGTCCTGACGGACGGACTGCAAAAGCACATCCGCAAGGCAGTAGAAGGCGAGAGGAAGGCGAAGCACATATTTGCCCGCGCCGCGCCCGAGCAGCAGGAGGGAAGCGGCAAACGCAAGCAGGGCAAAGAAAAGCTCATAAACGCATATTGCCGCGCAGGGCGTTTCCCCGCTGTCCGGAAGCGCAAACGGGAAGGACGCGAGAACGCCCTCCGCTTCAACGGGCGCGCCCCTTCCCACTGACGAAAAGATTTCGGGCAGGCGCATAAGCGCAAGGAAAAGCATGAAAGCGGGAAGCGCAAACGCGCCGAGCTTTTTATTTCTTGAGCGGAACGTCCGCAAATAAAACGCGAGAAACGCGCCGTAAGCCGCGCCCCAATAGCTGAACCCGCCCTCCCAGAAACGAAGGACGGCAAGCGGCTGGTCAAGCGAATCGGAGAGATAGTCAAAATTAAGCACGGCATAAAACAGGCGGGAAACAGCAAGCGCCGAGACTGCCATTATCATGAGCGTTACGGCGCTTCTGTCGGCGTCCGCGCCCGCAAGGCGCATACGATAAAGAAAGTATGCTCCCGAAACCGCGGCGGCGAGCGCAACGAGGAGACCGTATGCCGTTACGGTAAGAGCGCCGAATGAAAACAAAGTGAAATTCGTCATACTCTCCCCCTCACTTGCCAAGCCCAAGGAGCATATTTTTGATATCCTCCTGAGTCCAGCCCGTCGACGTTACAAAGCAAATGCTGTCCGAAATGGAGCGGTCGCCCGAATGCTCGCGGGTATTTACCCTTTCCCCGCGCCATGTCATGGTCGCCGAGCCGCCTCCGTCAAGGTTATAGGCGTTTATGCAGCCCATATCCGCCATTACCTTTGCCAAATCCCAGCAGGTGATTCCGGCGGAGGTATCCATTCGCCCGTCAACAACAACCAGCAGATACTCAAGCTCCCCGATTTGCCCAATCGCGGTGCGCTGATTGCTGACCCCGCTCGCGTCAAAGCTGTACGGGCGCTTTTCGGTTACAGCTCCGTCAACAACGAGCGCAGGGCCGAAGGAAAACGCCTGATATATGTTTCCTGAAAGCTCAGAAAGCGCCTGAGTCTTATCCTCGGCGGTAATTATATGGAAATTTCCGTCATAATCGATTACAAGCTGGTCGAGCGTTCCGGGCTTTTGCTGCAAAACCTCGCCCTGCCGGACAATGAACGCGGCCGCCTTGCGATAGGTATAGTAATCGCCGTTAATCGCAACTACGGCGTTCATTTTTGTCGCCATATCGGTTGTGCCCATTTTGGAGCTTGAGCCTATTTTGCTCGCAACGGCTGTGCGAAGCTGGCTCGGGTGCGCAATTTTGACCCGCGCGATATGGAAGGTGGCGCCGCTGATATCCTCGGTATGCACCTCGACATATATCGAATCGTCCTTGTAAACGCTGTACATCACCGCATCGCCGCTGAATGCGGAGCGCAGCTCCTGATAATAGTTATCCGTAATCGGAATAAGCCCCGCGGAGAAATCGTCCATCGGCAGCTCGATTATCGGTTTCGGCTCGGGAGAAGCCGTCGGCTCCGCAGTCGGGACAAGTGTCAGCACGGGCGCGGGCAAGTCTGTCGGCTCCGGAGGGTTTTCGGTTATTTCGGGCGCGGCAAAGCCGCCGTCCTCCGCAGGCTCAGTATCGCCGATATAATCGGAATCATCGTTTTCGTCAGGCTCGTCATAGCCGTCATAATCGCCGGAATCGCCGCCCTCGCCGAAAAGCTTCTCGGCAACGAGCTGATTATAATAATCCGCGCGCTCCTCAAGAAGGTCGGGCGCGCAGACGGTAAGGGCGAGCAATATAACGATTGCGATTAATGCGGCAAGAGTCTGTTTCTTCATCACTGTTCTCCGTCAGCCACGGTTGTGGCGAAATAAATACAGTCGGAAATAGCCCTGTCGCCCTTATTGACGGGCGTATTCTGGCGCGCGTTTTTCCACACGAAGGTTGCAGAGCCGCCGCCGTCAAGATTGAACGCCTGAACGCAGCCAAGCTCCGCCATTGCCTTTGCAAGATTCCAGCAGCTCATGCCCTTGGATTCGTCCGTTCTGCCGTCAACAACTATGAGCAGATATTCAAGCGGCCCAATCTGACCGATTGCGGAGCGCTGATTTGTTCTTCCGGACGCGTCAAAGGTATAGTCCTTCTTCTCCTGAACAACGCCGTCAACGACAAGCGCCGGTCCGAAGGTGAAGGACTGATAAATATTCCCTTCGTATGAAGCGACTTCCTTATTCTTATCCTCGCCGATAATGATATGGAAATCGCCGTTATAATCAATTATAAGCTGGTCAAGCACGGAGCTTGGCTTTGCCTTGATAAGCTTGCTCTGGCGCGCGACAAAGGACGCCGCCTTGCGATATGTATAGTAGTCCCCGCTTATCGCGACAACGGCGTTCAGCATTTTTGCCATATTGGTCGTTCCGAGCTTTGATTTGCTGCTGATTTCGGAGGCGACGGCTGTGCGGAGCTGGCTTGCGTCGGCAATCCTGACGCGCGCTATATGGCAGTCCGCGTTATACATCCTGCGCGTATAAACCTCGCAGAATATGCTTTCGTCGCTGTAACAGGAAACCAGCACGCTCGCTCCGTCAATTTCGCGAAGCTCCATATAGTAGCCGGATTCGGACGGCGCTTCGCCGACAGAAAAATCGTCCGTAGGAAGCTTATCCGTTGCGGTAAGCTCCTTTTCCTCAGCAAGCGCCGAGGAAAGCGGAAGCAAAAGAAGCGCAAGAAACAGCGCAATAAGCCTCCTCATTGCTTGTCCCCCTTTTCCTCACCGAAAACCCACCGCCTGCAAAGCTGATAATTCAGGAAGAACAGCACGGTATCGACAACCGCCTTAATCATCGTCTGCGCAAACGAGGTGTCAACCCTGCTTGAGCGGATTTCAAACGAGAACGCGCCGGTTATAAAGTAAACGCAGAGCGAGGAAACGATAAGCACGCCCACAGCAAGCACAGCATATCTCGCCGCCGCGCGCTTGTTATCGCCCTTGAAGCCGAAAACATGGTCGCGGTTAATCATGAAATTGACGCAGGCGGAGCAGGTACGGGCTATGAGCGTAGCGGCAAGCAGGGTAAGCCATCTTGAATCGTTCGGGAAAACCCACGCGCAAAGGCGGTTGAAAATAAGCAAATCAACCAGCGTTGCGGCGCAGGAGCTTAGAATATACTTGAAAAACGAGGCGAGAATAACCTTATAGATGCGATAGCTGTCGCGCACGGGATGAAAGTGCGTTCCCTCATTATTATTCTCGTATACGGTCGTGATAGGCTCAACGATTACGGGAAGCTTCTTCCGCGCGGCATAGATGAGCATTTCCATCTCGTACTCGTATCTTTCGCCCCTGACTGAAGCCATGTCGGTCAGAAGCGACGCGGGAAAGGCGCGAAGCCCCGTCTGCGTATCGGGAAGGTTAAGCCCGTGCGTCCAGCGGAATATAACCGTCGTCAGCTTATTTCCAAAGCGGCTCTTTGGCGGAATATCGGGGCGCGAAAAATCTCGGCTGCCCAGAAGGAGAGCCGGCTCGGCAAGCTTTCCCGCGATTTCGGAAAGCTTCAGGATATCGGCGGGCAGGTGCTGCCCGTCGCTGTCCGCCGTCACGATGATTTCGGCGTCCTCCACATTATCCTTTATATATGAGAAAGCGGTCTTGAGCGCAGCGCCCTTTCCCCTGTTCTTTTCATGCACGAGCACGAGCGTTTTCGGCATTGCGCGAAGCACGTCAAACACGCCCCTGTACTCCGGCGCGCTGCCGTCGTCAACGGCGACAACAAGGTCGATTCCTGCATCTATAAGCTTCTGCGCGTACTCGGCAAGCACGCCTGCCGGATTGAGCGCGGGTATAACAACCACTGTCTTTGGCATCCAAGTACCTTCCTTAAAGGAGCGGCGTCATCAGTGAACGGTAGCGTAGGTATCCAGATAATCAACCATCATCGGCGCGTAATCGTATCCGGCGGCGATGGATAGATAACCTGTAATAGTATCGCGTCCCGCAAGCCTGAACCGCTCATTTTCGTAATAGGAGGAAAGCGCGTAAGTAAGATCGTCCCCCACGGCCGAATACAAATCCGTAAACACAGCCGCCCCTCGATTGTACACCACTATCCGATATTCGTAAAGGTCTGAGAAAAAATTGAGCGGACTGCCGGGCGTTGCGTTTCTGGGAAGGGTAAGTCGGTAGGACGCGCCGACGGTATCGTTATACAGCTCCTGCATAGCGTCCTTTCCGTGTACCTTTTCCGTAAACAAAAGCGCGGAAAACTCGCTTAACGCCGCGTTCTGCCACGGGTTATTGATGCGGTCGCTCCCGACGGCGCAGCCCCACCATTGCCGCGCTGCTTCGCGCGCAACGGTAATTTCAATATCGGAGGAATCGGAAATAAAGCTGAGCGCAGGATTGTCAGCGCCGTCGCAGCCGTCGGGAAGCCCGACATAGGCGAGCGAATATACAGAATACGGGTATTCTCCGAACAAGCCGGAATAAACCTCAAGCGCCTTTTTCGCATTTTTCACATACTCGCCCGCGGTATTTCCGCTCGTGGCATAAGCGCGGATAAGGGTATTGCCGAAAGCGTCCTCGGAAACGGAATATTTATCGGAAAACGCAAGCGCCAAATCGCGCGCGGCAGGCATATAAAGCGAGTATGTTTTCATGCCCGCCTCATGCTTTTCCGAAGTTATTTCAGCGCCGCAGGCAAGCGTAAGCTCCTCAGGCAGAGAGATTTCAGCATTAAAATTAACGCACTCAAAGTAAAACGGGTCGCCTAAGGCGCTGTACTCGTCCTGCCTGTATGCCCCGTTTTCATATTTGGCAGGCAGCACAAAGGCGTTGCTGACGGCATAAATCCCGTCATGCAGCCCGAAGCGCGATGCGCAGACGGGTATTGAAAGCCTCAGGCGCATTGATATTGTAACAGTTTCGTTCTCCGCAAGCTCGCGGTGAATATAGAGGACTGTTTTTGCCTCGTCAAGATACGAAACGGCGGCATACTCGCCGTTAACGGTCAAATCGCTTATGTACGCCCCGCCGTTTTTCTGAATCGGTGCGGGCGCGGTATCAGAGGTCAGGTAAGCGTTTGCCATCGCGCGCAGGCAGATGTACGGAAGCGCGATTCCTTCACGGTTCGTCAGCGTTATTTCCTCCTGCCCGTATAAAGCGCCGCTTTCCTCATCAAAGGTCATTTCAAGCAAAACCGCGTCAAGCCCCTTCGCCGCCTCCCTCGTGCTTTCGGGAAGGGAAAACGAAAGCTGACGCCTCGGCAGGAAAACAAGCAGCGCGGCAGTTATAAGCGCGGCGGCGATTATTATGATAAGCAGCCGTTTTTTCAATTCTCCGCCTCCGTTTCATCAGAAATAAGAGCGCTCAGCACGCCCGAATAAACGATTGTTTCTTCATGCAGCGCGCGGGTCAAAGCCACATAGAGCAAACGCGCGACGGCGGAAGTATCATCCCACATTTCCGCGCCCGCCTCCGCAATAATCACGGAATCGAATTCAAGCCCCTTAACAAGGGTTGCGGGAATAATCATGACTCCGGCGGAATACTCCGTATCCTTTTCCGTTATCAGCTTTGCCTGAAGCCGCGCGCCGATTGCCTTATGAAGCGCCCCCGCTTCCTTTGACGAGCGCTCGATAATCGCAATGCTGTGCATTCCGCCTTGCGCGGCGCTTTCGGCTGCTTCCGCTATTATTCTCAGTCTGTCCGCCGCAGACTCGGCATGAAGGTATGTAACCGGCTTTCCGTGGCGAAGCACGGGCCTAATCCTCTGCTGCCCCGAAACGGGATGCCGCATTGCGGCTCTTGCCGCAACCGTCATAATTTCAACGGTGCTTCGGTAGCTGGTTTCAAGATAGCTCATTGCAGCTTCGGGCAAAACTCCGTCCGAAATCTCTCGCCAGTCCGTAAGCCCCTCGGCGGCATGAACGCCCTGCATCAAATCCCCTACGAGGGTAAAGCTTTGGTGCGCGGCGTAGTCCCTGAGGGCGCGGTATGCGTTGCCGGAAAGGTCTTGCGCTTCGTCAACCACAATATGCCTTATGTCCGGCTTCCTTACGGAATACAGCGCGCGGTGAATCGTCATCAGAAGCGGCAAATCGCACTCGTCGGCGCGCCCGTTTTTCAGCTCTTCGATGTCCTGTGCAAGAATTTCCGCTTCCGGCAAACTCCCGTAAACGCGTGCAAGCAGCTCCTCGCCGGTCAGATGACCGAATTCAAGCATTGCGGCGTCAGGATATGCCTCCGCCTGCTTTCTCAGCTCGGCAATCCGGCTTTCCTGCGCGCTGAAGAGGCTTCGCGCCTTCTGCCGCCTCTCCTCGCCGTCCGGAAGCCGCGTCATCAGCCTGTCAAGGCGCGCTCGCATATCCTTCTCCGCCGCCTCCTCGTATTTGTCTGACAGCCGCGAAAGGCGCGTGACAATATACTTGCGCATTTCGCGCGTCCTATCGTACAGAGGGAAATTCCGCAGGTCGCCTAAGTAGTATTCCGCCATTTCCGCCTTTGTAAGCACGGTTGTGCCGAGAAAAGTCAAGTCCTTCTCAGGCAGAATTTCGCGCTCATAGCCCTTCAGGAAGGAAAGCGCAGCCTCATAAGCGCTGCTTCTGCCCTTGATTTCAAGGCGGCGCTCAAGCTCGTTTCTTTTTTCAGCCGTCATCCTCGTTCTCGCGTCCAGAGAAACGCTCGCCCTGAGCTTCGGAAACCGCTTGCCCATTACCTTTTTGCAGAGCAGCACGAAGGTCGTCTGCTTAACCTCGTCAACGCCGAGGTCAGGCAGAACGGACGATATATAGTCGAGAAAGAGCGGGTTCGGCGCAAGAATCATCATCTGCGAGGGCAAGAGCGTTTTCTGATTCGCGTAAAGCAGATAGGCGATTCTGTGCAGGGCTATCGTCGTCTTTCCGCTTCCCGCAACGCCCTGCACGATAAGCGGCTTCATAGGATGACGGATTACGATATTCTGCTCCGCCTGTATTGTGGTAACGATGTCCTTGAGCCTATCGCCCGACGTCTGCGAAAGCGCGTTTCTAAGGAAAACGTCGTTCGTCATGATTCCTGCGTCCTGCGCCGAAAGCAGCTTCCCGCCGGAAACGGACAGCAGGCGCTTTAAGGTAAGCTCCGCGCTCAGCCTGCCCTCCGGCGTTTCATAATCAACCCTTCCCACCTGTCCGGAATAGTAGAGATTGGCTATCGGCGCGCGCCAGTCAGCAACCACAATCTCATTTTCGGGCGTTTTCATTACGCCCCAGCGTCCGATGTACACGCTCTGCGCGCCGTCCATGGAGTCGTTATAGTCAAGATGCGCAAAATACGCCTGCCGCTGGCTGAGATAAAGGCGGTGCATAGTGTCAAGACAAAAGCGCAGATGATTGAGCCTTACCACCTCGTCGGGGTCGCCGCCCTCAACGGTGATAACCCTATGTTCATCCGCCTTCGCTCCCGTTTCCGCCTCCAGCTTTTCCTTTTCGGAAACGATAACGGCAAGCGTTTCATCAAGATGCCCTTGCTCCAGCGCCATTATATCCATCTCTTTGTCCCTCCTCATCCGTCGCGAAAGTCAAAGCCGCAAAACAGCCGAGCGCGCTAACCGCCTCGGTTATCAGCAGCTTTATCGTCAGTTATCTCTTGCATTTCGGTGCTATGCCCTCACGGGCAGCGTATTTTTTAGAATACCGCATTCGCCTCCCCGTGTCAATCCCAAAATTCCAAAAACAAAAACCGAGCCGCTTGCATGAGCGGCTCGGTCAATAAGTAAAATTTCGGGCTTATGCGATAACGCTTTCAAGAGCGGCGCGCATTCCGTTTTTGCAAATGAGGTTGAGGTCGTCGGTTACAGCGGCGGCAAAGCCGTCAAGAAGCGTTAAATCTTCGCCCCAGAAGTCCTTGCGGGAGAGCGTTTCGGCGCAAAGCGCGGAGTTATCGGCACTAAGGGAACGGGCGGCAAAGAAATCAAGCACAAAGCCGTCGTCGCTGACCTTATAGCTCTGTCCGTTGCGCAGATTCACATAGCCGTCGTCGGTCTTTTTTGCGCCCGCATAGAAGGCGATAAGCGCCGCCATTCCGAGGGTAAGGCACTTTGGAATCCCCCTGCCGTCCGCGATATACGCCTTGACGGAGGGCAGCACGCGCGCGGTATACTTGCTGACCGTGTTGAGGGAAATGGAGAGCAGAAGATGGCGGTTATACGGATTTTCAAACCTTTCGTAGAGCGCGGAGGCGAACGCCTCCAAATCGGAGCGCTCAAGCGGGAGCAGAGGCATAATCTCGTCAAAGAGCGCCTTTGTCATGAACGCGCGGATTTCCTTATCCGCCATGCACTCGCCGACGGTATCGGCTCCGGCAAGATACGCCATTGCGACCATTGAGGTGTGCGCGCCGTTGAGCATACGCACCTTGCGGAGCTTATAGGGCTTAACATCGTCCGTGAAAACGACGGGGCAGCCCGCCTTGTCAAGCGGGAACTCCTTGCGGACATATTCGGGCGCTTCGATAACCCACAGACCGAACGGCTCGGCGGTGTCGATAAGATTGTCCTGATAGCCGAATTTTTCGCACAGCGCCTGCGCCTCGGCGCGCGGATAACCGGTAACAATCCTGTCAACAAGCGTGTTGCAGAAAATATTTTCGTTCTTCACATAATCGATAAAGCCGCTCTCAAGCCCCCAAAGCTCCGCGTTCTTGAGGACGCATTCGCGCAGCTTATCGCCGTTTGCATCGATAAGCTCGCAGCAAAGGAAGATAAGCCCATTCTTATCGCCAAGGGTTTTATAGCGGTGATAGAGCATTGCGGTTACTTTGCCGGGGAAGGACGCCTGAGGCGCGTCCGAAAGCTTATCCGCGCCGGTGAACACGATTCCCGCCTCGGTGGTGTTGCTGACGACGAAGCGCAAATCGGGGCTTGCGGCAAGCGCAAGAAAATCGCCGAAATCCCTATAAGGGTCTATGCAGCGGCTTACGCTCTGGATAACGCGCTTTTCCATATGCTCCTCGCCGCCCTGACGACCGCGGAGAAGCAGGGTATACATTCCGTCCTGCGCGTTTATCATGTCGGTAAGTCCCTTGTCTATCGGCTGCACAAGCGCGGCGCTGCCTTCAAATACGCCCTTTTCGTTCGCCATGTCGATAAAGCAATCCACAAAAGCGCGAAGGAAGTTACCCTCACCGAACTGCATTACCATTTCTTTTCCGCGCTTCCTGAGCGCAACGGGCGAATTCTTTCTGGAAATCAAATCCATGTTAATTACTCTCCTTCAATATTGTCGGGGACTGAAAGGCAAAACCTTCGTCCAAGAACATCGGTAATCAAAACGGCTAGCTCGCCGTCATAAACCGGAACGGATACGGAAAGCTCCGGCTCAAGGCTCTTTCCGTCGCGCTTTTTACCGGCATACGCCGTGAAAACGCCGCTGTCAAGATAGCCGCAGACGAGCGAAACCGCCGCTCCGCGCTTTGTCGCCGCCGCCCGTTTTACAAGCGGAGGAAGCCCCGCCTGCATATCCTCCTCAAGCGTGAAGCTTTGGAGCGACACAATATAGATGCCAAGCCCCGTCTGCTTTGACAGCTTTATTTCGGGCTTTCCGCGCGAAACCGGAGCGTCCATCGTGACGGGCTGACCGATAAAGCGCTCAAGCATTGCCGTCTGCGCCGTATCGGACATATCGAGCAGCAGAAAGCGCCTGCCGGACGCAAGCGCCGCAGCGCCCGTCGTTCCGCTTCCCGCGAACAAATCCGCAACCAAATCGCCCTCGCGGGTAGAGCATTTGATAATCCTTTCAAGCAAAGCCTGCGGCTTTTGCGTGTCGTAGCCGGTTCTTTCGGGGTCGCGCTGCTGCAAATGGCTTATGTCCGTCCATACGTCGCTTGGGTATACCGGCTCGTCGTCGTAATACCTGTAAAGCTTTCCGGCAGAAAGAATTTCGCGGCAGGGTCTGCCGCTTTCGTCAACTGCGCGGCGCATATGGCTGTTTCTGCCGCCGACGGTTCCGCACGGAACGGCTGTCAAATCAAAAAAGTAGTCCTTCGTTTTGGAATAAAACAGAATAACGTCATGCTTGCGCGGGAAATGAGTGTTTGCCCAGCCGCCGCTTTGGTACGCCCAGATGATTTCGTTAAGGAAATTTTCCGCGCCCATGACTTCGTCAAGCGCCTGCCTTGCAAGCAGGCTTGCGCGGCTGTCGACATGAAGGAAAAGCGTTCCCGTATCGCTGAGCAGCTCCCGCGAAAGGCTTACAGCCTCCCTGAGCATTTTTGAATAGCCGTCCGCGTCAAACTTATCGGAATACGCGGGAACGTCAAGGGCGACGCGCGGCGAGGAATTGGACAGCCTGCGGCTGAGCGAAAAATCGCCGCCCGTCATGAACGGCGGGTCGAGATACACGCAGGAAACCTCGCCGTAATACTCGGCGGCAAGCTCGGCGCCGCGCTCCGCAACGCTGCCGAAAGCAACGCGCCCGCGCAGCGCGCCGGACGAAAGACGGATAGCGGATGTACTTTTATTATCGCCCATCTTGCGCGCCCTCCCGATTAAGCGTACTATTGCAGTTAGGCGGTTTACGCCGCCATACGATTACCATTATAACTATCTTTATCGGCTTGTCAAAAGCGGGAAGGGCAAAATGAACGAGGTTTTGATAAAATCGCGAGACATTCTTGAAAATGTAACTCCGCTGAGGGTTGACTGCGGGCGGATTTGCGGCGACGCGTGCTGCAAAAGCGGCGGCGACGAGCTTGGAATGTACCTTTTTCCGCACGAGGAGGAGCTTATCGGCGGCGGCTTTACGATTAAGGACGCGGGCGGCGCGATGAAGGGCGAGAAAATCTGCGTCTGCAACGGCTCATGCGACAGGAAAACCCGCCCGCTTTCGTGCCGCATTTTTCCCCTTGCTTTCAGCCTGAAATCAGGAAAGCCCGAAATTGAAACGGATGTGCGGGCGTGGCCCGTCTGCCCGCTGATGAATTCGGGATTGGACGGAATGCTCCCCGAATTCCGTAAGAGGGTTTACGAGGCGCTTCTGCTTTTATGGAACGATGAGGAAAGCAAAAGCTTTATGATAAAGCTTGACAGGGAGCTTGAAAGCTACCGAACGCTTACGCTGTGACAGCCGAAACGCAAAGCTTAAAGCGATATAAAGCAAACAAAAGCCCCGAACCGCCGCAAAAGCGATTCGGGGCTTAAAACATTCTTAGTGCTGGTAGCTGAAAATGTAGGTTGCGACTATTCCGCCGCAGTTATCGGAAGAAACGTCCGTTTCAAGCGTTCCGAGAGGAACGTCGACAGACCAGCCCTCCGAGGAATCGGCAACCGTTCGGTTAATCTCGTACACCTTGATTCCGTCCTTGTAAATCGCGATGTGCGGATGCTCCTGCAAATACGCCACATATTCCTCAAGGCAAAGGTCGAGGATGTTCATTGCGGCGGCGTTGGCAAGACCGACGTAGCGGAAGGTGTTTACATCGACATGAATGCCGGTGATATAGCTCTTGTCCTGCGGATAGCGGAAGGTGAAGCCGTACTTCCAGCCGTTTTCCATAAACCACATTCCCTGAAGGCTCGTAAGGAAATCCTGCTTGATTACGGTCGGGTCGGTGCTTGAATAGAGGCGAAGCTGGAAGGTGTAGCCGCTGTGATGGTCGCTCGTTCCGGGGTACGAGGTCGCGCGGCGCGTCATTTCCTCGACAACGGCAGCCCGATAGCGCTTCAGGTTTGCGTTATACGCCGTATCCCAAAGCGTTTTCTGCATTTCATAATCGCGGTAGCCTACAATAACCTCGTAGTTTTCAAGCCCGATAACCTTTGCGTCGGTAAGCAAGGACTGAATCTGGTCGATAGCCGCGGGGAAGAGCATAACGCTGTTATCGCGCGTCGGAATCGAGAACTTGGAGCGGCGGGCAATGCTGGCAAGCGTTGACGAATCAAAGCCCGCGGGCTGCTCATGCCACTCGTTGATTACAACCATGTCGCCGGACTCAAGCTCCGCGCGCGTGAACGCCTGAGTTGTTTCGCCTTCAAGCGGGAACGCGCTCAAATCAACCAAATCCCAGCCCTCGCTTGCGGGCTGAGGCATTCCGTCGCCGCTTGCAGCGCGCTGGCTTTCCTCGAGCGCCTTTTTCGCGTTGAATTCATTCAGGCGCTCCTGATAAGCCTGCTGCTCCTGCTCGTTAAACGTTTCGATATTCGCCTTAACCTTGTCGGCGTACTCCGTCTGCATATTCCTTACAAGCGTAACGCAGACAGCCGCGACCACAACGATAACGGCAAAAAGGATTACCAGCGCAAGCAGCATACGCAGTGAACGCTTACCCGAAGGGTCTTTTTTCATTAAATACTCCTGCCTCTCAAGCGCGGCGCGGGTGCGGCGCGCGGCTTAATACAATAACAACGAATCAGAAAGCATTATTCGTGCGCGGCGAGCGCAGCATATAAAGCCGCCTTATTAGCATGAATTCTGCAACCGCTTATATTTTCCTTCATTTTTGTTACAAATGCAAGTCTTTTTTCATGATTCTATGAATTTTTATGAAAATGCGCGCAAACGGGCTTCCGATACGTTATAATATCAGTATGAGTGCCGTGCTTCTCAGCGCGGCGGAGCGGAGGAATGGGCATGAAAAAGACTGCGGCTATTCTGTTGGCGATAATGACGGCGTTGTTTGCTTTTGCCGCCTCAGCAGAAACGGTCTCAATCAGCGTTCCCTCGCCGGGCGCATCCTATTCCTTATCCGAATCGGGCGGAACGTACACAATAACGCCGAAAGACGACACGGGAAGCGCATATGCGCAGCAGATGACGATTACGCAGTATGAATCCGTTTCGGCGTCGGACAGGAAAAGCGCGGCGCTGAAGGAGCTTAAAGGCTCTTTCTCGTCCGTGACGGCATATTCGCGCTCCGTCAAGATTTTCGGCTCAATCGACGCAATTTTCATAACCGCAAACGACGCCGTTTCGGACGAAATTCCCTTTACGGACGTATATATTGCCGACAACGGGCTCGGCGGCTGCATTGAAGTGCGAATCCGCTATTCGTCGCTTACGGCTACGGGCTTTGCGAGCGATATGTGCGCGCTTCTTTCCTCGATAACGGCGGAGTAGCCAAACGCGCCGAAGGGCGCGAATAATTATTTGAAAAGCCGCACGTAAAACCGCGCGGCTTTTTCCTATGTATACTCTGCCCTGAAGCAGTAAATCGCCGGAGCGGAAATACAATATTGCGCAGTATTCCGAAAAGCCCTCAAAAATACGCGGATAATATGCAAAATAAGAACCTTCGGCGCGGCGCATTTGCCTCTTATTCCTCTTGACACGCCTTCAATTTACGTTTACAATATTTCTGTTACGTTGGTGCAACTGCGCCCGCTATACCGGCATCAAGCCGGAGCAACGGCGTTTTGTGATACAGTTTTAGGCCTTTGTACCGCTTTGAAATGGGGCATGATAAGCCCTGTGTCTTTCCGTGCTTTGGCATATGTACCGGCGCGACCGGAAGCCTTTCGGCTTCGGCTGCGCCTTTTTGCTTAAAAACACGGCTTTCCGTACAAACGCGCTGATTGTATCGCCATCGGAAACCCCAATCAATAAAAGAAGGAGGAAAGGCTTTGAACATTGTACTGGCAATTATTCTGATAATCGTTGCCGCCTTTGCGGGCGTCTGCGCCGGCTTCTTATATCGCCGCTCCGTTGCGGAAAAGAAGATAGGCAGAACGGAAGAATACGCAAAAAATCTTCTGAACGACGCTATGCACAAGGCGGAAGAAAAAAAGAAAGAAACGCTCCTTGCAGCCAAGGAAGAAGTTCTCAGACTGCGCACGGAGCTTGACAAAGAAATCAAAGAGCGCCGCGCCGAGGTATCGCGTCAGGAACGCCGCGTTACCCAGCGCGAGGAAACCCTTGATAAGAAAATGGATAATCTGGACGCCCGCGAGGAGGGTCTTAATAAAAAAGAAGAGGCCATTTCGCAGAAGCAGGAGGACGTGCAGAGGGTTCGCGAGGAAGCGGATTCCTACTTGGGCAAGCAGGTTGCCGAAACCGAGCGCATAGCCGGAATGACGCAGGACGAGGCAAAGCAGGAGCTTATCGCGCGCATTCAGAAGGACGCCTTCCGCGACGCCGCCGCAATGGTTCGCGATATCGAATCCCAAGCCAAGGACGAGGCTGAAAAGAAGGCGCGCAACATTATCGCTCTTGCGATTCAGAAGTGCGCCGCCGACCATGTTGCTGAAACCACCGTGTCCGTTATCGCGCTTCCCAGCGACGATATGAAGGGCAGAATAATCGGCAGAGAGGGCAGGAATATCCGCGCCCTTGAAACCGCGACGGGCGTTGACCTCATAATTGACGATACTCCCGAAGCCGTAATCGTATCCGCTTTCGACCCGATTCGCCGCGAGATTGCCCGAATCACCATCGAAAAGCTGATAATGGACGGAAGAATCCATCCCGCGCGAATTGAAGAAATGGTGGACAAGGCTCGCCGCGAGGTTGAGAACCAAATCCGCGAGGCGGGCGAGCAGGCTGTATTTGAAACGAACCAGCACGGAATTCATCACGAGCTTGTAAAGCTTCTCGGCAGAATGAAGTTCCGCACGAGCTACGGTCAGAACGTGCTCAAGCATTCCATCGAGGTCAGCCATCTGGCGGGTCTTATGGCAGCGGAGCTTGGCGCGGACGTTGCGCTTGCAAAGCGCGCGGGACTCTTGCACGATATCGGCAAGGCTGTCGACCACGAAGCCGAAGGAACGCACGTTGCTCTCGGCGCGGAGCTTGCCCGCAAGTATCATGAGAGTCCGGACGTTGTTCACGCGATTCTCGCTCACCACAACGATGTTGAGCCGCAGACAGTCGAGGCAGTGCTTGTTCAGGCGGCGGACGCGATTTCCGCAGCCCGCCCCGGCGCTCGCCGCGAGTCCATCGAAAACTACATCAAGCGCCTTGAAAAGCTTGAGGAAATCGCCAACGCATTCCCCGGAGTCGAGAAATGCTACGCGATTCAGTCGGGCCGCGAGGTGCGCATAATGGTAAAGCCGGACGACATTACCGACGAGGGCACGAAAGTGCTTGCCAAGGAAGTCGCCAAGCGCATTGAGAAGGAGCTTGAGTATCCGGGGCAGATTCGCGTTAACGTAATCCGCGAAACCCGCTCGACCGAATACGCAAAGTAATCTTTCAAATCCATGTTTATCAGCCTCCGAACACGGAACAATATCCGTGAACGGAGGTTTTTTTGATGGAAAAATTTCAGATTAAGGATGTAAGCGCGATTCAGATTCTGGACAGCCGCGGCGTTCCGACGGTTCGGGCGTATGTAACGCTTGAGGGAGGCATAAGAGCCTCGGCAAGCGTTCCGTCCGGCGCTTCTACAGGCTCCTTCGAGGCGCACGAAAAGCGGGACGGCGACATGAGCGAGTACGGCGGCAGCGGCGTAAAAAAGGCAGTGCGGATGATTGAGGATGAAATCTCCCCCGCCGTTTGCGGAGCTGACATAAGGCGGCTGAGGGAAATCGACGAAACGATGCGCGCCCTTGACGGAACGGATGAAAAGCGCCGCCTTGGCGCTAACGCGATTCTCGCCGTTTCCCTTGCCGCCGCGCGCGCGTCGGCAGAGGCGCAGGGCTTGCCGCTCTACTACCTGATTGGCGGCGAAAACGCGCGCACGCTGCCGATGCCGATGATGAACATACTAAACGGCGGAAGGCACGCGGACAACGGGCTGGATATTCAGGAGTTCATGATTCAGCCGCGCGGGGCGCGCTCCTTTGAGGAGGCTGTGAAAATGGGCGCTGAGGTATACATGAAGCTGAAAGGCATTCTGAAGCAGCGGAATCTCTCGACCGCCGTCGGCGACGAAGGCGGCTTTGCGCCCGACGTAAGCACGGAGGAAGCAATCGAGATGATATCGGAAGCGGTCATAAAAGCGGGCTATACGGGCAGCAGCATACCGCTCTGCCTTGACGCGGCAGCCTCCGAATGGCAGCACGAGGGCAGATACCTTCTGCCCAAAGCAAAGAAAAGCTATGAGCGCGAGGAGCTTATCGAATACTGGCTTTCGCTCTGCTCCCGATTCCCGATAGCCTCGATTGAGGACCCCTTAGGCGAAAATGATTTTGAGGGCTTTGCCGCGATAACGCGCGAAAGACCGAGCATTCAATGGGTCGGGGACGATTTGTTCGTAACCAATCCCGAAAGGCTGAGGCGCGGAATCCGTCAGGGCGCGGCAAACGCGCTTTTGTGCAAAATGAATCAAATCGGCACGCTTTCCGAAACGCTCGGCGCGATAAGCCTTGCCAAAGAAAACGGCTATGCGGTCATCGTTTCCCACAGAAGCGGCGAAACGGCGGACACCTTTCTTTCCGACCTTGCGGTTGCCGTAAACGCCTCGCAGGTTAAAACGGGCGCGCCCTGCCGCGCTGAGCGCACGGAAAAATACAACAGACTAATCGAAATCGAAAAAGAATTGGGGATAAAGGGCATATATGGCGGCTTACTCGGTTGACTTTCCGGCGCTTTTGCAATAATATGATTGTCATATCCGGGTTACGGATTAGCCGCATATTGCGCTTATAGTCCGATGGCGGCGCACACGAAAAATCGGCGGCGCAAAGGCGCGTCACCGAGGGAGGCTTTATACATGGCGGATTTCACGGTAACAGAGCTTTATCACAGCATTCCGACGGAGGAAATAAAGGGCGCAGTCGTTTCCGGCTGGGTGCGCACTCTGCGCGACAGCAAGGCGTTTTCCTTTATAGAGCTTAACGACGGAACATTCTTCAAAAACCTTCAGGTGGTTCTGGAGGACGGAAAAACCGAGGATTATCAAAACGCAATCAAGCTCAGCACGGGCAGCTCTATCCGCTGCACCGGCACGCTCGTTCCGACCCCCGGAATGAAACAGCCCTTTGAGCTGAAGGCGGAAAAGGTGGAGCTTGTAGGCGACTGCGACGCGGATTATCCTCTGCAAAAGAAGCGCCACAGCTTTGAATACCTGCGCACAATAGCGCATTTGAGGCCCCGCACCAACACATTCCAAGCCGTGTTCCGCATCCGCTCGGTAGCCGCTCAGCTGCTGCACGAGTTCTTCCATGAGGAAGGCTTCGTATATGTGCATACTCCCCTTATAACCGCCTCGGACTGCGAGGGCGCGGGCGAAATGTTCAAGGTTACAACCCTTGATATGGAAAACCCGCCGCGCACTCAGGACGGCAAGATTGACTATTCTCAGGATTTCTTCGGCAAAGCGGCAAACCTTACCGTATCCGGTCAGCTTAACGTTGAAACCTACTGCATGGCGTTCAGGCGGGTTTACACCTTCGGGCCGACCTTCCGCGCCGAAAAGAGCAACACCGCCCGCCATGCCGCCGAATTCTGGATGGTCGAGCCGGAAATAGCCTTTGCCGACCTCAAGGACGATATGGCGCTTGCGGAAAAAATGGTGCGCACGGTTATATCACGCCTTATGCAGGAGCTGCCGGAGGAAATGGAATTCCTGAACAATTTTGTGGACAAGGGGCTGCTCGAAAGGCTGAGCCTTGTCGCAAACAGCGATTTCGGCAGAATCAGCTACACCGAAGCAATCGAAGTGCTTAAAAACGCCGACGTGAAGTTCGATTATCCCGTCAAGTGGGGCATTGATTTGCAGACGGAGCATGAGCGCTATCTTGCTGAAAAATACTTCAAGAAGCCCGTTTTCGTATACGATTACCCTAAGGAAATCAAGGCGTTCTATATGCGCCTGAACGACGACGGAAAGACCGTCGCGGCGGCGGATTTGCTCGTCCCCGGCGTCGGAGAGCTGATTGGCGGAAGCCAGCGCGAGGACAGATTCGACGTGCTTGACAGGCGTATCAAGGAGCTTGGAATGGATTCCTCCACCTACTGGTGGTACGAGGATTTGAGGCGCTTCGGCGGCACCCCGCACGCGGGCTACGGTCTCGGCTTTGAGCGCTTCATCATGTACGTTACGGGCATAACCAATATCCGCGACGTTCTTCCTTACCCCAGAACGACCGGAAGCGCGGATTTCTAAACTCGCAGTAAGCCAATATAAAAAATCAGCTGCGGAACGCAATTCAAGCGTTCCGCAGCTTTTATATCTTCATATAAATAACAAATTACAGCTCAAGCCGCATATACACAAGCTCCTGATAGCCGGAAATGCGGGAATTGAAGCCCTTGGGATTCCTGCCGAATTCAACGAATCCGGCTCTTTTGTACATCTCTATCGCCCTTTCGTTATTCGCAACAACGTCAAGCTCAAGCTGAGCGTACCCCGCCTTTTTAGCCGAAGCAATGCAGGCGTTGGTCAGCTTCCCGCCGATTCCAAGCCCCCAATACTCTTTGGCTATGCTGATTCCGAATTCGGCGCGATGGCGAACCTTGTGATAGCGGCCGATTGCGTTGATTCCGGCGCTTCCGGCAACCTTGCCGTCAATCACGGCGATTATCTCGATTTCCTTTTCGCTCTCCGCTTTTTTCCGCAGCAGCTCGCCTTCTTTTTTCGCGCTGAAGGTGTTTTCGTCCGGATAGGAGAGCAGATTGTCCGTTTCCTCGTGCGTCAGAAGAAAATTTTCAAGCACGGCGGCGCCGTCGCTTTCATTCGCGCTCCTGAGGCAGCATTCTTTGCCGTTTCTGAGCGTTATAACCTCATAATAATCCATGCAAATGCCTCCAGAATTACCCTGCGCATTATTCAGGCAGCCGGCGCTATCTCTGCTTTCTCAGCTCGCTTAATGTGAGCATAAGCATATTGAAGCCGCTTTCCTCGCTGAGCGTTCCGTTTTTCAAGCCGTACTCCGTTTCAAGGCAGGCGTTTACACCGTTTCTCAGCTGAGGCAGGGTAAACTTCTGCGCCTGCCGCACAGCCGAATCAACGGCGAACGGAGCTATTCCGAGAGCGGAGCGCATTTCTTGTTGCGAAACCCTTTCTGAGCCCATGGCCTTGCAGAAATACAGTATCCTGTACTGCCGCAGAAGCAGGGCAAGCAGGGAAAAGCGTGTCGAGCCGGTTTTGAGCATGAAGCCGGAAAGCGTCAGGGCGCGCGCAAGATTGCCCGAAACCATCGCGTCAACCATCTGGAAAACCGTGTATTCGGGCGACGGGGTGCATATTGCGTCTATATCCTCCGGCGTTACTTCCTCGCGCTCGCCAAGGAAGGACGCGAGCTTTTCCATTTCGTTTTTCAGGTTTTCGCCGTCGCGCCCAACCGTACTCATGAGCCGTATTGCCGTATCGGGCGAAATTTTCTTTCCCGACGAGGCAAGCGTATTGCGGATAAAGCGGCGGCATACGTCGTCCGTCATCGGGTCAAAGCTTACGATTGCGCCCATCTGCTCAAGCGCCTTGCCCGCCTTTTTGCGCGTGTCGCATTTTGCCGTCTGATAAAAAACGAGACAGGTGGTTTCGGGAAGCGCGCGAAGATAATCCGCAAGCTCCTGCCCGAAGTCCTTTTGCACCCTCTGCGCGGGCGCGGAATCATCTCCCGAACTCTCCTGCGTTTTCTTGCTTGCGGTAAGCGGCTCGAAATCCCGCACAAGCACAAGGCGGCGGGTTGACATAAACGGCATGGTTTCGCAGGCGGCGCGGACTAAATCGAAATCGGGCGACTCGAACTGCGCAAAATCGAGCGCCTCCATTCCTTCGGTAAGGCAAGCCGCCTTCAGCTTTTTAAGGGCGCTCTGCTTGACATACTCCTCCTCGCCCTCAAAAACATACACCTTGCCGATGTCGCCTTTTTTAACCCTGTCGAAAAACGCCGAAAAATCCATACATTTTCTCCTATTCAGCGGCAAGATAGGTGCTTACGTTAAGCCCATTCTCCATAAAGCGCACGGTAATAGCTCCGCACTCGTTTGTAGCATACACTTTGACTCCCGCCTCCGTCAAGCGCGCAAGCGTCTTTTTACTCGGGAGAAAGCCGCCGTCTCGCGCGGAAACAAGCCCGAATTCGGGAGAAGTCGCGCAAAGGAACTCGGCGCTTGTCGAGTCCGCGCTGCCGTGATGGGCAATTTTCAGCGCGTTTACGTCGGAAACGCAGTGCATTTCCGCCTTTGACGTAAGATCGCCCATAAGGAGCATTGACGAGCCGCAGGCGTCAAGGCGAAGCGCCATGGAAAAATCGTTCGGATTAGCGCCTGTTTCGTCCGCGCCACCAATCGGATAAAGCACGGTCAGAACAGTTTTATTGCCCGCTATCACGTCGCCCGCCGATACGTATCCGACGGGGATTCCCGCGTCCTTTGCGCGGCGGACAAGCTCCGCCATTCCCTCGTCAATATCCGCGCTTTCCGCTCCGACAGGCAATAAAAGCTCGCCTATCGGCATATTGTCGTCAAGCAGGCGCTCAAGCCCTCCTGCATGGTCGGAATGCAGGTGCGTGATTATAAGCGTGTCAATCGTTCTGCCCGTGTATTCAAGATAATCCTCAACGGCAAAGCCGTCCGTTGCCGTATCGACAACAATCGTTCTGTTTTCATCAATAATAACAGCCGCGTCCTCCTGCCCGCATGAAAGGAAGGTATAGCTGACGCCGCGCGGCATGAGGAGCAGAACGGCTACTATCAGCACCGAATGTGAAAATGCGGAAACGGCAAGCTTGAGCCGCTTGCGAATCAGACAGTAATCGCTTATAAGGAAGATGATTACAGGCGAAAGCAGCAGAAAAACGGGCGGAAGCATTGGCAGGCGCAGGGTCAGCGCCGGCAGCGCGCCGATGGTCTGAATCATGCTTTCCGTAAAGGCGGCAAGCGCGCCTACGGCGCTTCCGACAAACGAAAGGAACGGAAATATCGCGCAAGGTATGCAGAAAAGGAAAAGCAGCATAAGCCCCTCAAGCGGAAACACAAGGAAGCAGTTCGTGACAATCGAAATCAGGCTTACGCGCCCGAAATAGACTATTGACGGAATCAGCGTGCCG
Organism: Eubacteriales bacterium; assembly: GCA_028705775.1. Taxonomy (GTDB): domain Bacteria; phylum Bacillota; class Clostridia; order Christensenellales; family Aristaeellaceae; genus STF2-37. Next base: position 72,206 of record JAQWCW010000005.1, read on the forward strand.
AGCTGCGCGCTTATCAGGAAGGAGAGCGCCGAAACGCCGCGCCGCGCAAGCTTCAGCGCCCGCGGATTGCCCCTGCCAGTCCTTATTCTCCGCGCAAGGCGCAAGTCAATCGGTTTTCCGATTGCATCCTTCATGAGAATTATTCCGATAACGGCGCTGTAAGAAAGCACAAAGCCCGCCGAATACAGCTGCATCGGGCTGAAAACAAGCACGAAAACTGCGGACGCCGCAAGCGATGTAAGCGAATCCTGCGGCTTATGGAATATGAAGCCGCCCATCATGAACGCCGCAATAATGATTGCGCGAAGGCACGAGGCTGAAAAGCCGGTAAGCGAGGCGTAGAGCAGCATGAGCGGCATAACGGCAAAATACGCAGTTCTGCGGCGAAGCCCAAAAAGCATGAGCAACCTTGTGATTGCAAGGGTAAACAGGCTTACGTGCAGCCCGCTTACGGCAAGCATATGCGAAATTCCAAGCCCCGAAAACGCCGCGCGCGTCGACGCGTCAAGCTCGTCCTTTTCTCCGAGAAGCATGGACTGGGCAAGCGGCGCGCTTTTGCCGAGCATTCGTTCAATCACGCCGATAAGCTCGCGCTTGAGTATATCGGGAACGTCCCTTACAGAGAAGCCGCCGTCCGTCACGGCAAGATTTTTCGCGCCGTATATCGCAAGATAAGCGCCCTCGCCCAGCAGATACTCCCCGAAATCGAAGCTGCCCGGATTATCTGCGCCCGACGGATAATAAACCCTGCCGCTGAAGACAACGCGCTGACCGGCGTACAGGCTTTCGGGCAGCTCGCCTGCCGGCATAAAGCTCCAGTACACCCTGCCGTTTACGCTTTTCTCGCCGCCTTCGTCCGTAATTGTGACATCCCTCAGATACGCCTTGCGGTTGCCGGATGAATTCGGCTCTGTGTCGGTATCAACAACGGCGCTGACGGAATACTGACCCGCCGCGACTGTCGGCATTGCGGAAAGAAAGAGCGAAACGCGAAGCGCGCCCAGTATAAACGCAAGCGCAAGAAGGGCGGGAAGCACGCTCCTGCGCGCCCTGCGCAAACAAAAAGCGCCAGCCGCAAAAAGAGCGGCAAGCGCGATATATATGGGCAGGGCTGAAAAGCGCCTTCCGAGCATTATCCCCGCGATAAAGCATATGGAGGCGCACACAAGCGGTCTGCCCTTTACGAATGAACGCGGGTTGTTACTCATGCTTCTTCTCTTTCGCGTAAGGAATCGTTAAAGCTCGTAGGTTTCGCCCGAGCGCATAAGCGTTACGGCGGGGAACATTCTCGCCGCCTGCGACAAAAGTAGCTTTCTGTCGCTGCCGGGCGCAAAATGCGTAAGCAGCAGCCTTTTGACTCCCGACATTTTTGCAAGCGACGCCGCAAGAAATGCGGAAAGATGCGACGAATCAATCGTCCACTCCTCTTGGGTAAAGCAAGCGTCGCAAAGCAGGATGTCGGAGCCGCTGACAAAAGGCTCAAGCGACGGCGCGGTATTGGTGTCGCCGGTAAACACAAAGCTCTTTCCCTCGCCGCAAATCTTATACATAAACGAAACAGCGGGATGCCGTCCTGCCGCCGCCGTTATTTCAAGCCCGCCGACTGAATATTTGCAGCCCGCGACAACGTGAATAACGTCAAAAACAGTCCTGTCTATAAGCGCCTCTGCCGCCGCGTCCGAGCCGCTCGGCAGGAATAACCTCATCGGCGGAACGCTTATGCCCGCGCCCTTTTTTTGCAGAAAATATGTGTAGGGCAGCAAATCGCACATATGGTCAAAATGCAGGTGCGAGAGCAGAATCGCGTCGGGAAGCTTTTCTCCGCACATCTGCGAGCGCTTTGCAAATACCCCGCTCCCGAAATCCAGCTGAAGCTCCGTATCGCCCGCCGTCAGGCTGTAGCCCGTCGTAGGCTCGCCGCCGACGGGAAAAGCTCCGGCAGAGCCAAAGCAGCGCAGAAGCATCACTCATCGCCTCCAAGCGTTTTCATGCAGTACAGATAAATGCTCTCCGCCTTGTCATCGCAGCGGCGCAGAAACGCGTTCGCCATATCGCGCGACGGAACGGATATTGAGAGCTGCATAAGCGGCAAATCCTGCTCCATCAGATGAATCTTGACAAGGTACTCGCCGCCCGGCTGCGGCGCAAGCTCCGAAACAACGCTTTTTTCGCGAGCAAAGCGCGTTTTCCACTCGGCGCAGTTTTTCGTCACAAGCTCGCGGCTTGAGGCTCTTACGCGCTTTTCAAACAGCTCGAGCGCTTCCCTGCCCTTGGCGGTTATCTGGTAAAGCGTTCCCAAAGGATGGTCTTTCGTTTTAAGCTGCTCGGAATCAACAAGCTCGCAAAGCGCGAGCCTAAGCTCGATATAGTCCATAAGCCCAAGCTCGACCATGAACTGCAAAAGCTGCAAATCCGTGCTGGCTCCAAGCTCCGAAAGTGTATAAAGCAGCAGCAGCTTCTGCTCCGCGCTCGGCAGTCTTTTCATATCATATCTCCAAACTAACTTCATTACATTCGGAAACACCCCTAAATGACAAGGATTTAGGGGTGTGAGCATTCATTCACGGTGCGGGGCTGACCCCGCAGGCAGAAATCAGGCAACCATGAAGGGCTTGATTTCTTCCAGCAGAGCAGCGCAATCGTCGTTGTAGACTTCCAGCGTGATGGGCTTGCTCAAATCCAGTGAGAATATGCCGAGGATAGACTTTGCATCGACAACATGACGACCGGCGCGCAAATCCATATCATACGGATAGCGGTTGACGACGTTGACGAAGGACTTTACATTCTCGGCCAAGCTCAGCTTGATAGTAATCGCTTTCACGATCACACCCCCTTTATTTTGGTACTTAGTTATTATAGACCATAAATAAAACAATTGCAAGCAAAAGCGCGCCTCTTTTGCCCCAAATTCACCGATAAATAAGATATATTATCATCATTTTTCCCGAAATCTCCCCGCTGTTTCCACTTTTCCGACGCCCAGCGATATTTTATTGAGAATTGCGAAAATTTATGCTTGAAATTCATGCGCCTCGGTGCTATACTGTCATAGCGCTCAGAGAAATCTGAGCTATATGGGGCATTAGCACAGTTGGTAGCGCGCGACATTCGCATTGTCGAGGTCAGCGGTTCGAATCCGCTATGCTCCACCAGCAAAAGGCACTTGCGAAAGCAAGTGCCTTTTGCAACCAAGTATACCTGTCGGCACGAAGGCTTATGCTCCTCTTGTCACCACCGCAAAAGCCACCTGACAGCCATATATAACGCCTGTGCTTTTCACCGCCCGAAACCGGACGGTGTTTTTATACTCGTTTGCAGCTTTGGCAGCAATCTGCTCCCGTCCAAATTGGCAGCACGGGACATCCGGCAAGCGCTATGCGCTTACTCAAAACCCGTTCCTTGCCAATCTGCGCTCTATGGCTTATAATACCTATGTAAGTATAACAGAAAATACGAATATGTCTCCCGAATACGCGAGCGACAGGACTATGGTTAGCCATGCGATACCAAGCAGGCGACAGAACCGCCAGCGACGCTTTTTTCGCATAAGCGGCTAAGGAAAGCAAAGAGCCGATAAATACAAGGCGCACCAACAGCAGACAGGCAGGAGTATACAAATTTATAGCGAATAACAACGAATTCTTTGTTTGCCGCAGAACCGAATACCGAGCCGTGATTCAAGGAGAGAGAAATAATGAAGAAGAAAACTAAAATCGTGATAATCGTAATTACATCCATTCTGCTGATTGCTCTGCTGGCAGTCGGTGGGCTGGCGGTATACGGGGAGCAGCAGATGAATAAAATACCGGCGCTGACCGCCGCTGAGATTCTGGAATACACGACGAAGGACAGCGGCGACGCCGTGATAACCGTCGGCATAATAAAAGGCGGAGAGGCTTCCTACAAGGTATACGGGAAGGACGGGCAGGAGCATGCGCCGGAGCTTCACACATACGAGATAGGCTCGCTGACAAAAACGATTACAGCCGCATTGGTCAAGAGGGCAATCGACGAAGGAAAAATTAACATCGACAGCACGATAGACAGCTATCTTGCGCTGCCTGAAGGGAAAAACTATCCGACGATAAAGGAATTGCTGACCTATACATCCGGATACAAGGGCTATTACTTTGAAAGCCCGATGATTGCGACCTTCCTGACGGGCAAGAACGAGTTTTGCGGCATAACCAAGGAAATGGTTCTGAGCAAGGTTTCCGGCTTGAACATGGATAAGGAAAGCTACGGCTTTGAATACTCGAATTTCGGATATGCGGTTCTGGGGCTTGTGCTTGAATCGGTCTATGATACAGATTATGCGCCGCTTCTTACGGACTATGCGCAGAACGCTTTAGGGCTTAAAAGCACAAAAATTTCGGACAAGAGCGGCGATTTGAAAAACTACTGGGACTGGAACGCGGGCGACGCATATATTCCGGCAGGCGCAGTGACCTCGAACATTGCCGATATGCTTGCCTACGCGCAAATGCAGCTCAGCGAGCCGTTCTTTTCGGATTGCCACAAGAGCATTAAAGCGATAGACGCGTCGTCAAAGAGCAACAGGACAATGGATATAAACATGGACGAAATCGGAATGGCGTGGATTATCGACAGCAAAAACAATATTGTATGGCACAACGGAGGCACGGGGCATTACAACAGCTATCTCGGCTTTGACATCGAAAACGGAACCGCCGTCGTGGTGCTGTCCAATCTTGCCCCGAATTACCGCATTCCCGCAACCGTACTCGGCGTAAAACTGCTGCTTGAGCTGCGGGCAGGGAAATAACTCAATACAAATTATGCGCGACTGAAAATAAAAAATACAAACGACAAACAGTCCCGAACCGCAAAAACGGTTCGGGACTGTTACTATATAATGAAGCGCAGGATTTGCATGATTAGAACTGCTTTCGCCTCATAGCCGAAGCGAAATCGCGCCTTTTACATTCTGCGCGAAAACCATGCCTTTGCCAAAGCGAACGCCAAGCACGCCGCGCCGATTAGCGCCGCCATTCCAAGAGCGGCAAAGCGGAACGGCTCGGAAAAAAAGCCTAAAACGGCAATCGCAAGCGCGCCAAGCGCAACCATAGAATACAGCGCGGTTTCGGCGGCGCGGCTTGTAATCTGCTGTTCGCGCTCATCGGTCTTGCTGACCTCCAGCTTTTTGATAAAGCGCACGTTATGTTTCAGCGCGCCGCAGAAAAGCACAAGCACAATACCCAAGCCGGCGAAAAAGCCGCCTGCAAAGTCCGGCAGAAAATCAAACTGCCTGTTAACCGCCGTTAAAACGCAAAGCAGCAAGCCGATTCCGAACAGCGTATCATAGTATTTCTTGCTAAAGAATCTCATCACAAATCCTCCTCAAATATAAAAACATCCTCAATCGGCAGCGAGAAATACCTTGCGAGCTTATACGCAAGCAGGATTGACGGGTTATACCGTCCGCCCTCCAGAGAGCATATTGTTTAACGCGATACGCGCATTGCCTCAGCAAGCTCCTCCTGCGTTACGCCCCTTTCGCGTCTGAGCGCCTCCAAACGGTTTTTCACGCTATGCCACCTCCAGTTTTGTAAAGCAAGCTTTACATCAGCATGATAACGCACCGCGTCCAAAATGTCAAGCGTGCTTTACATGATTTGAAATGTTCCGGTACCGCGCCGACATTACGGGGCAAATACGCAAAATGCGTCCCGCTTGCGGCGGACATATGTAATGTGATACACTTTATACAGCAAAACAATTTAATGAGCGGCGTGAAGGGTGATCAAGATGAAAAAGAACAACAAGCTTGTAATTATAATTTAGTGGATATACATCATATTGCTTCTATGTGTCGTTGTATTCAAGTTCAGAGGCTCGTTCACGGAGCTTGGCGACAAAATTGCGGCAACCTCCTTTGATACCAACAACAATTTCGTGCCGTTCAGGACTATCGGCGTGCAACTGGCGCATATTTCAGAGGGCTGGGCAAAATTCAATCTTTTAGGCAACACCATTCCCTTCATCCCATTCGGATTTCTTTTGCCCATTGTCTATAAAAAAGCATCCTCATTCAAACGCGTTTTCATAATCGGACTTATATTTATTATATTAATCGAAATCATACAGTTTGCTACAAGGCTGGGAAGCTTTGATGTTGACGATATTCTTCTGAATATGCTCGGAATACTTTTCGGCTGCGCAGTTTACATGACCCAAAGAAAGCGGCGTAAAGCTAAGCAAAGCGCAAAATAAACGAGCGGCGAAGGGAAGGCCTTCACCACCCGCTTACATATTATAAAGCTCAGGAAACGAGCGTTTCCTCCTTCTTATCCTCGCGCTTAGCGGAAATCCCCGCGCGAACCGCCTCAAGCCCCGCGCCCGATTTAAGGCGCTTCTTGTATTCGCTGGGCGACGTTCCGACATAGTTTGAAAACGCGCGGAGGAAATTGGAGTAATCGCTGAAGCCGCAGAGATACGATATGGAGGTAAGCGCAACGCCGTCCGTAATAAGCTGCTTTGCGCGGTTGATTCGGCTATACAGGATATAATCGTATATGCTGCGCGAGGTGTGCTGCGTGAACATATGCGAAAGATACGACTTGCTGATGAAAAAATGCGCGGCAATATCGTCAAGCGAAAGCCTTTGGTCAAAATGGTCGTTGATATAGTTGATTACCTGCTGAATGAGCGGCGGCTTTTCCTCCGCCTCGGCGGCAACGGCAGGCTCTGCCTGCATACAACGAAGCACGAAAAGCAGCATTTGCGTCATAAGCGCGACATCGGAAAGCCTCGAATAAGGCGTTTCGTGACGGCAGTTTTCATAAATCGCGTCGATATACCCCGCCGCTTCCTTAACCTGCGCGTCCGAAATATGGCAGAAAAAGCGGTTTTCGACGCTCGCCTGCTCAAGCATTTTATTGATTGGCAGAATATTGTGAGAAAGCTCCTCCACAACCTCACGGGTTATATAGATGAACATTCTCTCGTAATCGTAAAGCGGCTCCGTTCCGAGATGACCGTGAATCTGATAAGGGCATACCAGAATCAGGTCATTTCCGGTAAGAGTGAAGGTTTTGTCGTCAAGCACATAGCGCTTGCCGCCGTGGACATTTATGAATATTTCATAAAAATCATGGCTGTGAAGCGCGTCGAATCCGATTTCCTTGTCATAGAGGTGGCAAGCCTCATAGTTTCGCCTGCCCGCGCCCATTCCCGCGATGTCTTTTTGTACATTACCAAGACCGCTCATTTCAAATCACCTCTTTGTAATATCAATAATACAGCATGATTCGTATACTTTCAAGCTGATTTCGCATTTTCGCAAGTAATTTGCGCCGCTATAATGATGTTTAGAAATATGGAGTATTCGATTCAATCACAGGAGGATTCTAATTTATGATTCGCGTTGCAATTGTCGGATTAGGTGGAATATCCGCCGCTCATCTGAAGGCTTATCAGGCATTTCCCGAGCGCTGCAAGATTGTTGCGCTCTGCGACATCGTTCCCGAAAAGGCAGAAAAGCGCGCAAAGGAATTCGGGCTTTGCTGCGACATAACGGACGACCATCACAAGCTTCTCAGCCGCAAGGATATCGACCTTGTGGACGTGTGTACCCCGCCCTACGTTCATGCCGAAATATCGGTGAACTGCCTGAACGCAGGCTTCAACGTGGTATGCGAAAAGCCTATGGCAGCCTCTCTTGAGGAATGCGATATGGTTATCGCCGCGGCGAAAAAGAGCGGGAAGCTGTTTTCGTCAATCGCACAAAACCGCTTCCTTACCTCGATTTCAGCCTTCAAGCAAACGCTTGACAGCGGGCTTGCCGGAGAGGTCAAGCATTTTCAGGTGGACTCCTTCTGGTGGCGCGGTCACTGCTACTATGATATGTGGTGGCGCGGAACGTGGGAGAAGGAAGGCGGCGGCTGCACCCTCAACCATGCAGTGCATCATATAGATATGCTCGGATGGATGATGGGAATCCCGGACGAAATCAGCAGCACGATGACAAACGTATCGCATGACAACGCGGAGGTTGAAGACCTTTCCGTGTCCGTAATGCGCTTCGGGCGCGCGCTTGCAACCGTTACGGCGTCGGTTGTTCATCATGGCGAGCAGCAGTCCCTTACGGCGCAGTGCGCGGACGCAAGCATTTCCGTTCCGTTTTCGGCTCACGCGTCTATAAGCAAGCAGAACGGCTTTCCGACGGAAAACCCCGAACTCGAAAAGAAGCTGGCGGAAGCCTTTGAGAGCGCGCCGAAGCTCGCGCACGAAGGACACGAGGGGCAGATTGACAACATTCTCACCTGCCTTGAAAACGGCTCGGTAACGCCCGCCGTTACGGGCGAGGACGGCCGCAGAACAATCGAAATAATAACGGGAATATATAAATCAGGCTCAACCCATCTTCCGGTAAAGCTTCCGCTTTCAAAGGACGATGTTTTCTACACCGTCAAGGGCATACAGGAAAACGCGCCGCACTATTACGAAAAAACCCGCAGCGAGCAAGACCTCGGGGACGGCTCAATACAGGTTGAAGCGGATTACGGAAGGAAGCGCTGAAGATGAACGTGGTCAGGCTCGGCGTTATCGGAATCGGCAATATGGGCTCGGAGCATTGCAGAACAATCCTTGCAGGCAAGGTTGCGGGGCTTCGGATTACAGCCGTCGCGGACAGGCGCGAGGACAGGCGCAGGTGGGCTGAGGAAGCCTTTGCAAAAAGCGCCGCCGTTTTCAGCGAGGGCGAGGAGCTTATAGATTCGGGGCTATGCGACGCAGTTCTTATAGCGACGCCGCACTATCAGCACCCGACGCTTGCGATTAAGGCGTTTTCAAAGGGCTTGGACGTGCTTTCCGAAAAGCCAATCGGAGTATACACAAAAGAAGTCCGCCGCGAGATTGAGGCGGCGCAGAAAAGCGGAAGAACCTTTGCCCTGATGTTCAATCAGCGCACGAACTGCGTATACCGCAAGCTCAGGGAAATAATCGAAAGCGGCGAGCTGGGCATAGTCAAGCGCGTCAACTGGACGATTACGGACTGGTACAGAACGCAAAGGTACTACGACAGCGGAACATGGCGCGCAACATGGGCGGGCGAGGGCGGCGGAGCGCTTATAAACCAATGCCCGCATCAGCTAGACCTGCTCTGGTGGCTGTTTGGAATGCCTACCAAAATCCGCGCATTCTGCCATATCGGCAAATGGCATAAGATTGAAGTAGAGGACGACGTAACCGCTTATATGGAATTTCCCTCCGGCGCTACCGGTGTTTTCATAACCTCAACCGCCGACCTTCCCGGAGTAAACCGCCTTGAAGTAACGTTTGATAGGGGAAGGATAATTTGCGACGGCTCATCGCTTGAATTGTGGAGGATACCCGTCTCGGAGCGCGAATTCTGCTTTACATCAGAGGACGCGTTCGGAGTTGTAGAAAAAACGCACGAGAAAATCGAAACCGATGGCGAGAATCCGCAGCATCTCGGAGTTCTGCGCGCTTTCGCGTTGCACATTCTTACCGGCGCTCCGCTCATCGCGGAGGGCGCGGAGGGAATAAACAGCCTGATGATTTCAAACGCAATGTATTTAAGCTCATGGGAAGGCAAGGACGTTTCGCTTCCTATTGACGAGGACGAGTTCCTGAAGCTTCTTGACGAAAAGCGCGCGCACTCGGCGATAAAGACGGGCAAGGACGTAACGTACAAGACAGACCACAGCTTCGGCGGGCAGATACTGCCGGAAGACAAAGCATAAGGGGGAATCAGAATGCAGTACTCGGATGGTATGAACTACGCGCCCAAGGGAAAGCCGCAGCCGGTAGTTAAGCCAGGAGAATTCGTAATGGCAGCGGTTGGGCTTGACCACGGCCATATCGGCGGAATGTGCAACGGGCTTACGGAAGCGGGCGCAACGCTCAAGTGGATTTACGACCCGGATTCCGCAAAGATGGAGCGCTACCTCAAAATGTACCCCGACGCTAAGGGCGCGAGGTGCGAAAGCGAAGTTCTTGACGACCCCGAGGTGAAGCTTGTCGCCGGCGCGTGCATTACAAACGAGCGCTGCGCGCTCGGACTGCGCGTAATGGAGGCGGGCAAGGACTACTTTACGGACAAAGCGCCGCTTACAACCCTTGAGCAGCTTGAAAAAGCGCGCGAAACCTCCGCAAGAACCGGCAAAAAATACGCTGTTTATTATGGCGAGCGCCTGCACTGCGAGGACGCAGTTTTCGCAGGGCAGCTAATCGAGCAGGGCGCGATAGGGCGCGTAATCCAGACGATTGGATTGGGGCCTCACCGTTTGAACGCCCCCTCCCGCCCCGAATGGTTCTTCAAGCACGAGCGGTACGGCGGAATCCTCTGCGATATCGGAAGCCACCAGATTGAGCAGTTCCTTTACTTTACGGGAAACAAGGACGCGAGCATAACGGCGGCGCGCGCAGTCAATCAGGCAAACCCCGACTATCCCGAGCTTGAGGATTTCGGCGATTGCACGCTCGTTGGTGAAAACGGCGCGTCGGGCTACATCCGCGTTGACTGGTTCACTCCGGACGGGCTTCGCACATGGGGCGACGGGCGCACAATGATACTCGGAACCGAGGGCTATATCGAGCTTCGCAAATATGTCGACCTCGGCTCGGAGCGCATGGGCGGAAGGGTTTACATGGTTACGAAGGATAAGGAATCCGTTTTCGACATTCAGGGCAAGGTCGGCTATCCGTACTTCGGTCAGCTGATTCTGGACTCAATCAACCGCACCGAAAACGCGATGACCCAAGCCCATGCTTTCAAGGCGGCGGAGCTTTGCGTGCGCGCCCAGATGCTTGCGAACGCAAAGTAACGAAAAACAACATTCACATAGTTTAGAACAGCAATCGCCTATAAGCCGCCTTATCCAATCGGTATAATCGTAGAGAGATGAGATTGAGATTTGCCTAATAAAATTATGCTACGATTTGCAGCCAGAAATCCAGAAAAACAGGAGTGATTTTCGTTGACAAAACTAGACCGACGTGACATCAGAAGTAGCTTTTCCAAAGCTTTTCTGCGCGATTGGCGGCTCTACGCCATGCTCGTCCTGCCCGTCGCATTCTACCTGATTTTTTGTTATAAACCAATGGCGGGCGTTGTAATCGCATTTCAAAAGTACAACTTATTTAAGGGCATTTTCGGCAGCAAATGGGTAGGGCTTGACAACTTCAAGTTCGTTATAGAAAAGATGCGCGATTTCCCTATTGCGCTCTATAACACGCTTTTGCTGAACATGATGGGGCTTATCGCGGGCTTCCCCGTTCCGATAATCCTCGCGATTATGCTCAATGAAATCCGCTCAACAAAGGCAAAGCGCCTTTCGCAGACGCTGCTTTACCTGCCCCACTTCCTGAGCTGGGTTATCATCGGCGGCATGGTGCTTCAAATTTTCGCCCCCACCACCGGCGTTATCAATCAGCTGCTGCTCTCGTGGGGTGTAATAGACAAGAACATACCATTCCTGACGGACGGCATACACTGGCAGATTACCTACACCCTCGTAGGCGTATGGCAGAGCATGGGCTGGGGTACAATCCTCTATCTTTCCGCGATTACCGGAATCAATATGGAGCTTTTCGAGGCTGCCAAGATTGACGGCGCGAACAAGCTTCAGCAGGTCTGGCACGTTACCCTGCCCGGAATCCGCGGCACAATCGTCGTGCTGCTGATTCTGAACGTAGGACAGATGATGAACATCGGCTTCGACCGTCCTTACATCATGGGCAACCCGCTGGTTCAGGATTACTGCGACGTGCTTTCAACCTTCGTTTACCGCGCAGGTATTACGAACGCGAAATTCGAGCGCGCAACCGCAATCGGCCTTTTCCAGTCGGTAGTCGGTCTGATTATGATTTCCCTCGCCAACCTCGCCGCAAAGCGAATGGGCGAGCAGGGAATCTGGTAAGGAGTGAAGAGTATGACTACACAGACAGCACACGTAGCCAAGGAAAAGCACGTTCATATCTGGACGTGGCAGCAGGTAGTTCTGGTGCTTATAATATTCATCTTCGTCCTCTCCTGCGTGCTTCCCTTCCTTAACGTTATCGCGATTTCGTTCAGCTCCAACTCGGCAATACTGCGCGGCGCGGTAAGCTTCTGGCCTTCCGAGTTCAGCACCGCTGCATACAGCCTTATCTTCTCCGATAAGTCGATGATTCGCAGCCTTGTTTACACCATCGAGATAACCGTTATCTACACCGCGATATCAATGGTTCTTACGATTCTGATGGCGTACCCGCTTACGAAAAAGCGCCTTCACGGAATCAAGTTCTTCAATTTCCTTGCGGTTTTCACGATGTACTTCTCCGGCGGAACAATCCCTATCTACCTTAACATCAAGGATTTAGGGCTGATGAACACGGCATGGTCGCTGATTCTCCCCGCGGCGCTCTCCACATATAATATGATTATCATGAAGAGCTTCTTCGCGACGCTGCCGGACGAGCTTGAGGAAGCCGCGATAATCGACGGCGCAAACGATTTTCAGGTTCTCCTTCGCGTATACCTTCCGCTTTCCCTCGCTTCCATCGCAACCATCACCCTGTTCTACGCGGTAAGCAAATGGAACAGCTTCCAAGACGCGAAATACTACATCACAAGCCGCGATTTGCAGCCGCTTCAGCTGAAGCTGTACAACATAATCAAAGGCTCGCAGGCGGTTGACGTAGCCTCGGTTGAGGGCGCAGGCTCACAAAGCCTCAGCTCGTCGGTTTCGGAATCCATTGAGTCGGCGACAATCATATTCGCGACTCTGCCGATTCTCATCGTATACCCCTTCGTTCAGCGTTACTTCGTCGCCGGCGTAACAATCGGCGCGGTAAAGGGCTGATAGCTTCCGATTCTCGCCGCCATGAAGGCGGTGAAATAAATAAAGGAGAATGACCTATGAAGAAATTGTTTTCCATGCTTCTGGTTCTGGCAATGCTGCTCAGCTGCTTTGCCATGCCCGCTGTCGCCGAAGACGGCTGGGCAACCCTGAGAGTTGAAGTTTTCGACCGCAACGTCGCCGGCTTCAATCTTGAAGACTGCATGCAGCTGCATTACGTTCAGGAAAAGTTCGGCGACCCCAACCACATCAAGGTTGAGTTCGTTCCCGTATCCCGCTGGGATGAGGGCGAAATCCTGACCACCCAGATGAGCGGAACCACCGCTCCCGACATCTGCATCACCTACAACGGAAACCTCGTAAACCAGTACATCGACATGGGCGGTCTCAAGCAGCTCGACGATTTGCTGAACGAGTACGCTCCCAACCTGAAGGCTTTCCTCGGCGATGAACTGCTCACCTACGGTCAGTTCGACACCGACGAAGACGGCGTGAAGGAACAGTACGTAATCCCCGCCCGCCGTATCGCTGTTGCCAACGTTGGTAACTTCATTCGCGGCGACTGGCTGGCGGCTCTCAACATGGAGAAGCCCACCAACATCGAGGAGTTCGAGGCTTATCTGGTTGCTGCCAAGAACGCAAACCTCGGCGGTCAGATGACCATCCCGCTCGATTTCGGTCTGTTCAAGTCCGACCCGCTTATCAACGTTAAGCGCTTCACCGACCCCTTCATCGATTACTCCAAGGTTACCGAAGAAGATTGGTTCGCTTACAGCCTTAACCACGAAATGCTCCCCGGCTCCAAGGACGGCTACAAGTGGCTGAACAAGCTGTATCATGAAGGTCTCATCAACGAGAGCTTCGCGATTCAGGACGACGATACCGGCGACCGCTATCGCGTACAGGGCTACTTCGGATTCTTCTCCCAGCAGCCTGACCAGCCTTGGCGCACCGACAAAAACTTTGAAACCGAAATGGAAAAGAACGTTCCCGGCTCTTACTGGACTCCTGTTAACTGCCTCAAGAACGTTTACGACAACCGCACCCTGCATGATGTATACGCGCCTAACGGTCTGAGCATCATCATCCCCGGCTGGGTATCCGACGAGACTGCCATCAACGCCATCAAGTACCTCGACTGGATGTCCGAGTATGAAAACATGTTCTTCCTCCAGAATGGTACCGAAGGCAAGAACTATCTCGCAGTCAACGAAGACGGCATTCCGATTCAGGTTCAGGCGACTGATACTGTCGAAGACGCGTACAAGATGCACGCCGGCGACGTATGCTTCATCTCCAACGGTCTCTTCTACGGCTCCGACGAGAAGAATGCTGCCGCTACCGCTATCCCCTTCACCGGCTATGAGGACCTTGTAAAGGAATCCTACGGCTATGCTTACACCGACACTTGGACCTCCGTCAGCTTCTCCGTTGCCATTCAGGCTGAAACCGATTTCGGCGAAATGGTAAAGAGCAAGCAGGGCGAATTCCTCGTAAAGGTAGTAACCTGCGCTCCCGAAGAGTTTGACGCTGTGTATGACGAAGCCATTCAGGCTATCCTCAACGCCGGCGCTCAGGACATCATCGACGAGCATCGCGCCGCTTATCAGGCCGGCAACTTCCGCGGAACTTTCCCCGGAGCGCCCACCGCTGAGTAACGGTAAAACGTAACCAACAGTTAATCGGCTGCCCGCAATGATTTTGTCATTACGGGCAGCTTTTTGCTTGCGCGGCTGTATGGCGAAAGATAGGTTAACCCAGATTCCCTTGAAAGCGGCAAGCCATACCGCAATCACGCCAATGCATTTTTCGGCAGAGCAGACGGGGAAAAGGATAACCCTTGCGCGTAAATACGAAGAGAAACATATCACTCGAATAGCCCCGATAGAAGCTTTCGCCATAACCCTCACGCGTAAATACAAAGAGAAACCGCCCTGTGTAAGCGCGGCGCGGATATGTCATACATTATTGAGATAATATCACCTTAATGCAAATCGGCATGGATTTATCAAAGATTTATAAGCAAATGCGCAACTTTTGATTTGCTTGCTTATTATATTTTGTTATACTGGTATTGTGAATAAATGAAACATAACAACGGCAGGCAGAGACGCGGAGCATAGACAGGCAATCCGCGATGCAAAGCGGACTGGCGCAGAGCCGTGAACACGCGTTTACTGCATTATAGGCAGGAAAAGAGAAATGCGCGGAGAATTAATGCTTATGCAGTTTATTCATGCCGAAGGCAGGGCGCCAATCACAAAGGCGCTCCCCCGCCGAAGCATCATTTCATTGCAGCGCAGGCATTTCAAAATCCGCCTAAACAAATACGGCAGCAGCTTATCAATAAATGCTGACCGTAAACGCGTAAAGACATACGGAGGTATACCATGCAAGCAATCAACGCCGCGTTTCATCATCTCCCCATTCCCGGCGGCGGCTTCGTAACGGGCTTCATATTCCATCCGAATTTCAAGGATGTGCTTTATGCGCGCACGGATATCGGCGGATGCTACCGCTTTGATTTTGCCGCGCGCCGCTGGATTAGCCTTGCCGAAAGCATACCCTACACCGAAAAATACAAAACCTATCCCCTTTCGATAGCCGTAAAGGACGACGAGCGAGAGTTTTTCGCCTTCGCCTGCGGGGACAGAGAAAGAAGCGCCCTTGCCGTATCGCGCGATATGGGCGAAAGCTTTGAGTACCACGATATTCCCGCTTTCGTTCACGGCAACTATTTCGGGCGCGGAACGGGCGAGCGGCTCGTATACCTAAGCGACGGAAGCGGAATGCTCTTTGCCTCGCAGTCCGAGGGACTTATGTTCACACCGGACGAGGGCAGGTCATGGGAGAAGCGGGAAATCGTCGCCCGCGGCGGAAAGCCGGAAAGCAACTGCTCGTTCATCTATGTCGACAAAAAGAATCCGAAGCTGGTTATTATCGGCACAAGCGGCGAAGAAAACTCTCCGGACGGGAAAACGCGCGGAGCGTCCGTTTACTATTCGCGCGACGGCGGAATCAATTTTGATATTCTTCCGAATCAGAGAGCGCCGCTGACAGCCCCCGAATGCACGCATTACGGCTATGTGGCTCAGCGGGCAGTCAGCGACGGCGAATATATTTACATAACCTTCAATATGCCGTCCTTCTGCTGGGCAGGCTTCAAGAGCTATGCCTGCGATACCGGCGCGTCCTACGACGGATACGTGCTGAGGATTAAAGCAAATGGCAGCGGCGAAATAACGGAAGCTCGCGAAATTACGCCGCGCGGGGTTATAAGCGGCGGCGAGTCCTCGCGCGCGCACGGCTCAGGGCTTGCGGGAATCGAATGCTTCCCGAATCATCCCGGGAGTCTTTTATGCACCTCAATATGCAGCAACGGTCACGACAGAATCTACTTTTCGCAGGACTGCGGCGAAAGCTGGAAGGTGATTCTCGAAGGGCTTGAAACCGGAAAAATTGACTTCTCCTCCGTTTCGTATATGCAGCCAAAGTACAACGGAGGCGGCTCGATAGTCCATTGGATGAGCGACATCAAGATTGACTCGCATAACGAGAATTTCGCGCTTTTCAATACGGGAACGGGCATTTTCGCGTCCTTCGACATGAAAAAGCTATTATGCGGCGAATACCCGACATTCAGACCCCTCTGCGACGGGCTTGAGGAAACGGTTCACCTGAACGTATATGCGCCGCCGAGCGGCAAGGCGGTATGCGTCGATATAATCGGCGACCTTGGCGGCTTTGCGTTTACGGAAACCGACAAGCAATGCGAAAACAGCTTTGACAACGAAAACGGCGACAGATACATAACTGCAATGAACGCCGACTATTCGGACGCAGACCCCGACTACGCGGTTATCACCCCGCGCGGCAACTGGACGGGGAGAACAAAGGGCGGGCTTATCGTTACAAAGGACGGCTACAAAACCTTTGCGCGCCTGCCGATGCCGTTCGGGATAAGTAGCCGCCTTGACGAAAAGCTCCATAAGATTGAGCAGCCGAACGTCAACAGCGGCTGGGCTGCGATGACTGCGGACAAAAGCGCGATAATATGGGCGATAGCCGAGGGCAACGACCTTCCCTGCGGCGATATGCTGATAACCAAAAACGAGGGCAAAGAGTGGAAAGAATGTGAAATCCGCACGCTTTCGGGCGAGAAAACAAATCTGAAGCCGATTTCCGACAGGCTTGATTCCTCTCTGGTTTACGGTTTGGGCAGCTCCTCGCGCGTTTTCGTATCGCGCGACGGCGGCGAAACCTTCCGCGAGCATGAGCGCCCGAGCAATCTGCCGAAACGCGAGCTTGGCGGAATAGACGGCAATCAGCCGTGCCAGATTTGGGCGGAGAGCGGCAAGAGCGGCGAAATCTTCATAAGCATGAGCGAGGACGGGCTTTGGCGGCTTACGTATAACAAGGCAAGCGATTCCTTCAGCGCCGAAAAGGTCAGCCGCGAGGGCGATAATATTTACCGCTTTGGCTTCGGAATGCCGCTCAAAGAGGGAATGCCGAAAGCAATTTACGCTTCCGGAATCATCGGCGGCGTGTGCGGCTTCTACGCCTCCTTTGACGAAGGAAAAAGCTTTATAAGGGTCGGGGACGACAAGCATCTTTACGGCGACATCAGGGCGATTGCCGGAGATATGCGCAAAAAAGGCAGATTCTACATTGCGACAGGCACCTTGGGGCTTCTCTTTTGCGACGCGGAAGTGTAAAGCCTTTTGCGGGCAAGCCGCAGGAGCCGTTACTATCAGGGCAAGACATCTGCCACTATGGCACGGAGGGTTTATATGCTGACGAATAAGCGCAGAACGCTGGGGTTTTTCATAAACAAAACAGACCACTACTATCAGGATGTGGTAAGCGACGCAGTGTCGCGCTTTGCAGCAGCGCTGGATTATGATTTATTCATCTTCAACACTGTCGGCTATCGTGGCAGCAGCAACGAATATGACGAGCAGGAAAAGGCGATGTTCCGTTTTGTTCCGATTGAAGAGCTTGACGGCATTCTCGTTTCGCTTGACACCTACCAGATGAACGATTTCAGACCCGTTCTGATAAGCACGCTCAAAGAGCGCGCCAAATGCCCCGTAGTCTGCGTACGAGACAGGACGGAGGCAATGGACAGAACCTACACGGACGAGCGCGAGGCGATTCGCCCGATAATCCGCCATATAATCTACGACCACAAATGCACGGACGTTCGCTTCATGGCAGGCTACGCGGGTCATCCGGACGGCGACATTCGGCTGAGCTGCTATCTTGAAGAAATGAAAAAAGCGGGGCTTGAGGTAAACGACAGGAGCATTTTTGTCGGAGATATGTGGAAGAAAAAAGCTCCGGAAGCATATGAATTCTTTTTTGAAAACGGCGAAAAGCCGCAGGCGATTATCTGCGCGAACGACTATATGGCGGTTTCCCTCTGCGCAGAAGCGATCCGGCACGGCTGCAAGGTGCCGGAGGACGTGATTATTTCCGGCTTTGACAATATTGACGAATCAAGGAATTCCATACCGACCATAACGACAGTCGAGCAGGACTACGTTGGAATGGCGCGCGAGGCGGTAACGCTTATCGACAGACGCATTCACGAGCGCGAGGCGGGGCTTCCTCCGGAGGCGCCTCAAAGCGTCGCCGTTCCCGTAAAGCTGCTCAAGAGGGAAAGCTGCGGCTGCGCAAGCCCTACGATTGAGCATTACAGGAACATAGGCAGGGTTGCCGCGGGCGAAATCACAAAGCAGTCCAACAGGCAGGTAAGCCTTACATATTTCTCGATTAACGTTTACGGCTGCGACACATATGCCGATATGAGCGACGCAATTTTCAGAAAGCTCGGCGACATAGCGACGTACAGCGATTTCTATCTCTGCCTTTTCGGAAACAAGCGGAAAAAGGACGATTCCCTCGGCGGCGAGCCGACCGACAATGAAAAGGCGGTTACGGAATACGCCGATAATATGACGGACGAGGCGTGCGTAATTTCGTCCATATCGGAGGGCAAGGAGCTTGGGCTTTTCGGAAAGCGCTTCTCCCGCAGGCTTATCCTGCCGCCGGAAGCCGAAAAGGACGAGCCGCAGACCTACAACATAATGCTGCTCCACCAGAACGACCAGTGCTTCGGTTATACCGCAATCAGGTTCCCCGAGCACAAAGTGCCGAATCAGTTCTATCAGGAGTGGAATGTAATAATCGCCAACGAACTGCGGCACATCCATCAGAAACAGGTGCTTGAGCGCCTATACCGCGACAGGCACATGAGCAGCGTAACGGACGCGCTTACGGGGCTTTACAACAGGCGCGGCTTTGAGGAGCGTTTGAGCGAAATCTGGCAGGAATCCTGCGAAAGCCATATGACAGTAACCTTTGCCGGCATTGATTTGGACAGTCTCAAGCAGATTAACGACAACTACGGGCATGAGGAGGGCGATAGCGCAATCATCCTCGTCGGCAAGGCGCTTCGTCTCGCCTCAACTCCCGACGGAATCTGTATGCGCTTCGGCGGCGATGAGTTCGCCGTTTTCCTCCCCGACTGCGACGAGGACGGCGCAAAGGCATACTCGGCGCGCGTCGGCGAGGTTATGCAAAGGCTTAACGAGCAGAGCAAAAAGGCATATACCGTCAGCTCGTCAATCGGGCTTTACACGGTTACGCTCAAATCAGGCGATACCGTTATGGAATGCCTGAGGCAGAGCGACACGAGTATGTACATTGTGAAAAGGGACAGGAAGCTGCGCAGAAGGGCTTCCGACAGGATTAACGAGCAATGATGAAAAGCGGGAAAAAGAGTTTCAGCTGGATTGCGCTGATAATCTTCATAGTAATCGCGGCGTTTATCGGCTTTACGCTGATGTTTATATTCTCGAACAATTTTGCGATAAGGGTTACGGCGTTTCAGAAGGGCGTAAGCCTTGATTCGGCTGTTCATAAGAAGCTGATAGTTGTAAACACGAGCGGCTCGGCGGCGAGTCTTACCTGCCTTGAGGTGAAAAATGGCAGGTATACGGTCGCGGCGGGAATGCAGAGCATAAAGGGCTTCGTTGGCAAAAAAGGAGTCGGCGAGCGCAAAGAATGGGCGGACGGCTATACTCCCGCAGGGCTTTTCCCGCTCGTATCGGCGCTTGGAAGCGATGAAAAACCCGAAACCGGATTTGAGTATAAAGCGCTTGACGAAAGCAGTACCATAGAAATATCGAGCGAGAGCAACGCGATTACGGATGCGGAAAGCGCGGAAATCTCCGTTTCCGTTTACGGAAAGCAGGAATACGAGCTTGCGATATTAATAAACGCGGGCAAGGACGCCCCTACCCTTCTGCTTGAATGCGTGAGCGATGAAGTAAGAAACGACGAAGCGCTTGCGACGAAAAACGCGAAAAGCGGCAAGGATATAATCGAAGTCGGGACGGACGGAAACATTGCGGTTGAGAAGGCGGATTTAATCAGAATCCTCAGCTGGGCAGAGCCTGAAAGCACTTATATATTTATAATTAAATAAATGCGCATTGCATACCTTTTGAATGATTCAAGGCTTGGATAAAGGACAAATAATCGTCAATATGACATGAAGGAAACAGCGTGCGGCAGGCGAATAGCTGATATATTCGCGCGCTCATGCGGCGCTTTATAAGGAGAATACATATGGAAAAGGCGAAGCTGACCCTGGACAGAGATTACAAAATCGGCGAAATCGACAAGCGCGTTTTCGGCTCGTTTCTGGAGCATCTGGGGCGCGCAATCTACACGGGCATATATCAGCCCGAACACCCGCAGGCGGACGAGGAGGGCTTCCGCAAGGACGTAATTGCCCTGATTCGCAAGCTGGGCGTTCCGATAATCCGCTGGCCAGGCGGCAACTTCGTTTCCGGCTACCATTGGGAGGACGGAGTAGGCGCTGTCGACAAGCGCCCGCAGAGGCTCGATTTGGCGTGGTTCACAACGGAGAGCAACAAGGTGGGGCTTCACGAATTCTGCTCCTTTGCCAAAAAAGCGGATTCCGAGGTTATGATGGCAGTCAACCTCGGCACGCGCGGCGTTGACGACGCGAAAAATCTTGTGGAATACTGCAATCTTGACACGCATAGCAAGTATGCCGATATGCGCAGGCAAAACGGCAGCGAAAAGCCCTTTGATATAAAGCTGTGGTGCCTCGGCAACGAAATGGACGGCCCTTGGCAGATAGGGCACAAAACCGCCGAGGAATACGCGCGGATAGCGAACGAATCCGCAAAGGTGATGAAATGGCTTGACCCGTCAATCGAGCTTGTTGCCTGCGGCTCGTCCGCGCTGGGTATGCCGACCTTCGGGGATTGGGAGCGCACGGTTCTGGAGGAGGGCTATTCAAATATAGATTACCTTTCCCTGCACCAGTATTACGGCAACGCAAAGAACGATACCCCGAATTTTCTTGCGCAGTCCATCAATCTGGACAGCTTTATCAAGGGCGTTGCGGCAATCTGCGACAGCGTCCAGGCAAAGAAGCACAGCAAGAAGAAGATTAACCTCTCCTTTGACGAGTGGAACGTATGGTATCACTCAAACGGGCAGGACAAAAAGTTCTATGACGCGCGCTCATGGGGGCAGGAGCCGCCGCTTCTGGAGGACATCTACAATTTTGAGGACGCGCTGCTTGTGGGAAGTATGCTGATAACCCTGCTCAACAACGCTGACAGGGTAAAGATTGCGTGCCTTGCGCAGCTTGTAAACGTAATTGCGCCGATTATGACCTCCAAAACGGGTGGCGCATGGTGCCAGACCATCTTCTACCCGTTCATGCACGCCTCAAAGTACGGCAGGGGTACTGCGCTTATTCCGCTTCTCAGCTCCCCCGTATATGAAACCTCCGAGTTTGACGCAGTTCCCTGCGTTGACGCTTCTGCGGTCCTTGGCGAGGACGGAGGCGTGACCGTTTTTGCGGTTAACAAATCGCAGGACAGGGATATTGCGCTGGAGCTTGATATGCGCGCGTTCGGGGACATGAAGGTTATAGAGCATATCGTGATGCACAACGACGACGTAAAGGCAATCAACACGGAGGAAAAGCCCGACAATGTAACGCCAATCAATGTAAAATGTGATGAATCCGGCGGCGGCATTTCGGGAATCAAGCTCGGAAAGCTGTCGTGGAACGTTATAAGGCTGAAGTAAAGGAGGACTGCATATTAACTACGAAAATGCGGCTTTGCTCATTGAGGGCGAGCTTTCGGGCAGTGCCGAAAGCCTGTATGAAATAAATAAAGGCGAGCTTGAACGCGTTTCCGCGCATGACGGCGAGCGAAACATCGTTTACTCCGTCTGCGGCGGCAAAAAGGGAATGCCAGGGTTTCGTATACAGAGGACAGAACGTACTTCGATATGCTTGCGGAGGCGGAATTCGTAAAATACCTTCACGACGGTGGCGCGGGGGTTGTGGATGTATTCCCCTCTCAGCGCGGAAATCTCGTTGAAGCGCTACACCTACGAGGAAAAGTATACTCCCGAATTCTTTGAGCTGATGATTCCGAAAAACCTTCCGAGGCTCAAGGAAAGCTTCATCGAGCTTATGAAGAAAATATCGGCAAGCAAGAAAACCAGCGAAACATGGGGTATGCTTCACTACGATTACGGCGACGGGAATTACTCCATTGATTACGTAAGCGGCAAAATAACCGTATACGACTTTGACAACTGCTGCTACGGTCCGTTCATGTACGACATTGCTTCCATGTGGCGCAACGGAGTTGGCTGGAGGCAGTTTGAGAAGGACGCCGAAAAGCGCAGAGCCTTTATGGACGCGTATTTTGCGGAAGTTATCAGGGGCTACCGAAGCGAAACCGAGCTTTCGGACGGGCAGCTTTCGCTTTTGCCCCTCTACCTTGAAGCAGTTCAGATGGAAAACATTATGGACGAGTTCGAGCTTGCTCATTCCGCAGGCGAAGAACCTCACATAGACAAATCGCTTGCGTACATGATAAAATGCGCGCAGGACGGAATACCGTTTCAAGGCTATTTCAGCGATGTTTACTCGCCGGAAGCGCCCTTTGAATACGAGGGCGAGCTGTAAAAGCGCCGGTTTACGCGGCAAAGCGCGCGGGAACAAATCCCTGCGCGCTTTATTTCTGGTAACAGCCCTCCAGCTCCTCCGGCGCGATATCGACAAGCACAACGTCCTCGCCAATCTTCTGTATTCTGTCCCACGGAACAGCTATTCCGGTTTTTTCGCCCTTGATTGACTGGAGCAGATTGAAGCCGCCGGGAACGACAAGCGCGGTAACGCAGCCCGTTTCCCGCGAGAACTCGATATCCATAACGTGCCCAAGGCTTTTCCCGCTGATAATGCTCACTACATCCTTCTGCCGCAGCTCCGATAAGCTCATATTCCTCACCCGAAGCAGACTATGCGTTTTTATAAGCGTTTATGAGCCGGTTGCCTCAACGTGCTTTCGCATATGCGCGAGCGCGTTTTTTTCAAGCCTTGAAACCTGCGCCTGCGAAATTCCGATTTCCCCCGCAACCTCCATCTGCGTTTTGCCGTCATAAAAGCGCATACGGAGGATTTTCCGCTCTCTGTCCGTAAGGCGCGTCATCGCGTCGCCGATTGCGATATTCTGAAGCCAAAGCTCGTCCATATCCTTTTCGTCCTTGACTTGGTCCATAATATACAGCGCGTCGCCGCCGTCGTTATAGATAGGCTCAAAGAGCGATACGGGGTCCTGAATCGCCTCAAGCGCGAAAACAACGTCCTCGCGCGGAACCTGCATTTCCGCCGCAAGCTCCGTAACGGTCGGCTCGCGCTTCAGCTCAGTCGAAAGCTTCTCCCGCGCCTGCATCGCCTTATACGCCGTATCCCGAAGCGAGCGCGAAACCCTGATTGCGTTGTTATCCCGCAGGTAGCGCCTGATTTCGCCTATAATCATCGGAACGGCGTATGTGGAAAAGCGAACGCCAAGCTCCGTATTGAAGTTATCAAGCGCCTTAATCAGCCCGATACACCCCACCTGAAACAAATCGTCCGCATTCTCGCCCCGCCCGCCGAAGCGCTGCAGAATCGAAAGCACCAGCCTCAGATTGCCCTGCACGAATTCATCCCGCGCCTGCTTGTCCCCCGCGTGAACGAGCGGAAACAGCTCGCGCATACGCTCGTTCGTGATTACGGGAAGCGATGAGGTGTCAACTCCGCATATCTCAACCTTGTTCAGCGCCATATATTAAAGTCCTCCATGCTGAAAATTGAACCGGCATAAAAAACACCCGCCGTAGCC
This sequence comes from Eubacteriales bacterium, assembly GCA_028705775.1. Lineage (GTDB taxonomy): Bacteria > Bacillota > Clostridia > Christensenellales > Aristaeellaceae > STF2-37. Next base: position 96,270 of record JAQWCW010000005.1, read on the forward strand.
CTCTATCCGAAGTATGACCAAAGCGGGCGCGGAGAATTCATCATATGTCCTCCCTGTCAGCCGGTGTATCTTTCCAGCTCCCCATGCAGGCGCGACAAAATTCGCTTTTCAAGCCGCGAAATATAGCTTTGGCTTATTCCGAGCTTGTCGGCAACCTCTTTTTGAGTGTATTCGCGCGTTTCGCCGAGCCCGAAGCGCAGGCACATGATAAGCTGCTCGCGCGCCGAAAGGCGGTGCAGCGCCGTTTTGAGCAGCTGCCTTTCGACATTTTCCTCTATATGGCGGTAAACCATATCGCCGTCCGTTCCAAGCACGTCAGCCAGAAGAAGCTCATTCCCGTCCCAGTCGGTTTTAAGCGGCTCGTCAAGCGAAACCTCAAAGCGCAGCTTGCTCGTTTTCCTAAGGTACATCAGCACCTCGTTCTCTATGCAGCGCGAGGCGTAGGTCGCAAGCTTTATGTTCTTATCCGCGTCAAAGGTATTGACAGCCTTGATAAGCCCGATTGTTCCGATGGAAATAAGGTCTTCAATCCCGACGCCCGTATTTTCAAACTTCCTCGCAATAAAAACAACAAGCCGCAGATTATGCTCTATAAGCGTCTGCCGTGCCTCATGCGCGCGCGGCGAGCGCAGAAGCGCTATCTGCCGCTGCTCCTCCTCGCGCTCAAGCGGAGCGGGCAGAACGTCCGGACCGCCGATATAGTATATTTCGCTCTGGCTCAGGAAATCGGTAAGCCTGACCTTTGTGAAAAGCCCTATAACCCAAGACGGCAGCCTTGCCGAATCCATGAATATCACTCTCCTTAATAAACCTAAAGTTACGCCGCCGTGCAGAGCGACGCAGGGCATATATCTGTAAAGCGCTGCCGTCCGACGCATATATACGCGCTGCGCTTTTCCCAGCCGCGCCGCATAAGCAGCTCAACCGAATCGGGGCGAACGCACGGAAGGCTGATTACTCCCGAAACGGTTGTAACGCTTATCGGAAATGCGTCAGGCGGGAGATAATCCGCGCCGGGGACGATTCCCGCGAAAACCTTGTTTGCCGTATCGCGGCTGAGCATGATGACCGGCGCGCGCTCGCGCCCTGCCAGAATGAGATTCCCGCTGTCAACAAGCGCGGTGAACGAATACCTGCGGTAATGGTAATAAAGCCTTACGGCAACGCGCTTTCTTGACGTGACCCTTTTTGCCCTCATATAAGCTGCGGAAAAGGCAAACGCAAGCAGCCACACGGCGCAGAGCGCCCATGCAACGGGCACGGAATTGCGGGCGATATACTCGCATACGCCGCCGAGTGCCCCGACGGACAAAAGCAGCACAAGCGCCTGCCACAGCACCCGCCAAGCCCCCAAGAAGCGGAAGGAAACAAAGGAAAGCACGAGCGAGAAAGCAACCGCGCAAGGGAAGGAGCGCAAAACCGAAAGCGGCGGAAGGTAGGACAAAAAAGCGTAAACCGCGCCCAGAAAAGCGCCGCCGATAAGCCCGCCGCGCCTTGGGCAGCCGTCCGCAAGCGCCCTTGCAAGCATAAGCGCGGATAAATCCATCAGCAGATTGACAAGCAGAAACAGCTCCAGCGAAACGCGCATATTACGTCCTCCCACCCATGACAATGCTACAATACACGCCGCGCGATAACGGTCGAAGGCGCGTAAAAATAAGCGCGAAAAACGCTGCAATCCGCGCCGCTCGATATAGTTATATATCAATAACTTTCAGGACAAAAAAAGAGCCGCTCGAAAGAGCGGCTCGCATAATACCGATAAGTCTTTCCGACTACTTTACTCCCGTAACATTTCCGTTTTCGTCGGTGGCGTATTTTCCGTTTGTCATATCAAGAATGCAGTAGCGGTTGCCGAACAAATCGCGGATGACGGCGCATCTGCCGATGTCTATATCAAACGGGCCGTAATCCACAACCGCTCCCGCAGCGATAAAGACAGGCAGAACCGCGTCAACTGAGTCAACCTTGAACTGCGCAATCGGTATATCGCGCGTCGTCAGAACAAGCTCGGAAATATCCTCATCCATTCCAAGCCCGCAGGAATCCTCCGTGCGCCAAAGCAGGCGGAGACCAAGGCTGTCCCGATAAAAGGCAATTCCCTCATCAAGACTGTCGACATGAAAGGACACGCAGTCGATATTTGTGAAAACAGATTTCATAAGCGCCTCCGTAAGCCAAGGCAGCGCCTCAGCCGATTACGTGCATAAGAAAAAACTCCCTGAAAGCACTTTTCATCGTGCCCGCAACTCCGCTTTTATGCGGAAGGTCGTAATAATACGCTCCGGAGCGCTCGTCAACCGATATTGAATCGAGCGGAAAGCCCTTCACCCGCTTTTCATGCGGCTTTGCAACGAGCAGGAATTCCCTGCCGTAGATTGCCTCGTCGTCGCGGAAAAACTCCCTGCCGTCGCCCATGATGAGCCATATGGCGTTATGGTATCTTGCGCGGACGCTGCCGCCATGCCGCGCGGCAATTCCGGAGTAATGCTCAAGCATTTCATCGTCCGTAAGGCTTTTGCCGCCAACACGCCTTACATGAACGCCCGGCTGCTCCGCGTCCGAAACTCCGCCGAGGTGCAGCCCTGAATCGCAGGAGAACACGGGCATATGATACTTATCAAAGTAAGCCCGCGCTTTCGCGCGGGCGTTGCCGAGTGCGTCGGGCATACTTTCATCAATTTCAATCAGCTTATGCGGAAAAACACCGTCCATGTCGGAAAGCCCCAGAAGCTCGATGTCAAGCCCCGAAAGCGTTTCGCGCATTGCCTCAAGCTTAGCGGGGTTTCCCGTTCCGTAAAGAATTTTCATTCGCGCACCGCTCCCGTTATTTCAGCTCAACGCAGACAATCTTGCTGTCCTTTTTAGCGGAAGTGCCTACGACGAGCTTGTTCTGGTAAACGGCAGGACTGCCGATGATAGCGCCGCCCAAATCAAGCGTTTCAAGTTCCTTGCCGGACGAGCTGAGCATTGTCAGGATTCCGTCGTTATCGCCCTGAAGAATGTAAGCCTTTCCGCTGTCGGTATAGACTGCGACGGGGCTTGACCAAGTGGACGCTTCAAGCTCGTGCGACCATTTCGTTTCGCCGCTCTCCTTATAGAGGGCAACGACAGTGCTCTTATTCTTGCTGTTCATAATCGTGAAGATTACAACGTCGGAAAGCTCGTTCTCGCCGACTATCGGGGACGCCATAGCGCCCGTTTCCGTGTTCTTGATATAGCTCGCGGGGAAATCCGCGCTCCATATTTCGGCGCCGGTAAGCGCGTTGAGCTTCCTTACGGTGCAGGTCTTTTTGCTTGTGGAGCGGCTAAGCTCCGTATTCGCGGTGTAGAGCGAAACGGCAAGCCCTTCCATTTCAAGCGCTATGGTTGCGTCCGTGTTGTCGCCGGTATCAATAGCCCAAACGGTTGACATTGTGTTTACATCAACGCATCTGAGAATGCCGTAAGCGTCCGCGTAATACGCATAGCTTCCGTACATCGCAACGCTGCCCTCGATTCCCGTCTTGGTATCCGCCTGCTTTTTGGCAACAGCGCTGTAAGCGACGGTTTCAGGCTTGATATCGAGCGTAACATTTTCAACATCGAACACCTGATTGAGCTTGACGGTATAGAGCAGCCCGTTTTCGCCCGCGACAATCATTGTATCGCTGTTGCGGTCGAAAAGCGCTGAGGAATCGAATGCGCCGTTCGTTCCGGGCGCGTTCTTATCCCTGCCGTTGATAAAGGCGAGGCGCTTCTGGTCAAGCAGGCTGTACAGATAATATCCGATATCGCCCGTCTTGCCGTTCAGCTTGGAAATGCCCTGCCCAACGGCGAGAAGCGGAATTCCGCGCGGGTCGAGGGATACGGAGGCGCGCATAGGATAGCCGAGTTCGATAGCCTCGCGCGTCTTTTCACCGTCGTTCAAATCATAGAAATAGATTTTGCCGTCCTGCGTTGCGTAAATAACTTCCTTGAGCGCAGTCACGGACTTCTTCTCGTCAATGATGTTCATCATGTTGCGAACATCCTGCGGCCACTTGACTATCGCGGGCTGACCCGTCCAGTATACTCCGTAGTATGTATCCTTGCCGCCTACGGGGTTTTCCCAAAGAATGCTCATGCTTTCTTCCGATATATCAGCCGTGCCGAAAGCGGCGTTTTGACGGAAAGGCCCGCCGCGGAAGCAAAGAATTCCTGCTTTCCACTGCGCATAATCGTCAGGCGCGCTCATCTGCACCTCAGTCTCTCTTGAGAAGGAGACGAGCGTCTTGCCGTCTGAAATAATGTTTCCGTTAAGCCCAAGCGCGGAGGGGAGAGCTTCATCCGAAGGCATTGCGGGGAAGTAAGGCATTGGCGTAGGCGCTCTCGTCGGCTCGGCGGTGGGCGCAGGCTCGGCAGTCGGCTCGGGCGTAGGCGCTTCGGTAGGCTCCTGCGTCGGCTCCTCGGTCGCTTCTACGGCAGGCTCGGGAGTTTCAAAGCTGGCAGGCGACGTGGTTTCAGGAGATGTAAGCACGATTACTCCCGCTTCGGGGGTATATACAGGTTCAGCGCCGTCGGACGGCGGCGGGGTAACCGTCGATTCCACAGGCGGGGTGGATGTGGGACGGTAAACCTCGATATAGATGCTGCTGTCCGTAAGCACCCACTCGCCGCCCGCGAGTATGGAAAGCCTTACGTCGCCCTCATAGGCGTCGCTCTGCTCAAGGGTGATTCCCCATATTGTATTGCTGTTATTGCGCGTGGGGCTTACGTTTGCGGTAAGCACCTCGTCCAAATCGTTTATAAGCCTTACGTTTTCGACATCCTTGCCCGTCGTTGCGGTAAGGCAGATTTCATTGCCGACGGCAACGCGCGAAACGGTAGCTGAAAATTCGGAAACGCTGTAATCCTTCTTTTTGCCGAGAAGGCTTCCCGTTATGTTTTCAGCCGCTCCCGCTATTCCGGCCCGCAGGTTCGTTATCGCGCCGAGAATCCCGCTGTCCGAAGCGGGGGTAAGGAAAACGACGCCGAAAAACAGCGCGATGATTGCAACTACGACAATCACAGCCGTCAGCGCTCCGTGGCGGCGCGGCGGTTCTTCTTCTTCCTCAGGCAGTCCGCTGTCCATATAGTCCCGCTCAGGCATCTGCGGAGCGGCGGCGCGCTGCGAGGGGACAACCGGAGGTCTATACTGGCGGGCGTTTCCGCTGCTCTGCGTCTGGCTGCGATAGCGCTCGTCGTCATAAACCTGACGCGGCTGCGGCGCGCTGCGCACGGGCATTACATAATCGTTCTTCTTTTCGGGCGCGCGCCTTTCGCGGTCATACGCAACGTCCCGCATATACATACCGGGGCTTGGAACGCTCTGCGGAGCAGCCTCCTCCGGCAATTCGGCAGCGGCGGAAGCGCGGCGGCGGCGGCGCGGCGAAGCGGCGTCCTCTAAGGATATTTCGGAGCGTATCGCGCTCTGCTCATCCTTGCGAAGCCGCATATCCTGCTCCGGCTCCTGAACAGGCTCAACCTTTTTGACCACGCGGGGCGCGGTTCTTTCCTCTATGCTCTGCTGAATAGCGCCGCCCGATATTGTATCGGTGCGCTTCACCTGCACGACGGGGCGCTGCTCAATGCGTTCCGCGCCTGTGGATGCCCCTCCGCGCTTGCGCACGGGAGCCTGCCAAACGGCGGTTTTGGTTTCCGCGCCGTATATGGGGAGCATCTGCTGCTCCTGCTTAGGCGTCCTGAATTCATCGCTCATAATATGTTCCTATGCCCTCCATAATGCTTCACGGTATAAAGCGTAAGCGCCGCGCGCCTTCCGTTCATCATACGGCTTAAAGGCGCAGGCATTATCTAAGCCCTAAAGACAGATAAGGTATCTCCAATCTATTATAATAGATTCACGCGCAAATCTCAAGCCTTAGCAAAAACTAAGCGAAGCATTGCCGACGCGCAAATGCGATAAAACGAATTATAAAGCCATTCGCGCCGATAATCAAGCGTTTCGTGCTCCGAGCGGTTTTGGCGTTCCACGCCGCGCTATGATTGCGCCGAGGGGTGCGAAGGAGAAATGCAAAGGCTTACGGCTAAGCCCTTCCCCCGCATATTGAAAGGAGAAAATGTGAGTAAAAAATCATTGCGGCTTGCATTGGCTTCGCTGACGGCGGCGCTTATGCTCTGCATTTCAACGGCATTTGCGGAAACGGTTACGCACGCGCAGGCGCTCAGCGCGATTTGGAAGGGGCTTTATGCCGAAACGGGGTTTTCGCAGGAGGATTTCGCGCTCTCACAGCTCGTTTCGGGAAACGGCGAATGGTCGTTTTCAACAACGCTCAAAAGCCATCCGGAGGATGAGGACGGGCTGTACGTCGGAACGCTCAGGGCAAACGGCGCGCTTGACATATTGCAGAAGCCGTCAAAAATATCTTTAGACCGACGGCTTGAGACTCAGCTGAAGGAGTGCTTCAACCGTGACAACTGCTATATAAGGCTCGCAGAGGTTTGCGAAAAGTGGAAGCCCATAATCTCCGCCCTGACGGATGAGGAAGCGGAGGGCATCTTCGATAAATACAGAGCCGTAGTTGAATCGGGCATTCGGCTGCCGGACAGCGGGACGCTGCACTTTGACGCGGCTTACGATTGCGCCTTGGACGCGCTGTCGCGCGAGGAAGGCTGGTCGGACGAGTCCGCGCGGCTCTACCGTCTCTGCATATCCGCATACTATTCTCCCGACGATATAGGAAAGCCGGTTTATCTTTTCTATTTTGAGCGTCACTCAATGTTTGAAAACGAATACTCGACAGACAAGGCGATGAAAAATTATGAGAAAAAGCTCGAATCATATTTCGGCAGTCAAAGGTGCAGAATAAACCGCTAAACAAAAAGCCGCCGCGCAAAAGCACGGCGGCAAATTTTGCGGCTCAATCCTGCAATTCCATAAGCACTTGGTAGTTTTTGCTATACAGGCTTACAAATGCAGCCGTACCTGAGCAGCAAATTTTCGTAAAACGCATTACCACAATAAGCGCATAACTGAGCCGCTTAAAGCAAAAGCCGAGCTATTTCAGCCAATGACTCAATGCGATTTTTACGGGTATAGTCAAAGCATAACAGCACTATTCGAGCTGTACGCTTAAGAGCCTTGGTACAGCACACAGCCAAAGCACAGCCGAGCTATTCGTCAGGCATTTGCTCAAAGGTTGTCCCGCGGGATATATAAAGATGCGATGGCATTCAGCGGTTTTGAGAGAAATCCCAAAGTAAACTCCGCTGTGGAATTTACTTTGGGATTTCACGTAAGCGATTTTGCGCACAATAAGACCGCCGCGCAAAAGCGCGGCGGCTGAACACAGCTATTAAAGCCGAAAAGCTTACGCCTCAGCGGGCTTTGCGAGCTTCTTTGCAAGACGCGCCTTTTTGCGGCTTGCGGTTTCAACCTTGATGATTCCCTTGGCGGCAGCCTTGTCGAGAGCGGAGAAAGCGTTGGCAAGCTCCTTCTCGGCATTTTCGGGAGCGGCGTTTTCGTACTTCTTGATGGCAGTCTTAACGCCGGTCTTTATGTTGCGGTTGCGAAGGGTTTTCGCCTCGGTAACCTTAACGCGCTTGATAGCGGACTTTATGATAGGCAACTAACACACCTCCAATAATGGTTGCGGAGAGGGCAGAGAATACTGCCGCCCAACCGCCGTAAGAAAAATGTGAAAACTCAGCGCTTTGAGAACTGAGGCGCACGACGGGCGGCCTTCAGACCGTACTTCTTGCGCTCCTTCATACGAGGGTCGCGGGTCAGGAAACCTGCCTGCTTGAGGGCGGGGCGCAGCTCAGGGTCAACCTTGATGAGCGCGCGGCTGATACCGTGACGGATAGCGCCGGCCTGACCGGAAAGTCCGCCGCCGTGTACGTTAACGAGGATATCGAAGCCCTTGCCGGCGTTCGTGAGCGTAAGGGGCTGACGAACAGTCATCTTAAGGGTTTCAAGACCGAAATAAGAGTCGATATCGCGCTTGTTGATGACGATTTTTCCATCACCGGCAACCAAACGAACGCGGGCAATGGCCTGCTTGCGGCGGCCAACGGCATTGTAATTGACTTGAGACATCTTTGCTTATTCTCCTTCCGCGTTACTTCAGTTCGAGCGTTTCAGGCTGCTGTGCAGTATGCTGATGCTCTGAGCCGGAATAAATGTGCAGCTTAGTTGCCATCTTGCGACCGAGAGGTCCCTTAGGCAGCATTCCGACGATAGCCTTTTCCACGGCAAACTCAGGCTTATTCGCCATGAGGTCGCGGTACTTGGTTTCCTTGAGTCCGCCGGCGTATCCGCTGTGATGATAATAAATCTTCTGGTCAAGCTTCCTGCCGGTAAGGACAACCTTGTCGGCGTTAATGATTATAACATAATCGCCGGTATCCACGTGGGGAGTATAAGTGGGCTTATTCTTGCCGCGCAGGATGTTGGCAACCTGCGAAGCCAAGCGGCCCAGAACCATACCATCGGCGTCGACGACGTACCATTTGCGCTGGACGGTCTCTGCCTTTGCCATATACGTATTCAAGTTCATATCCTCCTTGGGATTGTATGGTGAAGAGTTTTCCGATTATACGGAAAACCGGCGCGGAATCCGCGCAGTCTGCTGTCAATGATGGTCGCACCGACAGCGTTGTAACAATAGACCGGGGCTAGCGGAGCTATTGCAGCAAGAATTATTTTACCTCTCAAAGTCATGGTTGTCAACGGTTTGCGAAAACTTTTGCGCCATTAATACGGAAATCGCGAGAAATTTGAAAATCAAAGGCGCGGAAACGGGAAAAAGACAGGATTATGGGACTGTAAATGCAAACGGAAGCCCTCGGCAGACGGGCAACGCAGAAAGCAAAACAGTACGCGGTTCAGGAAACGCGGCGGCGCGAAGCGCTAATAGCGCGGCAGAACTGAATGCCTTAATCGAATCAACACGAAGCGCCGAAAGCAACGCTGCGCTTTGCGTTGCGTTTTTTACAGGCACAAAGCTGCGGAAACAGGCGCTGTAAAGCGCGATTCCCACACATCTCCCATGCTTTTTCGGCTAATACCGATATTGATTCCCGCTTCTGCACATATTGCTTCCTATTTAATATATAGCGAATATATACCTGTGCGCATCAGGCAGACGAATGCTTCTCTATAAAACTCCCCTTAAGCGGCTCGGCGCTTAACAAAAGCAGTACTTAACACGGGCTTGTACCATGGAAAAATAGGCAGTTGTACGCCTTTGTCATTCGTTATGAAAATACATATTTCGCGGCTTCGATTGAATTAAGCGAAACGTTTCACATTTACTTTTGAACCTCGGCACGATAGCGGCTCGGCGTGACTCCGCACTCGGCGATAAAGGCTCTGTTGAAGGTTCTCGGATTCTCATAGCCGCATTTGTAGCACGCCTCCGTAACCGACACCGCGGGGTCGAGCAAAAGGCGCTTTGCGCAGTCAATCCTGAGCATATTCACATACTGCCGGAAGCCGATATTTAGCTGCTCGGAAAAGATGTGCGAAAGGTGCGAGGCGCTCATTCCCAGCGCGGACGAAACGGATTTGAGCGTAATCGCGGAGCTGAAATGCTCGCTGACATAACCGATAACCTTGTCAACGCATTCCTTGTATTCAGGCGCGGTCGGCTGCAATTCCAGATTCGGAAGAACGTGCGCGAGAAACAGATGAAGGTAGGCACGAAGGAGCGTATGGTCGCCGGAACGCGATATTTCATAAAGCTTTTCGGCAATTTCGGAAAGCTCTCTGCCAGCCTCGTGCGCGGTCAGAACGGGAGTTATCGGGCGCGTTGCGGTGAAAATACCGCTGAACTCGGAAATCGTATAGGGCGAGAAAAACGCGGCAAGCCCGTGCGCGTCCGGCGAAAAGCTGATGTAGGCATGGGGAACGGTCGGGAACACGGCGGCGGTGTCCCCCTTTTCAAGCTTCCATGTTTTTTGCGCTATCATCAGCTCGCACGAGCCGGACATAATATACAGAACCTCGATTACATTATGCACATGAGCGGGGAACGGAGCATTGTAGCTGTCGCCGACAAAGAAATCGCCGTCCCGCGTTTCGTAAAACAGCTTCATGTTTTTCACCCCTATCCGGAAAACTTCCAACCACATCATACCTTGTTCTATACAAAATGTAAACAAACGAGGCGCAAATTAAGATAATTTTGTCCGTTTTTTTAAACCAAATGTCATTGAAGGATATATATACGTTTCGCTATACTAATGTATCATTACGAGCAATAAGCGAGGCACACCGTATGAAGGCAAGTATTACTAAACGACAGCTGCGCTCTTACCGGGAATTCCTCTACGTTCTTCCGTTCATCGTCATGGTGGCAATCTTCTCGTACTACCCGCTGTACGGCTGGATTTACTCATTTTTCAGCTATAAGCCGCCGCAGAGCCTATCGTGGACAAATTACGTAGGGCTCAAATGGTTCGCAACGCTGGTTTCAACGGAGGCGAAGCGAGCCGAGCTGTGGCAGGTGTTCATGAACACCTTCGTAATGAGCGGAATAACGCTCACCACAAGCTGGATTCCTATGCTTTTCGCGGTTTTTCTCAACGAAATCAAGTGTATGCCCTTCCGCAAGGTTGTCCAGACGGTCACAACGCTGCCGAACTTCATCAGCTGGGTTCTTGTTTACTCGATTGCGCAGAGCGTGTTCAACTCGACGGGGCTTGTCAACACCGTTGCAATGCAGCTAGGGCTGATAAGCGCGCCAATCGATTATTTGAAGGATTCAAGCCATGTGTATCTCACGATGTGGCTGTGGCTTACATGGAAGAACCTCGGCTGGGCTTCGATAATGTACATTGCCGCGATTGCGGGAATTGACGAGGAGCTGTTTGAGGCGGCGAGGGTTGACGGAGCGTCGCGCCTGAAAATAATATGGCACATAACAATCCCAAGCCTGCTGCCGACATTCTTCGTTCTTCTGATGATTAACTCCGCGAACTTCCTTTCAAACGGAATGGAGCAGTACTACGTATTCAACAACTCCTTCAACACAAAGTACACGGAGGTTCTCGACCTTTACGTTTACAATCTGGCGACCGGAAACAGCAGTTACTCGATTTCAACCGCGCTCAGTATGTTCAAGAGCGTTATAAGCCTGATGCTGCTCCTGTTCACCAATTCGCTCTCCAAAGCCGTTCGCGGCGAGAGCTTTATGTAAGGAGGGAGAAGCAAAATGCAGAAAAAAGCACACGTAAAAGCGCACATAGTCAACGACAGGGGCGCGCTCGATAAATCCGTAAGCGTTCTGACATACCTGTTCTTCATCCTGTTCGCGCTCGCCTGCGCCTACCCCTTCTACTATATCCTTATCAACACCATAAGCTCCAACGAGCTGAGCAAGCGCGGCGTAATCCTGTTTTACCCGATGGAAATCCACTTCAAGAATTACGCCGACGTATTCAAGCTTCCCGATTTAATGGCAGCCGCGAAAATATCGGTTCTGCGCACGGTAATCGGAACGTTCTTCACCCTGCTCTCGACATCCTTCATGGCGTATATGTTCACGAGCGAGCATATGTGGAAGCGCAAATTCTGGTACCGTTTCGTTATAGCGACGATGTACTTCAACGCCGGAATAATCCCTTGGTACCTTACGATGATGAACTTAGGGCTTACGAACAACTTCTGGGGCTATGTGCTTCCGACGGCGGTTTCGCCCTACTTCATAATTCTTACGAAAACCTTTATCGAATCGACGCCGAAGGAGCTGCGGGAGGCTGCCGACATAGACGGAGCGGGAACGCTGAGAATCTACTGGCAAATCCTGCTGCCCGTTATAAAGCCAATCCTCGCTACGGTCGCAATTTTTTCCGCCGTCAATCAGTGGAACGCGTTTCAGGACACGCTGCTGCTGATGACAAAGCAAAGCCTCTATCCCCTGCAGTTCGTGCTGTATCAGTACCTTCAGTCCGCAAACTCCATTTCAAGCATAGTAAACAACTCGTCCTCCAGCGCGGCGATGTCGGCGCTTGCGCAGACGGCGAGCATAACCTCAATCAGAATGACGGTTACGATTGTTGTTGTTCTGCCGATACTCACCGTTTACCCCATCTTCCAGCGCTTCTTCGTAAAGGGAATAATGATAGGCGCTGTAAAGGGCTGACGGGAAAACATGAATCAATGCGCTTAACAAGCGCATGAAATAAAAGGAGGAAACTATCATGAAGCGGTTCCTATCCATTCTGCTGTCCCTTATCATGGTGTTCTCCTGCGCCGGCGCTCTTGCTGAGGACAACGAAACCCTCACGCTTGAAGTATACGACGTAGCGGCGAACTTCCAGGGAATGCAGCCCGGCTGGTATGCCAAGGTTGTCAAGGATTTGTTCAACATCGAGCTGAACATCATCGCGCCCCAGCAGTCGGGCGACGCGCAGTACGCAACGCGCACCGCGTCCGGCTTCCTCGGCGACATCATCCTGCTCGACAATGCCGATATGCAGGACTGCATTGCCGCCGGTCTGATTAAGGACATCAGCGCGCTTTACGCCGATTGCCCCGACCTCAAGGCCTATGACGAGCCGATTCAGGCTCTGAACAAGTCCTTCGAGGGCGTAGCGGACGGACAAATCTACGCGATTCCCTGCCAGATGTGCAACTCCTCCCCCACCTCCTTCTCGGAGGACAAGGTTTACTCAAGCCCGATGCTGCCTTGGGATTTCTACACGGAGCAGGGCGCGCCCGAAATGGCAAACCTCGATGATTTGCTTGACGTGCTTGCAAAGATTCAGGCTGCCCATTCCACCAACGCCGACGGCGACCCCGCTTACGCCCTTTCCCTGTGGCCGGATTGGGACAGCGACTACATGGAGAATGTAGCTCAGCTTACCAAATGGTACGGTCAGGAAACCCTCGGCTCCGTTCTGCTCGGCGCTGACGGAAGCATCGTTCCCCTTACCGATAAGGACGGCGCTTACTACCGCATTCTAAACTTCCTGTTCAAAGCCAATCAGATGGGGCTTATCGACCCCGACAGCGGCACGCAGGACTGGAACGCCGCTTGCGACAAGATGGGGCATAAGCGCGTTTACCTCATGTGGTACTCATGGCAGCTCGGCTTCTGGAACACCGCGTCGCGCGGCGCCGAGAGGCAGAACTTCATGTACTCCCCCGTTAAGGACATGAACTTCTATCAGCCCGGCGACTACTACTACGGCGACGGACGCTGCATTGCAGTCGGCAGCAAGGTTTCCGACGAAAATGCAAAGCGCATAATGGAATTCCTCAACTACTACATCAGCCCCGACGGAGCTACCACCCTGCACGACGGTATGCTGGGCTACAACTACTACATCCTGCCCGACGGAAGATACGAGCTTACCGAACACGGCGAGTCCGCCCTTATGGCTAACCTTGCCGTTCCGGAAGAACTCGGCGGCGGAAACTACAACGACGGTATCTGCAAAATCAACCAGTGGCTGACTCACTCCGCCAGCGTAAACCCCAAGACCGGCGAGCAGTACAACAGCAACTTCTGGTCTACCACCCTCAAGAAGAACGATACCGCGACGACTCAGGAATGGAGCGCTAAGTACGGCGCAATCAATCAGGTTGAATACCTCAAGAGCCAGAACATGATAAGCATCGTTCCGAGCGTCAACGTCAATCTCCCCAGCGATACTACCGAAATCGGCTTGATTCGCAGCCAGACCGGTAAAATCGTCAAGGAAACCTCATGGCAGATGGTATTTGCCAAGGACGAAGCGGAATTTGAAGCTATGTGGGACGCTATGATTGAAAAGCTCGAAGGCTTCGGCTGGGATGAGCTGGTAGAATTCGACACGGATAAGCAGCAGATTGTTGTCGATTTGCGCAACGCTTCCAAGTAATCAATCAGCGAGTTCGGGGGTATGCTTTCATCCTGAGGGCATACCCCCTCTATCGGAAAAAGAGGTACTGCATATGAAGATTGAAATAACGCTCACCCGTCACGGCGTCCTCCGCGCAATCACCGCTTTGCTGCTTGTAATATTCCTGCCGCTTTTATGCTCATCGCCCTTCTATCGCTACGGCAGGGAAACGAGCGTGTTCACGCCGGAAAACGGAGCGGATGCTATGCTTCTGGGCAGCTGGACGCTGCAAAGCGAAGAAAACGGGCAAATCGGAGTATCGAAGATAAATATAACGGGAAAAAGAGCAATGACCGTTACCAAAGAGGCGGACGGGCAGCAAACCGAGGAGGAAGGCAAGGTTTCCTACAAGGAAAAGACCGGCGCGCTCAAGCTTACATTTGCGGACGGGACTGTTGCGGAAGCGGTTTTTCTACCGCGCCTTTCAATCGACAGCGTAAAGACCGCCTCCCTTATAGGCTACGCGGCGTATCCCTACGAATGCGACGAGCTGACGGAGGAAATGACCGCGTACCTTGGCAAAAACGGCACGGAGTTCGGCTATGAAAAGGTCGTTGTTCCGAGCGTGCTTATGCTAATCGGAATATTGCTTTCAATTGTTCTCCTGCTCGTATGGCACGGAAAGAAAAAGGGCTTGATTCCCGCGATTGCGATTGCGGCGGCGGAAGCGCTCGCGCTGTGGCTCGTTCCCGCGTTCAGCTTTGCAATGACGGGAGCAAAAGCCTTCTTGTCCATATGGCTTCTTTTAGCAATCACCGCCGCAGCCATCGACTATATTGCGCTCGGCAGGACAAAATAAATACGCATTCAATCGGGCAAGCCCGATAAAGATATGCTTACGTAGCGGACGGGATAACCCGTCCGCTTATTCCGTTTATTACAAGGCGCGCGGCGTTTTCTATGAACGCAAGATACTCGTCCTTTGAAATCGGAACGAACGGATAACGGCAGGCGCCTTTTTCCGGAAGAACGCCCATAACCCTGACCTTCCTTATAATCGCGCCCTTCGGCAGAAAATCAAGATAGTCCGGAAACGAGCGAAGCCCGATAATTTCCGTTATAAAGCCCGAATCGGGATGCTCTGAAAGATATTCATGCTCAATCGAATGCCAATCCTTGTATCTGTCGGTTTTTTTGAAAAGCAGCTTTATACTGTCCCAGTTTTCAGGCATTCCCTTCGCCCTTTCGCATAGCTCCGGATTAGCCTTTATTCTGTCCCACGCCGCCTCAACCCGCTCCTTTGAGCGAATCATTTTCTGGCATTCGGCGTCAGTAACAAGGTGCGAATAATAGCCCCAAAGAAAAGCTTTTTCCTCGGCGCACGCCGATTCGCAAAGCCGCTCCTTTGCATATTCCTCAAAGAAGCGCTCGGCGTCCGCGGCGGTTTTGCGCTTCCCCGTCATCCAGTGCGTTACTTCCCGCGGCGGCGTAAAGCTTGACCAGTCCTCGCTTTCAAGATCGCAGTCCGGCGCGATATTGCCCACGCAGAACCCGCGCCTGTCAAGCCACGGGAGCGCAGCCATAACCTTCTCGGCAACCATCAGATGAGAAGCCCACGCAGCCATCTTTGTCACCGCCCCTTTCAATCAAAGCAGATAGCCGCTCATAACATCAAACGGCATAATCAAAAGCTTCATAATTTCCTTGGCGTAGTTTTCAAAGAGCCAGCCGACCGTCCGTCCGCAGCTCTCGATTGTATCGAAACGAAAAAACCCGTAGTATTTTACGCACTTGACAATCTTCGTCAGCTCGCGCGGCGCTTCACAGCTTTCTACGTTGTCAAACGTGTAAAAGCGCTTCATATACTCGGCTGAAATGCAGCCCTCAAGCCGCTTCTGCTCCGCCTGAGCCTGCCTTATGAGCGTTTCAAATTCAGTCAGCTTGTCCGGCTTTACCTGAAAAAGAATTGTCTGAGCAAACGGATTCATAAAAAACCGCCCTTCATAAGAATCGCCGCGCCGCCGCATAAACCATGCGGTAAATGCGCGCATATTAATTTCCCCGATGCTTTTTACCAGTATATCACGGCGGCAGGGGCAAATCAATAAATAATCCCCGCATTCGCTTCGGTTTATTGACATATTACAAATCCGCATATTGCAAGGCGCGGGCGCTTTGATATAATAAGCTCATAAAACACAAAGACGGCAAAAGAACGTTTCGCCGCAGTAATTTCATTTCGTACAATCGGAGGACGCTATGAAGAACATAGATTACCTGAAGCTAATTGTAGAAAACGGGAACAGGGAAGCCGCGAAAACGGCTGAGGAAATGAGCGGTAACAAGGAGTATCACGGCTTTGATTCGTTTCTGGGGCTGTATTACGACCTTGCAAAAATGGAATTGCAGAAAAGCGGCGAAAAGACGGAGGCTGTACGCGAATTTGCGATAGACAAGGCGCTTGACAGGATTGACAAACGCCTCGACTGCGCGGATTTTGCGATTCCGGCTCTCATAAGAATGCTCCGCGAGCACAGGGGCACGGAGCGGCTCAGCGATACCGCCGCTGAAAAAATACAAAAGTCCCTAATCGGCTTCAAATACTGGTTGGACGAGCCTGAGCCGGCTCACGCCTGCTACTTTACGGAGAACCATCAAATCCTCTATCACAGCGCCGAATACCTTGCGGGGCAGCTTTTTCCGGACGCTGTTTTTCCGTCAAACGGAATGACGGGGCGCGAGCACAAGGCGCACGCGACGGAATTCATGCTGAGGTGGCTCAAATGGCGCGAGCGCTTCGGCTTCTCCGAATGGCTCACGCAGGGCTACTATATGGAGGATATTTTAGGGCTAATTTGCCTTACCGTCTACGCGGACGAGGAAACAATCCGCACTCGTTCAAAAATGCTGATTGATATGCTCATGTTCGACATGGCGGTGAACGGCTTTCACGGGCATATGCCGACGACGCACGGAAGGGTTTACACGCGCTTTATCATAGAGCCGGATTACGAGGACTGCTCCGCCGCAATGCGCCTTTGCTGGGACGAGGGCTACGCGGAAAGCGGAATGTGCGAATGCGCCGTTATGCTTGCCGCCTGCGGCTACGAATGCCCCGAAGCGATTAAGGCGGCGGCGAAAAACGACGGCGGAATCAGAATCAACCGCGAGCGCATGAGCGTCGACGTGTGCGACGCCGCGAAATACGGTATCGACGCGTCCGATTTTGACAACATAATGTTCTTCTGGGGAATGCAGACCTATTCAGACCGCCTTTGCATAGAAAACTCCATGAAGGTTTTCCCGACATGGAACTGGATGACGAACCGCGTGAAGGCATACCGCGAAATGTACAGGCTTTGCGACGAGGCGGGCGCGCCCTGCGAGGACGCTCCGGATTTCACCGCGATGACGGAGGTTGACATACTAACCCGCAAAACTCCCGACTACATCATAAGCTGCGCGCAGGATTTCAGGCGCGGAAAAATGGGCTATCAGCAGCATCCATGGACTGCGTCGCTCGGCGGCAAGGCGGTAATATTCACGACCAATCCCGCGTCGCTTGAGTATGCGAATCGCCCAAACCGCTGGGCGGGCAACCTCTGCCTGCCCAGAGCCGCGCTTGACGGGAACGTGCTAATCTGCATTTACAGAATCAAGCCCGATTTTGTTGATTATCTTTACAGCCATCTGTACTTCCCCAAGCACGAAATGGACGAAACAATCGAAAAGAACGGCTTTATATTCGGACGGCGAGGCGACGGCTATATCGCGGTGCGCTCCCTTCTGCCCGCCTATTGGGAGGAAAAGGATTCCGAGTTTTTCCGCTTTATGTGGGAAAAGGACTGGCAGGAGCGCTTTGAAAGAGCCGGCGAATACGAATATATCGCGCAGGGTCATGCCAACGTATGGACGGTTGAAATGGGAAGCAGGGCGGAAAACGGCAGCTTTGAGGAATTTGTGAAGGGCTTCGACAGCGCAAAGCTCAGCGGCGACAGCCATAGTATGCTCTACCGCGCAGGAAACGGGAAAACCTACGCCTTCGGCTGGAATGAGCCGCTGAAGGTATCCGGAAAGGAAGTTCCGCTGCACGGCTACAAGCGCTACGAAAACGAATTCTGCACAGCCGAATTTGACGCAAAGCGCATTGAAATATCGGCGGGCGGTCACAACCTCACGCTCGATTTTGAAAACGCGAAGCGCATAAAAAGCTGACGAAATTAACGGGAGCGGATATGGAAGAATATTTTGACTCGCGGCAAAGCGCCGCATACACCTGCGGATATGACGCAGAAACAATAGTAAGGCTTATGGCGGAGCGCTACATAGGCGAAAATCCGGAAACGCCGTACGTTTACCGCGCCTATGACGAAAGCGGAATCGGTTGCGACAGGAAAGCGGGCTATATTCTTGATTTTGACAGGCGCTTTCCGCAAAGCGAAAACGGCAGCGCGTCATACGCGGCGGGCGAGCTGTACTCAGCCGAAAGCCGAAAAACCGCATTTCTTATAAGCTGCGCGTCGCCCACGGCGGTTTGGTTTCGCGGGGAAAAGGCGTTTTCCTCCTTTGGCGCAACGGAAAGAGACGGAACGCCCGCGCGGTTTGAAGTGCAGCTCAAAAAGGGCTTCAACCGCTTTGTAATCCGCTGCGAAAAAGCGGGGATTGGCTTTGGGTGCAGGCTGCAAAACGCAATGCCGCAATGGGAGCCGTGCAATTTTCTTATGCCGTTTCAGGAACGCGGCGGCGAGGCGGGCTTTCTATGGACGCGCCCGCGCAGGGAGCAAGCCGATATTGATTCGCTTTTCAAGCAAAGCGAGGCGGAATCGGGGCTTGAATGGCTGCCGAAAGCGGAAGCGGAAATGCAGCAGGATGACGGGCTGTATTACGGCTGGAGCAAGCTGCGCCTCAGCGGCGCGAAAAAGCTTGAGCTTGATATTCCGAAGGGGCTTTCGGTGCGGATTGACGGAAAAGCGGCGGGCGGAGAGCTTTCTTCGGGCAGTCATCAGCTTCTTTTATTCGGAAAGCCGTCCGATATAGCGGCTCTGCGGGTTTCGGCAGAGGGCGCGAGCATGGAAGCGCCTGTTAAAATCCACGGCAGGACGACAAGCTTCCTGCTGTTAGGGCCGCTTAATAAGGAAATAGACAGATTCGCTCCCGATATTGCGCAGGTCGCCGAGGGGCATAGCTGGAAAACGGGCTATAAGGGCATTGCCGTGCGCCCGTATGCCGAGGCGCGGCTGTTCGGAAGATGGACGTATCCGCTTGGCGTTACGCTGTACGGAATGCTGCGGGCAGGGCGGCTTTTTGATATGCCCGAGCTTTCAGCCTACGTTTCGCGGCACATTCATGCCGTTACGGAAATACAGCGCTACGCAAAGCACGACACGGAAAAGTACGGCTTTGCGGGAGTCAATCAGCAGTTTTGCTGGCTCGACGCATTGGACGACTGCGGCTCGTTCGCCTCGCTGCTTCTGGAATATGACAAAGAGGGAAAAAACGAAAAAATACGCGAAATCGCAAACGAAACGGCGGATTATATGCTCTTTCATCAGCCCCGAACCGCCGAGGGCGCATTTGTAAGGCGCGACGACACAATCTGGGCGGACGATATGTATATGTCCGTCCCGTTTCTCAGCCGCTATGCGGGATATTCCGGCTGCAAGGCGGCGATGAAGGAATGCGTAAAACAGCTTCTGCTGTATAAAAAGCTGCTTTTCATGAAGGACAAGGGCGTTATGGCGCATATGCGCTGCGAGCGGCGCGGTAAAAACAACGGAATTCCATGGAGCAGGGGCAACGGCTGGGTAATATTTTCCCTGAGCGAGCTGCTTGAGCGCCTGCCTGAGGACGCGGACGAAAGGAATGATTTGATTTCCTTTTTCTGCGAGCTTACGCGCGGATACCTCAGATTGCAGGGTGAAAACGGTATGTGGAGGCAAGTCTTGGACGAACCTGAAACCTACTCCGAGGCGTCCTCAACCGCGATGATGATATGCGCGTTTTCGCGCGGGGTAATGAACGGATGGTATGAAAAGGAGCTTTGCGAAAAAGCCGGAAACGCCGCGCGCAGAGCTTGGAAGGGGCTTTGCGAAACGGCGATTGACTCGGGCGGCAATCTTTACGGAGTATGCAGAGGCTCAGGCTTTTCATTTTCGAGGGACTACTACAAAACTCTGAGCTGGAACTTCAACGATACGCACGGAATCGGAATAGTGATGCTCGCCGCAACGGAGCTGAAAAGGCTTGAAGCAAGCGGAATACAGCATTGCACCGCGGCGGCTGACCATTAGTATATCGGGCGCTGACCGCAGTTTTGTTTTGCCGCTTTGAAGGCTAGCGGGCAGGATTTACGCGCCGCTTGCATAATATTTATATACGTTTATGGCGCGAAAAAGCGCAGGCGGCAAAGGAGCAACATGAGCGCAGGCGATAAAAGGCTGACGGAAATTCTGCCCTCCGCGAGGCAGCTTGCCCTGCAGGAGCTTGAGTTTTATGCTTTTATTCACTTTACGGTAAACACCTTCACGGATAAGGAATGGGGCGACGGGACGGAAAGCCCGAGCATATTTGACCCTGCCGAGTTTGACGCGCGAAAATGGGTAAGCGCAGTCAAGGCGGCGGGAATGAAGGGGCTTATACTGACCTGCAAGCACCACGACGGCTTCTGCCTTTGGCAAACGCGCTATACAAGGCATAGCGTTGCCTCAAGCCCGTTCAGAAACGGGCGCGGGGACATTGTGCGCGAGGTGTCAGACGCCTGCCGCGAGGGCGGAATCCGTTTCGGAATATACCTCTCGCCGTGGGACAGAAATTCGCACCTGTACGGCGCAGGCAAGGCTTACGACGACTATTTCGTAAATCAGCTTACGGAGCTGCTCACAGGCTACGGCGAAATATTCGACGTCTGGCTGGACGGAGCGTGCGGCGAGGGCAAGAATGGAAAAAAGCAGTTCTATGATTGGGACAGGTACTACGCGGCAATTCGCCGCCTACAGCCGAACGCCTGCATAAGCGTATGCGGACCGGACATACGCTGGTGCGGCAACGAGGCGGGACAGGCGCGGAAAGCCGAATGGAGCGTAGTGCCGAAGCGGACGAGCGACACGGAGAAAATCGCGTCGCTGAGCCAGCAGGCGGACAGCGCCGAGTTCAGGCAGCGAAGCCTGAGCGCGAGCGACGAGGATTTGGGCAGCCGCGAGAGGCTGAAAAACGAAAGCGAGCTGATTTGGTATCCTGCCGAGGTGAACACCTCCATACGCCCGGGCTGGTTCTATCATAAAAGCGAGGACGATTCGGTTAAGCCGCTTGCCGAGCTGAGGCACGTCTATATCGCCTCCGTAGGCGGCAACGCGACCTTCCTTTTGAACATTCCGCCTATGCCAAACGGGCTTTTCAGCAAGCAGGATGAAGCGCGGCTTGCGGAAATGGGCGATTGGCTCAGGCGCGCTTTTTCAGATAACCTGATACTGCGAGGCGCTTTACTGACGGCAGACAGCGAGGAAGCAGGGCACGGAATCGAGAATGCAAAAGCGGACGATTACTCCGGCTATTACATCGCAAGGGACGATAAAAGCACGGCTGAAATAACAATACAGCTTCCAAATAGCGCGCGCATCAGCTATGTAGTTCTGAAGGAATACCTGATGAAAGGGCAGCGGATAGAGAGCTTTTCGATTGCGCTTTTGTCAGGCGGCGAGTGGAAAACGGTATACAAAGGAACGGTTGTCGGGCATAAACGGATAGCCGAAATCGGCGGGGCAAGCGCGCAGGCGCTGAAAATCAGAATAACCGATTCCCGTCTCTCCCCGACGCTTTCATTCATCGGCGTTTACTAATCTATTTTGGCTTTGCGCTGCAAGCCGTTCTCGGCTCTGTTGCGCAAAATTTTGCAATCCAAGCTTGGCGGCAGAATATAAAAAACGGCAAAACAAACGCAGAGGATTTATGCTGAGCGATAAGGGCTTTGATTTATGGGCAGACGGATACGACGAAAGCGTCGGGGTATCGGACGACGAAGGGACATATCCGTTCGCGGGCTACAAGAATATACTCGGTGAAATCTACCGTGACGCGCTTTCGCGCGGCGCGAAAACCGTTCTGGATATCGGTTTCGGCACGGGACTGCTTTCGGCAAGGCTGTATGAAAACGGCTGCGAAATTTACGGGCAGGATTTTTCAGAGGAAATGCTTCGTATAGCGCAGGAAAAAATGCCGTTGGCAAAGCTTTACCGCGCCGATTTTGCAAAAAGAATTGCGGGCGAGCTGCTTGAAAACAAATATGACGCGATAATTGCGACATACTCGCTGCACCATCTGACGGACGAGCGGAAGATTGAGCTGATAAAACTGCTTACGGGGCTGCTGACCGAATCCGGCAGAATCTATATCGGCGACGTTGCGTTTGAAACGCGCGAAGAAATGGATAAGCTCGCGAGCGAGTCTGCGGGCGAGTGGGACACGGACGAAATTTACTTTGTCTTTGACGAGATGAAGAAGGCGTTCCCGCGCATGAAATTCAAGCCGTTTTCGCATTGCGCGGGGCTGCTGACGCTGGATAAATAAGCGTTTTAATGAGAAACGGACAGCCGCAGGGCTGTCCGTTTTTGTATGCCAAGAAAATTACAGCACTATCTTTTTTCCGGTTGAAGCGTCCCAGAGCAAATCACCGGCAATATGCGCAAGGTCGCGGGAGGCTGTTCGCGCCATCATTCCGCGCAGCTCGTCCGCCATATTGTCAACATATTCTTTAACGCCCTGCGCGCCGTTTTCCTTGAGCGAGGGAAGAATACTGCGCCCGACGCAAACCGCCTTAGCGCCCATTGCAAGCGCCTTGAACGCGTCGCAGCCGGTTTCGATTCCGCAGTCAACGTAGATTTCCATCTGATTGCCAATCGCGGCGCGAATTTTGGGAAGCGCCATAAGCGGCGGGATTGCGTAGGGCATTATGCCGTGATGATGGGAAAGCAGAATTCCGCGCACCCCCGCGCGGGCGCATTTTTCCGCATCCGCTTCGCTCAGCACGCCCTTTACGATGAACGGCAAATCCGTCGCCCTTACAAAATCGGCAAGCTCCTCCTCTGAAACAGGCTTCATTTCAAGCCCAAGAACAACGTCGGGCTTGCCTCTTACGTCAAAGCTGTGGTCGATATCCATGCCGACTGCAAGCGCTCCCGAACGCTTTGCAAACTCCAGCATATCGAAAACCGCTTCCCTGTTGGCATAGGGCTTCACAATCTTTATAGTTTCCGCGCCCGTTGCAAGAATGTCCGAAAGCTCCTTCTCGTCGCCCATTCCCGCCCAGTTGCAGATTCCTGCAAGCTTTGCGCCGCGCGCCATTTCGGGCATTCCGCCCGTATGCGTTCCGGAAAGATGAGAAAACGCCGCAATCATAATCGGCGATGAAAAGCGCTTGCCGAAAAGCTCCATTGAGATGTCGGGAGTGCAGCTGCCCAAGTACCTCGGTTCTACAAGAATCGAGTCCATATAGGCGCGGGTAAGCTGGTTTGCGTCGCGGGGATTTTCAGGCTGCTTGATGATTCCCATAATAGCACCTTCCTTTATGTCGGTTAGCGAGCAGATAAACGCGCGTTTATCAAAGCTGTAAGAGAAAGCGCAATCAAAGGCGCTTTACGGACTCGCGGTTTATAAGATTTCCCCAGAAAAACTCGTCCACAATATATGTTTCGCGCTTTTCAACGGTATCGACAACCCTGTTTACGAGCGAAACAAACATTTTGTCAAAATCAAAGCCGATGGTCGTAAGCGGCGGCTTGGTGTCCTCGCCGTGCGAGTGACCGTCGCTGCCGATGACGGAAATATCCTCAGGAACTCTTAATCCCAGCTCCTCAGCGGCGCGGTAAACGCCGAAAGCAACGGCGTCGTTATTGGCGTAAACGGCTGTCGGATAGCGCCCGCCGCAAGCCTTCAGCATTTTAATCGCCGCCTCATAGCCGCTTTTTACCGTTATTCCGCCGTCCGTAATAAGCTCCCTTCGGATTTCAAGCCCTCTTTTGCGCATTGCCTGAAGGCAGCTTTCATGGCGGTTAGCGGAGCTGAACCGCTTCAAATCTCCGTAGATAACGGCGATGTCACGATGACCCATATCGCAGAGAAAATCAATCGCGCGAGCGCCTGAATTCCGCTCGAAATTGACGGTAAGGCGATTTGCCGAGGGGCTAGCCGCAAGGAAGTAATCGAAAAGCCCGACAATACGCCCGAGGGCGACAAGCTCCTCGACAAGCGGCTCGCCGTTTTCCGCGCCGATGAAAATGCCCGCGTCAATGCGCCCCGACATGAAAATCTTCCGTATGTTGTCGGCGCTTTTTGCATCTGAAAGGCTTTCCTCAATGCAGGAGAGAACGAGATAGCCGCGCGCAGCCGCCGCGTCAACGATGCTGACGAAGTACTGGCTGCTCAGGGAATCCTTGGCTATTGCAGATTTGGAAAGCCAGAATAAGCCGATTGTACGGCTTGGCATTCCGCTCAGCAGCTGCCCCGAAACCTGCGGGAAATAGTGGTTTTCCCGAATTACCTTCATAACGCTTTGGCGGGTGCTGTCAGGCACGTTCGGATAATTGTTTATAACGCGGCTGACAGTGCTGCGCGAAACACCCGCAAGCTTGGCGATATCCTTGCTGCCCAGTTTTTTCACCGATTCCATTCCCTTCACGGCGCGGCGCAAATCCTGCCTGCCGACATCACTACCATTATACAAAATCGCGCCGCAATGTAAAGGGATTATATTGCTGTCAGCCGCCCGAAAAGCCGCAAATACAGCTCAAAACGCCTCTTTTGCGCTTGAAAACACGTGTTTATTATGCTATCATTCATTAACAGATGATAAGCGGAGAGTTAATTTTCGGAATTCGGAGGATTATTGTATGCGTTTCGGCGGAATGATTATGAAGCCTTGGTCAACGCCTGAGGAATGGGCGCTCGCGGCGCAAAGCCTCGGCTATACTGCGGTATACTTTCCCGTGGACTATAAAGCGCCGATAAATGTTATCGACAGCTTCAAGAGCGCCGCAAAGAGCGCAAACCTCGTGATATGCGAAATCGGCGTTTGGAATAACACGCTTGACGCAAACGCCGAAAAGCGCGAAGGAGCAATACTGCGAGCCATACGTCAGCTTGAGCTTGCGGACTATGTAGGCGCGAACTGCTGCGTCAACATATCGGGCACAAAGAGCGAAACGAGCTGGGACGGCCCGCATAACGACAATATGACGGAGCGCACCTTTGACGAAATCGTAAGTACGACCCAGAGGATAATCGACGCTGCGAAGCCGAAAAACACCTATTACACGCTTGAGCCTATGCCCTACCTCTACCCCGACAGTGCGGACTCCTATCTGAAACTGATTAAGGCGATTGAGCGCAAAAGCTTCGGCGCGCATATAGACATTGTAAACGTAATAAACAGCCCCGAAAAATATTACAACAACGGCACACTGATTCGCGAATGGTTCGATAAGCTGCTTCCTTACATCCGCAGCTGCCATGCAAAGGACATAATTTTGCAGGACGAACTTACCGTGCATCTCAGCGAATGCCGCCCGGGGACGGGTAATCTTGACTATGACGAGTTCCTCCGATACGCGTCAAGGCTCAACGATACAATCGCCATAATGCTTGAGCATATGACGGAGGAAAGCGATTACACAGAGGCGACAAAGTTCATCAAGGGCAGGGCGAAAAGCCTCGGAATCAGCCTGTAACACAAATAAAGGAGCGATATTATGGTAAACGTGAGGGGAAGATGGGCGCTGATAACCGGTGCAAGCAGGGGCATAGGGCGTCTTACCGCAAAGTTCATGGCAGAAAAGGGCTGCAATCTGATTCTGCACAGCCGCAAGCTTGAGAATACGAAGGAGCTGGTTGACGAAATTCGCGCAATGGGCGTTTCGGCATACGCGGTCGAAGCTGAATTGAGCGACTTGAGCGCGGTTAAGAAAATGCTCGAAAAGATTGACGAGCTAAACGTGCCCGTTGACATCGTGCTTAACAACGCGGGGCTGCAAATCGCCTACCGCACGGAATATTTCACCACTCCCGATACCGATTACACCGTCAGCTTTAACGTAAACACGATTGCGCCCGCCCTTATCTGCTATCATTTTATGCCAAAGATGATTGAGCGCGGCTTTGGACGAATCGTGAACACTACAAGCGGAATCAGGCTTGAGCCGCAGCAGGCGGGCTACTCCGCAAGCAAGGCGGCGCTTGACAAAATTACGATTGACCTCGGCTCAACCGTTCAGGGAACGGACGTAATGATTAACCTGACAGACCCGGGCTGGTGCCGCACCGACCTCGGCGGCTCGCACGCTCCCAACGCGCCGGAAAGCGCAATCCCGGGAATAGTCGTCGCCGCATTCGTCGATGACAAGAAATCCGGTCGCTTCCTCGGCGCGCAGAGCTTCGCCGGAATGAACCTTGAGGACGGCGTAAAAAAGGCGGAAGCCCAATTCGACAGCCCGTATTGAGGACTTATATCAGTATTAAAAGCACGCGGCAATCCTTTAGACGGCGCGCTTCGGCTCGATGAAAACCACCTTTCGCGCAGCCGCTTGCGCTTATCTTGTTGCGATATATGCTTTTGCAAAACCCCTTATTTATCAAGCGTTTCCGACAAGCCCTCAGGCACTGCGCGTAAGCTTGCTTTACTACATACGAGCCTCTTTTAGTAAGCCGTCTGCTTATGCAGATGGTTTATGATAAAGCGTCATTATAATAAAACCGTATCACTGAAATAAGCTTGAGAATTACATGATTAAGAAACAGACATGAACCGACAAAAGGCTATTTTACATCGTGGCAGCGCCGCAAAAATAAACCTCCCTTGTGCAAGAACAGGTGGCACGGCGTAGCCGTGACGGAAGGATTGTCGGTTGATTTGTTACTCGAACTGTTATTGAATGGCAAGCGCAACCCCTTATATATCAAACGTTTTGGACAATCCCTCAGGCGCTCCGCGCCAGCTCCCTTTACACAAGGGAGCCTTCTTTGGTAAACCGTCTGCTTATGCAGACGGTTTATGATGTAACGCTATTGTCCTAATTGTCATCTGTTCCCTGCCGGATAACGCGAAACGACAGGCAGGGGTTTTATGAACCCCTGCTCGCTCAAAACGCTTCGGATGCTAGGAGACAAGGGCGGCAGGGGGATGAGCGTACACGGAAGTACGTGATTCCCTTTGTTGTCCCGCAGTCGACACCGCAGACGGGGCATTTTCAGCGAGCAGGACTGCTCGTTCAAAACGCGTCGGACGCTAGGAGACAAGCTAAATGGCGAGGGAGTTTACTCGGGGGTAAATGACCGAGCCTTTTAGCGCTCTAGGCACCGCAGACAGAGTGTTTTCAGCGAGCAGGCAAAGTTGAGGAGCCAATATATAATTGAGTACTCAACGTTATCGTTTGCGGGAGAACCTCGCCGCCGCCCGCGAGCAATTCAAGCATGAGCTTTGCCGCCTGCTCGCCAATCGCGTTTTGCGGCTGCTTAATCAGGGTCAGGTTCGGGAAAATTTCGCCGAACATATCAAGCTTATCAAAGCCGATTACGGATATATCCTCCGGCACTTTGATTCCAAGCTCGCTTAAAGCAAGCATTCCGCCGATTGTCATTTCAAAGTTGGTGATAAAAAGCGCGGACGGGCGCGCGGGAAGCGACATAAGCGCCTTTACTGCGTTATAGCCGCCGTCCATGGTGTAGTCGCCGTAGCGGATTAGCTCGTCGCGGGGCTTGATTCCGGCATTTTTCAGCGCGTTCATATAGCCCTCGAAGCGGCGCTCCGTGGTAAATATTGAGCGATTGCCGAGAATAAGACCAATATCGCGATGACCATTAGCCAGAAGGAACTCCGTTCCCTGCTCCGCCGCGTCCGCATTATCAACCACGACGGCGCTAACCTGACCGCGAATCGGGCGTAAAAGCCTGTCCACAAGCACGACCGGTACGCCCGCCTTTATAGCAGGCAGAAGATGATTGCCCGTAGTATCGGTCGGCATATTTATCAGCCCGTCAACGCGCTTATGCAAAAGGAAGGAAACCGCCTCCGCTTCCCTGCGCGCGTCGCTGCGGCAATCGCAGACGATTACGGCGTAATCCATCTTCCTCAGCTGGTCCTCCATAATGGTGATTATGGAGGTGATAAAGGCGTTGCCAAGCTCAGGAATCACAACGCCGACCGTGCGCGACTGTTTGGTTTTCAGGCTGCGCGCGAATTCATTCGGTACAAAGCTTAGCTTCCGCGCCGCATCCTCAATAAGCTTTCTGTTTTTTGCCCTGACATTCCCGCCGTTATAGAACTTTGATATGGTGGCAAGTCCCAGTCCCGTTTCGCGGGATATATCCTTCATTGTGGCAGCCATTGGCAAGCCTCCTGTTGAAACATCAAGAGCATTATAGCAAATGTTACGACAGAAAACAACAATAAATCGGCGTTTTGCGCCCTTCTTGCATTCCATGCCCGCGCGCAACAATACATATATCGCCATACCCGTAACGTTACGCTTTATAGCAAGACACAATGCAAAAGTGCGAGTATGACAGCCTCCGTTGTCACACTCGCATTAATATACAATCAAGCAAAAACGAAACGCGTCAATCGATTTCTTCCATCTGAATCATCAGAGCAAGTCTGTCCATCTCGCGTAAGAATTCATCAGTAGAAAGAATGCCGTTGGAAAAACGCTTTTCAAGGTCAACTACGAGCGTATAGTTTTCCGTTCCGGGACTGAAAACATCCGGCGGAGTCATGTAGAAATCGTCAAGCCTTGAATGATAATCCACAATTTCAGCGGGAGAAACAATATACTTGCCTTCATCAGTCTGAAGTCTTTCATAAACCCTGTTATACGCAGCCAAATCACTTTCAAGCTCGCTGTATCTATCCGAATCCGGACTTTCGATTTTTAGCGCTTCCTCAGTTCTAGTAATATTACTCTCGGTAGCCTTCAAATCATTCGCGTAGGTGGATTTTTCAACTGCTTGAGAATCCTTCATAATATACGCAAGGTTAGCCTCAGGTGTGTTATCGGCATAGCACTCAAGTAACTCAACGCACTCGTTCGGAAGTTCGGTCGCGCTGTTTACGGCTTTCGTTACAAGAATAACGCCAACAATTTCCGGCTGATTGTCGTTAAGGCGCAAGGACACTATGTTTTCGCTGTTTTCCAACCATTTAGGGCGCGTAACGTGATTAAAAAGCGAAAATCCGAACCTTTCATCCGTTGTTGCTATAGCAGGCTCCAATTCATAAATACGCTTACCAAGCTTCTTTGCGCGTTCAAGTAGCGCAGATATTTCATCGGTTTGGAAACTGACATTCTCGCCAGCATACCTCTCCTGCATTACAGCGCTCTGGATAAGCATTTCGGTCAAAAGTGCGGTATACGCTGATGAATCATACACCGTCGCATCCCAGTAAGCAACAACGCGGATGTCATACTCAGGCTCATTCTCTATTCTGTCGCACCAGCCATCAAGAAAATCGAGTAGTTCGGGATATGAATTCGGTGCGTCGGCAATATCAAGTCCCGCTTCTTCCCACGCCTTTTCATCCGCTTCCCAGTAATCAAAAAGCACTGTTTCGGGAAGCGCATAAATCTTACCGTCATGCGTAATGGCGTCCCTTATCGCAGGAACCGCTCCTTCAACAAACGCACTGATACTGTTGTTTCCCGAAAGGTCAAGAAGATAGCCCTTTGACATAATGCGCTTAATATCGATTGTGTTTGACCATATGCCAAGAATATCTGCGTTAAGCTCGTGCGTCATAAGCTTTCCCGCAAGTTCAGAGGTGTTCGCATAGTATTCTTCGTTCCAAGCGTAATCCAGTTCAGGATGGTGCGAACGGAACACGGTATAGCTCTCATCGAAATCGCTGACGCTCTTATAGAATGTGAGAGTTTGAGCAAATGCGGGAAAACATAATGAAAGAGAGATAACAAGAGTTAAACAAAACATAAAATTTTTCTCATAAATACCTCCAATATTCTGCGACAGCGCGAGGCATCAAGATTGCCCGTGTTTTTGCACACACTAAATCAACGCCGCATAGCATCTGATTTATCCATTTTTGCCAAAATTCGCAATCCTCCGCTCCATGCATAGCCCTTGCATATGCGCCGCACGAAGAATGGCGCGATTTTTACCGCAGAGCGTTATAAAACGCTAAGACAAGCAAGCAGACAGAAACGGCAGGCTGATAAATACATCCGCCGCAAAAAAGAAAGCTCCGGCAAATGCCGAAGCTTCCCTCATATAAAGAATATGCTTTTCAGCCGTCGTCACGAACGTTGATGTCCTTCGTAAGTTCCTTCTGCTCCTCAACGAACGCCTCGGCTGCATTCTTTTCCCTGCGGGTTGCCTTTTCATGCTCGGAGGGCTGATTGATGACAATCTGCGGGAAGGGAATATTGATATTGTGCTTGTCCATAATCAGCTTCATTTCGCGGTTCATATCGCGTGTGAGTTGCACCCTGTCCTTCTCCTGACATTGCGCGATTATGCGGATGTTGACGCTTGAATCGCCGAGCGAGGCGACGCCCTTATAGAACGGGCCGCTCATTATGGAGGGCAGGCGCTTCTGCATATTCGGAAGCTCCTTTTGCAGCACGCTCTCGACGCGCTCAAGTGATTCGCCGTACTCGATTCCGACATCGCAGAGCGCGTAGGAATACTGCTTTGTCATATTGATTACACCGGAGATTGACGAGTTATTGAATATCTTTATATCGCTTCCGGCGCTTTCAATTTTCGTGGTGCGGATTCCGATTTCAACCACAGTGCCGCGCCAGTCGCCGATTGTGACGATATCGCCGACGCGGAATTCGCCCTCGAACACGATGAAAATTCCGGCAATGATATCGCCGATTAAGCTTTGCGCGCCAAGACCGACGACGAGCGAAAGGATTCCGGCGGAGGTTATAAGCGCCGTAGAATCAACGCCGACAGCGCTGAGGCATACGAAAGCGGAGCCGATTATTGCGGCGTACTTTATAAAGCTGTCAAGCAGCCTGCCAATCGTTTCACAGCGCGCGCCGAAACGGGTCATCGCATAGGAGAGTATATGCCTCAGCACAGTCGTAATCACGAGGACTTCAAGGGTCGTTATAAGCGCATAGGTAAACGCGAACAGGTTTGCTCCCTTTTCCCAGCGCCCCGATAGGATATAAGAAATTACAGAGCCTTTTTCAAGAGAGGAATCAAACAGCATAAGCCAGATGACGAGCGCGAGAACCGCAAGGCTTACGCACATTCCCATAACCCGCATCAGCTTCTGCTCAGGAGTCATATCCGCCCACGGCTGACGCACTCCGTTCCAGCGGCTTGCCGCCGACTGAACCATGCGCGTTTTGCCGTTCGCCTGAAGAATCCTGAAGAAATGCGCGGTCTGCGTTTCGCCTTCCTTTTTCTCCGTTTTCTCCACAGCTTCGCCCGTTTTCGGTGACGCGGTGAAAACAAGGAAGAAGGCGATAAGCAGTATTATCACAAGGCTGATTAGCGTTTCCCATATGGCAGTTTCAAGGCGCTGAGAGGTGATTGTCGAATCCGGCACGGCAATCGACAGCACAATATCGCCGACAGCGTTTGAGGAAACGAAGTAATTGCCGCCCTGAATGGTCTGGTCTCCGCTGTACTCGTCGGCAACAGCGGAGGCGGTAAGCCCGTAAGCGGAAGCCTCGCGCCCGATAAGCTTAGGCTGCGGATAGGAAAGGAATGTGCCGTCCGAAGGATTCACGGCAAAGAGCATTCCGTTATTCTCAACCGCGATATTGCGAAGCACATAGTCAAGCTGCGTCGTTTCAAGCCGACCCGCTATTCTGCGCGGAGAAAGCCCGATTTGCACCATTCCGTCCGCGTCAAGCCGTCTTACGCCGACATACTAGATATAGTTATGAAGCAGCGTATCGTCACGCTGAGCAGGCTGAACATACTCGTCGATATAGCCCTTGGTTACGGGCCAGAAGGCGAACGACTGGTCGTTTTCATCGTTGCTCAGCACAAAATCCTTATAATTCGTATTGGTCGCAACCGTGCTGCCGTTTTTATCAAAAACGTACAGCGCAGTAATCTGCGCCTTTTCAGCAAGCTCGCGCAGGCGCTCGTCGCTTACAAGGGACGGCTCAAGGGCGAGAGTATAGGCGATATTTTTCGCGCGCTGCGAATACTCCGCGCTGTATTCGTCCGTAAGCTCCTTTATACGCTTATCGTTATCCGTAAGTATTTCCTCGACAGCCTCCAGCTTCGTTTCCGAAATCATAGACTGGCGGGAATAAGCGGCAAGGGTCTGGATATAAAAGGTTGCAAAAAACACCGCGATAAGCCCGACAACGGCAATATTACGCAATTTTCCGGCAATGCGGAGGTTGAGCGTCAGCTTTCCGAAGCTGTGATAGTCGGACGGCTGCGCCGGATGCTTCTCCATTTCCCCGCGCAGCAAATGCGCGTAGAGAACGATGAAGCTGATTACAAGCATGAAAATGAGCACGGAAATCATCGTGCTGCGCCCCGCGTTCTGCATAAGCTCCGCCTCGGGAACAGCCGCGACAAGCACGTTATCCCCGACAGCCTTGCTGATACAGTAATACCGAGACGAGCCGAAGCGCGCCCAGCCGTCAAAGCCGTCCGCAAGGATTGAAGCGGAATAGCCCTCATCCGCGCAAGACTTACCGATAAGCTCGCTGTCGGGATGATACGCAAAAGTTCCGTCCGCCGCGTTTACGGCGAACATATAGCCGGTAGTGCCGACCCTGATGGTTTTGAGCGCGTAACCAACGGAGGAAAGCTCGGAAACGAGAGCGGCTTCATCGGAAGCGTCGCGCCCGCCGATGAACATTCCGCCGCCCGCAAGAGACGAGAAATAGTAGCGGAAGCCGTTTTCCGCCGTAACAGGCTTATGCGTTGTTATGCTATCCGTAAAAGGCGAGATGTCCCTCTGCGCATTCGGCACAGCCGAAAGCTGAACCTGCCCTGCCGAATCAAGAATGTAGTAATCGGTAAGCCCCCATTGGGCGCAAAGCTGGGCAGCGGAATCAGGACGAATCGAAAGAACATAGGCGACGGTATCCGCCTTTGCCTGCGAGAAGGCGTCATAGGTTTCCAGATTATCGGAAGCCTCGTCGGCGTTATTCGCAAGCCTCTGTTCGGCTATCGACAGCTTTGTAACGGAATTGCTCTCCTGCCGCTTTGTTACCGCGGCGGTTTGAATACTCCATATAAATACGGCAAGCACAACAATGCCCGCAATTTCAAGCAATATATCAAATATTGTGCGCCGAATCCGATTCTTCCTGTTTTCCAATGAAATCGCTCCTTATACGTTTCGGGAGCGCCTGCGCTGGGCAGACGCTCCCGAAAGGCATGAGTTATTTATCTGCTTTCTGAGCCGAAAGGAACTTATAGACAAACGCGGCAATCGCTGCGCCGACAAGAGGCGCAAGGATGAACACCCAAACCTGCCCGATGGCAACGCCGCCGGCGAGAAGCGCGGGGCCGAAGCTGCGGGCAGGATTGACGGAAGTGCCGGTGAAGGGAATACCGAAGATGTGAACGAGGGTCAGCGTAAGACCGATTACGATTCCGGCAACGCCGCTGAACTCAGGCTTGCTCGTAACGCCGATGATGGCGATAACGAAAACGAAGGTGAGAACAACCTCGACAGCGAACGCTCCGACCCAGCCGACCTGAATGGGCATCGTTGCCCCGAAGCCGTTCTGACCGAGCGCGGCGCTCGAATGGAATACAGCAGAAAGTACTCCCGCGCCGGCGATTCCGCCGAGGAACTGAGCCGCCCAGTAGAGCAGCATATCCTTGAGGGTCATTCTTCCGGAAAGCCACATTCCGAAGCTGACGGCAGGATTGATATGGCAGCCGGAGATGTTGCCGATAGAATACGCCATAGCGACAATCACGAGCCCGAACACAAGGGCAATCATGAGAGTAGCCTGGGTAAGGTTAAGCGCCAACCTTTGAGGTGGTGGCAGCAACGGCAGCTCCGCAGGCGAAGATGACGAGCACGGCGGTACCGATGAATTCCGCAACCAGTTTTTTGATTGTAGACATCATAGTCACTCCTTCTTTTGTGCTTTGAAACCATATCTTATTATATACGAAAGCCAAAAATATCTCAATATGGAATATACTTAAAAAGAGCGTAAACATGGTTTACGGCGGAAAATCGAATAAGCAGAACCGAAAATCGCTTGATATTTTCCGCAATTTGCGCCGCCGCGTCTTTACACGGGGCTGAAATGCGGTTATCATCCATGTATCAGCAAATTCGGAGGTAGTAGTATGGTAATGAAGGATTTTGTAAACGCGCAGCTTGAGAAAGCGCCGCTCTATAACGATAAATGGTGCTACGAGGCGGGAGTGTTCTCAAAGGCACTAATCGACATTTACGAGAATTCAGGCGATGAGAAGTATCTCATGCGCGCAAAGGAAATGGTCGATAAATTCGTTAACGACGACGGAAGCATAGCGACTTATAACAGGGACGCGTATAATCTTGACAACATCTGCATGGGGCGTACGGCGCTCAGGCTTTACCGCATATACAAAAGCGAGAAATATCTGCGGGCGTGCGAATACCTGCTTGAGCAGATTCTGCTGCAGCCCAGAACCCCCGAGGGCGGATTCTGGCACAAGAAAATTTATCCGAATCAGATGTGGCTTGACGGCGTTTTCATGGCTTGTCCTTTCATCTGCGAGTGCGCCGCATGGACGGGAAGAAGCGAATACTTCGCCTTGGCAGCAAAGCAGATTGAGCTGATATACGAAAAGACGCTCGACGAAAGCGGGCTGTGCCGCCATGCATGGGATTCAAGCCGCGAATCCAAATGGTGCGAAAAGGATACAGGCCGCTCAAAGCACGTATGGGGACGCGCGATGGGCTGGTACGCGATGGCTATAAGCGATGTTCTCGCGGTTCTGCCGAAGGAGCATAAGGACTATAACGCCGTTTCGGAAGTATACAAAAAGCTCATGAGCGCCGTAATCAATAACCGCTCAAAGGTCGGACTTTGGTATCAGGTTATGGACGCGCCCGAAAAAGAGGGCAACTATCTCGAATGCTCCTGCTCCGCAATGCTCAGCTACGCGTTTATAAAGGGCGCGCGCCTCGGACTGCTCACCGACAATTTTGAATCGGCAGGAAACGAGAGCTTCGCGGCAATTAAAAACACCTTCCTTACGGCAGATAAGGACGGCGCTCCTACGCTTTCCGGCATTTGCAAGGTCGCGGGTCTCGGCGGAACTCCCTACCGCGACGGCAGCTACGAATACTACATCGGCGAAAAAGTGTGCTGCGGCGATTATAAGGGCGTAGCGCCGTTCATGATGCTGATAGCGCTGATAAAGGGCTGAGAAAGGGCAAAGAAAGCGCGGAGCCCTTGCCCCACGGGTGATTCCGCACAACTCTCAGGCATATAACGCAGGCTTCTGAAAACCGAGTAAAAAAGCCTTCCTTTGCGTTTCCGACAATCCCTCAGGCGCTGCGCGCCAGCTCCCTTTACTACATACGAGCCTTCTTTTGGTAAACCGTCTGCGAATGCAGACGGTTTATGATAACGCCATTGTAATTGAAAATCGCGCTACTAAAGCGGGCTTGAGAATCAGGTGATTAAGAAGCTAACGCGAACCAACAAGCGGCTACTTTACAGTACGGTGGCAATACCGGAAGAAACCTCCCTTGTGCAAAGGGAGGTGTCGCGGCGCAGCCGTGACGGAAGGATTGTCGTAGTGAGTGCCGCAAGAATTGTTACTGAATAATAAGCGCGAATCCTCATATATCAAGGTTTTTCAACAATCCCTCAGGCGCTGCG
>JAQWCW010000022.1 GCA_028705775.1 Eubacteriales bacterium
GCTCCAAAATGTGAGCATTGGGGCTCCGAACACTTGCAAAAGGGCTCGCTCTGTTCGCGCACTTAATTGGGTGCGTTGGGGCTCCCGCTGTCTCGCTCACAACCCTCAACGTGGTGCTGATGGTGCTCACCTTTTTGGAGCCCTTTCGCTCACTTTTTTACTTGACAAACACACAGTTTTCAAGGCGCGTATATTTAGAGCCAAACAGCGCAACATATCTATCGGAGGCGAGTGAGATGGTGTATTTTCAATGCAAGGAGCGTATATCCCTGCCGGTTGATGAAGTGCTTCACTTGAGCGATATAGGAATGCTGCTCAAGGATTCCAGAGAGGAATTTCCGGACGCGGAAATAAAGTGCCCCGCAAAGACTGGAGTATACAAGCTGACGGGCGGATATATCCTGTCTCAACTGCCACCCGAAATGCGGGACAGGCTGACCATAGTAGGAAACGCTTCCGTATATGTCCACAGGGAAAAGCCGCGTTCAGGCAAAGCTGTAATGGCACTGAAATACGCATTCGTATGCCTTGTGCTGCTTTGCGGCAGCGCGCTTGCAATGGCGTGGTTTCATGCCGACGTCGATATGGCTTCGGCTCAAGCCAACATTTATACCTATGTTTCAGGCTCCGCTCCTGAAAACGAGCTGTTTATAAGCCTTCCTTATGCATTGGGCGTCGGAGTCGGCGTTGCTTTGTTCTATGCCGTTACGAGCAAGCGAAGGACAAGCCCGCTCATCATAAAGATGAACAGCTACCGCTCGGAGCAGGAGGAAGCGCAGGCGATAACCGTTGAAAGAAGCACACTTAACCCAACATAAACCGGCTAAAGCCGGAATCGGAGCTGCGTCATGCTTTCAATAATCATCGGGCTTCTGTCCGGAGTGACCATCGGCGTCGGAATTGCGTCGATTTTCATGACTATGTCAATCCCAATGAGATTGTGCGAGGTTTTTCACCTAGGCGCAATCAAAACGACGGCATGGGTTCTGTTCATAGGAATCTTCGCGTCGGCGGTAACAACGATTGAAGGTATGCCAAAGCTGCCGCTCGGCGCAATAGCGGGCAGCGCGGCAATGCTGTTCGGCGGCGCTTTCGTCGGGATTCTTGCAAGCGCGCTTTCGGAAATGCTTGACGTAGTGCCGCCGGTTCTTGCGCGTATCGGCGTCGTCAGGCATTCAAGAATCATTATAACCGTGCTTGCGCTCGGCAAGTCGATTGGCGCGTTTGTTGCCTGTGTAACGATTGTATAGGAGGAACTGAAATGAAGCATAGAATACCGCTATATTGCCTTCAGCCGCAGCGTCACGCGGGCGAGAATGAAATATGCCGACCGCCAAGCGGAAAAGCGTTTGTGAGAAACGGGATTGATTCCGATATAATCAGAGAGGGAACGGAGGAGGAGCATGGATAAAAAAGAGCGCAGACAGCAGGCATATCAAAGATTGGTTGAAAAGCACAGCCACTCATCTAACTTTGCTCAGGGGCTTTTCCGCGCATTCTGGGTCGGAGGCGTCATATGCGTTATCGGGCAATGCTTTGCCGATTTGGCAAGAATATTGTTTGAGTTTACAGATTCGCAAGCGGCAGGCTTTGCGGGAATATGCCTTATTTTCACAACGGCGGTGCTTACGGGGCTGGGCGTTTTTGATAAGCTCGCTCAGTACGCAGGCGGTGGAACAATCGTTCCGATAACCGGCTTTGCCAATTCGGTAATATCTCCGGCGCTCGAATTCAAGAAAGAGGGCTTTGTGCTTGGCACAGGCGCTAAGCTTTATGTTATCGCAGGTCCGGTGCTTACCTACGGAATAAGCACGGCTGCCGTTCTCGGGCTTTTCTACTTTCTGTACGGGGTGATATTTCCATGAAAAAGCTAAGTGAAAACGTATACAAGGTCGCTTCGCCGGTTTACGTAAGCGCGCATTACTCCGTGGTTGGCAAAATGGAGAGCGAAGGGCCTTTAGCTGATTGCTTTGACGAAAGAATCGAGGACGAGAAATTCGGGCAGGAAACGTTTGAAAAAGGGGAGAGCCAGCTGTTGATAACCGCCGCGCGCGGCGCAATCAAGAAAAGCGGCATACCGCAAAGCGATTTCGGCGCTTTTCTGTCGGGAGATTTGGAGAATCAGATTATCGCGTCAAGCATGGCGGCGCGAGTTCTCGGCATTCCGTATCTCGGGCTGTACGGCGCATGCTCCACAATGGCAGAAAGCATTGTCTTAGGCTCTTTTATTATGAGCGCAGCCAAAGAGAAGGCTGTGCTTTGCGGGGCTTGCAGCCACTTCTGCGCGGCTGAAAGGCAATACAGGTTTCCTCTGGAATTCGGCTGCCAGCGCACTCCTACAGCGCAATGGACAGTTACAGGCGCGGGAGCAACCGTTCTCGGCAGCCGCAAAAGCGCCATCAGAATTACAAACATGGCAATAGGCAGGGTTATAGACATGGGCGTTACAGACGCAAACAACATGGGCGCCGCTATGGCTCCGGCAGCTGCAAACACCCTTAAATCGCTTTTTGACGCAACGGAAACCACACCTGCGGATTATGACGCAATTGTAAGCGGCGATTTAGGTCAGGTAGGTCACGATATACTGCTTGAGCTTATGGAGGAAAGAAAGCTTCCTCTTATAAAGGAAAAGTACTTCGATTGCGGACTAATGATATTTGACAGAGAAAAGCAGGACGTACACGCCGGAGGAAGCGGCTGCGGCTGCTCTGCGTCCGTGCTGAACGGCTTTTTCCTCAGAGCAATAGAAAAAGGCGAAATGAAGCGAATTCTTTTCATGGCAACCGGCGCGCTGATGAGCCCTACAAGCAGTCAGCAGGGCGAAAGCATACCGGGCGTTGCGCACGCGGTTGTATTTGAGCGCGAGGAGGAAAGCCGATGACGTACCTGTGGTGTTTTTTGATAGGCGGAGGGATATGCGTTATAGGCGAGCTGCTGATTCTGCTCACAAAGCTGACGCCCGCCAGAATACTCGTAATCTATATCGTGGCGGGCGTAATATTAAGCTTTTGCGGGCTTTACAGACCGATTGTGGAGCTTGCCGGCGCGGGAGCGACCGTTCCTCTTACGGGCTTTGGTTACGCTCTTTGGGAGGGCACACGAAAGGCAATAGAGGAACAGGGCGCAATCGGAATACTTACCGGCGGTTTAGGCGCTACGGCGGGCGGAATTGCGGCTGCAATCGTTTTCGGGTTCATAACCGCGCTTATAACCGAGCCGAAGGCGAAGCACGAATAACTCAATGAAGAATTCTGTACAGTGAAATAACCTTGCCTAAAACCTGCGCGTTCTTGGCATAAATGGGCTTCATTGTCGGGTTTTCAGGCTGAAGGCGGATTGTTCCGTTCTCTTTATAGTAGCGTTTAACCGTCGCTTCTCCGTCAATCATCGCTACAACAATATCGCCGTTGACGGCGTCGGGCTGTTGATGAACAACTATATAATCGCCGTCCATAATTCCCGCCTGTATCATGCTTTCACCGCGGACGCCGAGGATAAAGTGCTTGCCGTCGCTGAGCATTTCAGGGGGAATTGACACGTATTCTTCAATGCTTTCCTGCGCAAGAATCGGCACTCCGGCGGTAACGCGCCCAAGAACGGGAACGGTTATTCCCGGTATAGCCATTTCATCGTCGATAATATCCATGGCGCGCGGTTTCATCGCGTCACGATGAATAAGCCCGCGCTTTTGCAGGCGCATAAGATGACCGTGAACGGTCGAGGTGGATTTCAGCCCAACGGCGTCGCAGATTTCGCGTACGGACGGAGCATATCCGCGCGTAGCAATCTCCTGCTTGATGAAGTCAAGTATTTTCTCCTGATTATCGCCTCTGGGCTTGCGCATCAAAAACACACCTTTCAGCATAGCAAGCAAAAACCGCTTGCTGCTCTGACTTTCCAGCCAAAGTATAACATACGTTCGTGTAAAAATCAACGAAAAATCAAACAAATGTTCGTGCTAAAATCTTCGCGCAGCTCAGCGCAACGGCTCTATGAGCAAAAATGCAGCGTGAGATTTGACAATCGCGGAATCCGTGATATTATAGCGATATTCCATAGCACGGAGGCGTTAAGATGAAGAAGAAATGCGTTCTTTACGACCGCGAGTGTATAAACTGCGGCGAATGTAATTACTGCGACCTCGACCCGACAAAGCTCTGTGATAACTGTATGAAATGCGTCAAATCAGAAGCTGATTATTCAGAGGTTATCATAGACGGAATCGACGGGCTTGACGGCAATTCAGCAGGCAACGACGGGGAGAAGCCGGAGGCTTAGCCCTCGCGCCGCCTGCGCCTGAGCGGTTTGCCAAAATCGGGGTTGGTTTGCGATGAAAATGTGCTGCCTGCATCCCGCTCCGGCATGAATGTATCGTCATCAGCGCCTTTTCTTGCTTTACGCGCTTCCATATCAGTTTCGGAAGCGCTGTTTTTTTGCCGATTGCTGCGCGCTCTGCGCGGAGAAGGCGCCTTGACGCGAACAATGTCTGCTGTTTTTTCAGAATCATCGTCAAGCTTGTTCTCGTTATCAGATAAAGCCGCCATTTTGTTTGCTGTATCAAGACTGTCATCAGCGCCTGATTGCTCGTCTGTCGCGTTTTCTTCTGCGCTTGGCTTAGCCTTGCTCGGCTTTTCAGCAAAGATAACGTCAGCTTCATCTCGTTTTTCAGGAGACTCTCTGTCTCCGGAGGGTAACCGAACCGCTTTTGCCGCTTCGCGCCGCCTGTTCTCAGTCATATCAGCATAGTGCTTTCTCGTTGTTTCGACGCTGCTGTGGCCAAGCACGTCCGCAACAAGATATATATCGCCGGTTTCAAGATAAAGATTCGTGCCAAATGTGCTTCTGAGCTTATGCGGACTCATTCGCGATTTCAGCGGAGCTGCTATAAGGCAATACTTTTTCACCAAGTTTTCAACCGCGCGCTGGGTTATCCGCTTTCGTTGGAGGGAGAGGAAAAGCGCGCTTTCGTTTCCGGGAAGCGGCTCGATAATTTTCCGCTCGGACATATAGTCGGCAAGCGCGTCTCGAACCTCGTCGGGAAAATACAGAATCACTTGATTGCCGCCCTTGCGGGTTACGATAAACGAGCGCTCCTTGAGGTCGATATCCTCAACATCAAGCCCAACGCATTCGCTTACGCGAATTCCCGTTCCGAGAAACAGGGTTATGATTGCGGTATCGCGCTTCTGCGTTGCGGCGTGATAAGCTTGCTGGCGCTTTGTAAGGTCTCCGCCGCTCTTGACGGCTTCAAGAACTGCTTGAAGCTCAGTCGGATTGAGCCTCAGAATCGGCTTCTGATGGAGCTTCGGCATATCAATAAGCGTGCTGACATCCGCCTTTATTCGCTTTGAGCGGTACATATAATGAAAAAACGAGCGCAGAGCCGATAGTTTGCGCATTTTTCCCTGTTCGCCGTTTTCCCTGTCGCGGGTTACTATAACTTCATTTCCGGCAGAGTCCGTATCGCGCTCCTCCTGAAAGTATATCGTGAGATATTCCATGTACATTTCAATATGTCTTTGCGTTATTTTGCCTATGTATTTGTCATTGAAATCAACTGGTTTCAGATGAGTAAACTCATATTGCTCGCTGCACATATAATCAAAGAAGATTTTTAAATCATAAGCGTATGCAAGGCGCGTCAACACGCTTGTTGTGCTTTCAAGAGCGCGCACGAAATCACGGCACGCGTCCGGAAGCTGTTCAAGCTGCTGCCGCAAATAAAGAGTGTTTTTTTGAGCGCGCTGTTTGTGATAGTCTATCGGCATCGTGTCTACCTCCAGTAGTAAGAATGATTAATCTGGCGGATTCTTAGCGATTCGGCTTGGGTTTTCGATTAATGAGAACGGTTTAGCAATTCGGGAGAACTGTAATTGGTGGGCTAAATCAGCGATTCCCAGAGCGTAAAGCGCGTTCCGCTCCTCATATATTGCTTGACACCATATAATCTACCGCTGAAAACGAGAAGGAATCATGATAAAGTTACGCTCAGAAGCGCCTGAGAGCATATATCTGGGTTTCGCCATAGCATGGGGCTTTAGGCAAGCATTTAAAACGAGTTTCAGGGCAATCAGCTCTGCATAGACGACTAACGTTTATGTAAATGTTCATTTTGATAAAACGTTAATCCGCAGGGGAAAGGAGCGTAGGTATTTGCGAATACCGGATAGTGTTTGCTTTCGGACGCATTTCGGTTTGTTACGCGCGCAGCTTGCGTTTCTAACGTTTGTTCCAAATAGGGCTATTTCACAGAATAAAACCGCATCTGTAACGTCAGCGGTACGTTTACGGTTTATTTGCAACGCAAGCCGGAGCGAGAATGCAGCGTGTGTGCGATAAGCAAAACACGTTGTGAACGTCAAAAGAAAATCGAAAGGTTATCTTTTGACGTTCACGTTTGATTTCTCGCGCTGAGAGCCGGCAGGCGCATAGGCTACGGGTGTTTCAGCGATTTCATCGCTTTTACGCCTATATCATAGCATTTAGCCGTTTTTGTGTCAATACTATTCGTTAAAGCATTCTTTTGCGAATAGTTATAGATATTAAGATAGGTATCCTCCGGTAGACCTTGCTTGGCGCTGCGTACTGCCCCTGCGCACCATCGCATCATACCAAGCTAACCTTCTCGTCCGTATTTGCACACTCATAAATCTCGATGTTCTATACTTCGTTTCTTTTTACGTGCTTCATTCAATTAATAAACCGATTCGCTTATGCTGCAAACCGAAATTGATTTCCTCATTCATTTTACATTTATGCGGACGTCTTATTACTTAATTTGCTTTATCGTTCGTACAATGCCCCGTCCGGACAAGAATTCGTAATTTCACAGACAGCAACTTCAAGCCGATTCTGCGCCGCAGGATTGCGTTTAATTATAGGAGCTATCAGTAACAACCGAATTCAAGCTCAATCCTTTACCCCGTCGTTTACAATAACATAGTTTTTAATCAAAAGCATCGCTTTACTCTCAGTTTTATCGGCAGTTTCGTTCAAGGAAATACATAGCAATACCTTGTTCGGATTATCGTCAGTTAAATCATACCATAATCGTAATTTCATCTTTTCTACGAATACTCTCAATACAACCAGCATTCTTATTATTTATAATCCATTATAAGTCGAAAGCCAAATGAAAATACGCATAATAACCGCAGCCGCAATGAAACGCCGAAACAAAGGAGCAACCATCCATCGTTCCGGCGTTTAGTATCGTCAATATCCTTTATCCTCAGATTATGCTTGATTATTCATACCACCAAGTACACTTCGTAATAAAGCACAGCCCATCAGGGTTACTCAAATGCGTCAAAGGCGGTCTTGATAAGCGCTCTCCCCTGCAAATACTCCCAGAACATCAGACCTCCGAAGCCGTTCTTTAGTACATACTCAGCCTTTGCCTTGACGCTCCGCTCATTATCAAAGGTATAAAATTTGCCGTCATGGATGAAATACGGCGCCTGCGCATTTTCATCGTACCGGAGGTTCTCCGGATATTCAGAAGCAAGCTTTGCGACAGCCGCATACGACTGCGTTTTAACGCCGTTTGTTTTCCCGCTCGCTCCCGGCGCGTTGACGGTAGCTGCAACCTCAAAGCACCGCGCGTACATTGCCCCGCCGAGAATAAGCTTGCTTCGCGGTACTCCCGCCGCTTCATAATTAAGAAGCGCCTGCGCTCCGCCAAGTCCGTTTTCCGTTTCATAAAGCGCAGTATGATGAAGCACATCAAGCGTAAAACCGCTCATGTCATAGGTCATTATAAGCACTTGGTCAAGCATCGGAGATACTGCTTTCCAGTCAACAAGAGCGGTTTGCTCCGCTCCTGCGCCGACCGCGGCTGTAAGTATGCAATCGCTTGAATTCGCCGCATTGTACGCGTCCAGTTCGTTTCTGAGCGCTTTTATAAGCAGCGTAAAGTTTTCTTTATCGTCCTTTGAGCTTTTAATGCCTCCGGCGGAAACGCCCGGATACTCCCAGTCGATATCAATTCCGCGAAAGCTGTACTTTTCCATCAGCGCAACGGCGCTTTTGGCGAATTTGCTCCTGCCCTCCGCCGTCGCCGCCATTGCGGAGAAACCGTCCATTCCAAAGCCGCCAATCGAAAGAACCGTCCTGACTTTCGGGTATTCCTT
Source organism: Eubacteriales bacterium (assembly GCA_028705775.1). Classification (GTDB taxonomy): domain Bacteria; phylum Bacillota; class Clostridia; order Christensenellales; family Aristaeellaceae; genus STF2-37. The sequence continues at coordinate 8,136 of JAQWCW010000022.1, forward strand.
CATGCGCCTGCTGAACGCCGCAATATTCCGCGCGGGCGCTTCGTCGGCAATTCCGTTCTTTATACCCGCAAAAGCGAAATTAATCTGGCTAAGACGCGACAAATCCTCCGCTGCAATCTCCGCGCTATCATAAATATATGTGATGAGAAGCGGTTTTTCAGCCGCGAGCGCATCGCTATCAGAGCGGCGCAATCCGTTATGGCGCGGCAAAACCACGGCGCAGAGCATAATAGTCAAAGCCACAAACGCCAGCACCTTTACCGTCACATTAAGCTCGCTCACAAAAACCGCCTCCTGATGAAAATTACCGCGCTCCCCCTCGCACTGCGCTTTATCGGCGCGCCCTGCGGAATGATTCCGCTATCGCAGCGCCAAGTTCACGCGAAGATTAGCACGGTAAAAATGTTATCATAGGCTTATACGCAAAAGCAAGCGGTAATCATTTCCGAACAGTCGTTACGGAGCCTCCGATATCCATGGATATTGGCATCGTAAGCATTATGGGGTACCCCTCGATATCGCCGTTGATTCTTCTCAAAGCAAGCGTAGCGCAATGCTCCGCCATCTCCTGACACGGCTGATTGATTGTCGTCAGCTTCGGCTTCATAAGCTTTCCGAACGATTCGCAGTCAAAAGCGATTAACGAAATATCCTTGGGAATGCTCATGTTCGCTTCATTTATCGCCATTATAGCGCCCTGCGCGGTAAGGTCGTTCGTTACAAGCACGGCGGTCGGCACATCATCAAGGTCAAGCATAAGCTTCATCCTGCGGTAGCCCGAAGATACGTCATAGCCATGCTCCATCAGGATAATATCCTCCTGAAGCGGTATGCCCTTCTCCTCAAGCGCCTTCTTATAGCCGCGCCAGCGCTCGTACGGCGTATAAGCGGTTATTCCGCCGTTAATCAGCCCTATGCGCTTATGCCCGTATTCGATAAGATGATTCGCCGCTTTGTACGCGCCCATGAAATTATCGCTGACAATCGTATCGAGCGTTTGATTCTGAAGCGGACGGTCAAAAAGGATAACGGGGGTTCCGCTGTTCTGTATAGCCAGAATTTTTTCGCTCTGAACCGAATTAGGCGCCATTATTATCGCGTCAACGCCCTTGCCCAGAAGAAAATCGAGCATATCGTTTTCCTTGCAGTCCTCCTGCGCGTTGTCGCAAAGCAGGGAGCTGTAGCCCTGCTTGCGCAGAGCGCGGATTATATGCACGGCAAAGCTCATGAAAAACGCATTATCCATCAGCGGAAGCAGGATGCCAATGCTCATGGTTTTATTTGTGCGAAGCCCTCTCGCCATGTAATTGACCTTGAAGCCAAGGCGCGAAATTGACGCCTCAATGCGCGTTCTGTTTTCCGCGCGCACAGGCAGTCCGTTCAGGTATTTCGATATAGTCGCGATGGACAGACCCGCGTCTTTCGCGACATCCTTAATTGTTATCGGCATATGCGCTATCACTCCCCCGTTAATTCTACAAGTATATAATATATTTGTCAATCAATATAAAGGGCGCACCGCCAAAAGCAAAGCGGCGCGCCGAAATTAATTTTCTTTTTTATGCCTTTGCAGGGACAAATGCGCTGTAAATCGCCTTGACCGTGCGCTCAAAATCGCCCTCGTCAACGCCGACGATAATGTTGATTTCACTCGAACCCTGGTCAATCATTTTAACGTTGATATTATTTTCGCTCATCGCGGTGAACAGCTTTGCCGCAGTGCCGAGTGAATGAACCATTCCGCGGCCTACGGTTGCGATAAGCGCCATTCCGTCATGTATTGAAATCGTGTCCGGATTCGTGAACTCGATAATCTTGTCAACAAGCTTCTGGCGGCAGTTTGCCAGTTCAGCCGTGTGAAGAACGACGCACATGGTATCAATTCCCGTGGGCATATGCTCAAAGGAAAGCCCCATCTCCTCAACGGCAAGCAGAACCCTTCTGCCAAAGCCCAGTTCAGAGTTCATCATCGCCTTCTCGACGGTCAGAATCGAGAAGCCCTTATGCCCCGCTATGCCGGTAATCTGATGCGTGCATTTTGACTTTGCGCTGTAACGAATCCACGTTCCCTTGTCGTCGGGAGCGTTGGTATTGCGAATATTCGTAGGAATTCCGGCGCGATGAACGGGGAATACGGCGTCCTCATGAAGTACAGTCGCGCCCATATAGGAAAGCTCGCGCAGTTCCTGATACGTTATTTCGTCAATCGGAACAGCGTCCGGAACAATCTTCGGGTCCGTCATGAAGAAGCCCGATACGTCAGTCCAGTTTTCATACACATCGGCGCTGACCGCTCTGGCTACAAGCGCGCCTGTAATATCGCTTCCGCCGCGCGAAAAGGTGTGAACCTTTCCGGTTGAGCCGATTGAGCCGTAAAAGCCCGGAACGACGGCCCGCGAAACGCCTGCAAGCTTTTCGGAAAGAGCCGTCTGCGTCGCGTCGGCGTCAAAATTACCGTTATCATTGAAGATTATATAGTCCTTCGCGTCAATAAACTGATACTGCAGGTAATCTGCGAGCAAAAGCCCGTTGAGATATTCGCCCCGACTGGCGGCATAATGCTGGTCTGCGCCCGCAAGCAGAGCCTCGCGCACTTCGTCAAGATAATCCGTTATCTTTATCGTAAGCGAAAGCTCCTCGGTGATATCCATATAGCGCGCGGCAATGCGGTCAAAGGTTTCCTCAAACGCATCCTTGTCAGTCGCAACCAATGACTGAGCGCGGTAAAGCAAATCCGTTACCTTATCGTCGCCGGAAAAGCGTTTTCCGGGCGCGCTCGGCACAACATAACGACGGGACTCATCAGCTGTGATGATGTTTTTTACCTTTTGAAACTGCACGGCATCAGCAAGCGAGCTGCCGCCGAATTTTAAAACCTTTACACCCATCACACAACGCCTCCAATAATCACATACATTTGATATATTAATCTTTTTGAGCTATGCAAGTCAAGATTTTTTTACACAGATGGAGATTTTTTAGGCTTTTTATATGCTTCGCTATCATCTTATTCTCAAAAGCGCCCCGAGGTGCCTTGATTAAAATACAACGTAAAAACATTTTTGCAGGATTTCTTGCATTTTGTATTGACAAGCAGGCAAAGCGGATATATAATCGAGCCGTAATGAGAAAGCAATGACGCAATCAAAACCGCAGCTTGCATTTCTCTGTACGAAAACAGAAACGACACGATTGATTATCGAGGTGAATGAAATGGGTGTTCTGATATTCTTGTTGGTATTGTTCTCCCTGTACCTTGCTCTTTCATACGGCGACTTCAAGAAAGCCGAAACGAATTACAATATGCAGGTATTTGAAAACAGCGAAAGCTGGAAGCCCGTTCGGGAAACCTACTGAGAAGCCGGTTATCGCAAATAGCTTAAAAGCATAAACAAAACCCGCTCAAAGACAAGCTATCTTTGGGCGGGTTTTTATGTAGGCAGTATGCATTATGGGCTTTACGGGAATGATGGATATAGCGGCTTCATTCGCGGCGGTTCTTCTTTGCAAACGTCGCAACATGAACCGTCATATCGTCAGGCGCGACATACCCGCAAAGCGAAAGGCTTTCCGAAAGCAGATTATCGGCGAACTCTTTTTCTGTCTGGCTTATCAAAGCTATGCGCCTGATTGCGGTTACAATCTCCCTTTCGTCTTGATACAAGTCCTTTACACCGTCCGTCATAAGCACAAGCCTGTCGCCGTCCATAACGGTGAAGGACGTTTCCCCTTCCGCGATATGCTCAAGAATGCCGAGCGGTAGATTTTTGTTTTCAAAGGCGCGTATTCTGTCCTCTGAAACAAGATAGCTTGCGCTCGCGCCGAATTTCATCAGCCGCCCCTCGCCCGTCCAAAGATTTATGTAAGCAAGGTCAAGGGTGGCATAACATTCAGATTTCAAAAAGCAGTTCATTGTAATATTGACCGCGCTGACTGTCTGCTTGTCGCTGTATCCGATTTTAAGGCAGTCATGCACCATTGATACCGCCTGCATACTGCTTTGTTTGGCGCTTTCGCCATGCCCCATTCCGTCCGAAAGCACATGGGCGGCATATCCCCCGCCGCAGATTATCGTGTCTGCGCTGTCGCCGCAGCAGCTTTCTCCGTCCTTAGGGCAGCAAGCAGTCGCAAAATTGACGGTATACGGCGGGCTTTCCTCAAGATACAAGAGCCTTGATTTATCTTCGATTAGACCGAGATTCAAGCCGAGCATTGATAGATTGTCCATCAGCTCGCCTGCGTGTTCGCGCGCAGATGCCGACGCGCAGAGATATTTGATAACAAGGTGCAGTCTCCCGTTTATCCGCGAAATCTCCGACAATGAAAACGGAACATCGAGCTGCTCTATGCAGTTTTCAACCAGAAGCGCGGCATACGGGTCGGGAATGCTGTCGCTTCTGTTTCTTCGCGCTATTGTAAGCATAGCGCCCGCGATAGCGCTCAAATGCGTCTGAGCCATTTCGCGTACGTCGAGCCTCTCCTCGTTTTGCGGGAAGTCGTTGGAAAGCGCGGTTATCGAGTCACTCATCTCCGCTGCGTCAAGAGATAGCTGCCGTCCGCGCATCATATATATCGCTCCGCCCGTGCCCGTTACTGCAAGCAGCCTTACGCGAAGCTTTAGGAGGAACTGCTCGTTGGTTACAAGAAACGCGCAGGAAGCGGCTATTACAGACCCGAGCGAGAGCGCGGCGTATTTATAGAGATGCATTACTATCATCCCGACTCCCGCGCCGAGAATGAGCATTCCGATGGACGCCAATCGCTGGAGGGTTTTAGGAAGGCGTATTCCGCTGAACAAGCCGCAAATCATCATATAGATGCAGTAAATCGGGCTGTGTCCCCAAAGCGTCAGCATCATTCCGGAAACCAAGCCCATCGTCATTCCGTAAGCGCTTCCCCCGCTGTATGCCGCAACAAGAATGAGATAAACGGAAAGGGTTATGCCGATGTTGATGCCGAGAAGCTTCAAACCCGCTCCGCCAAGAACGGCAGCGCCGCAAAGAAACAGGAGCGATACGCGCCCGTCAAAGTTGAGCTTGTCCCCACTTTGCCATGCTTTCATCGCCCGCACGAATACCGGAGTAATCGCAATGGCAAGGAAAACCGATATTACGGCAGGCAGAATATCCGCAGCCTGCATAAAAATCATAGTGAATATCAGATACGGCAGCGCGGAAGCGGACAGAAGCACAAACCGCCGATTATCATTGACAGCGCCAAGAAACTTATCCATTGCAAGAAAAATAATGGAAACCGCAAAGCTCCATATAAAGAAACGATTGAGCAGCAAAGCTCCCATTGCAAAGGCAAACGCCTGACCCATAAGCGCGCCGTAAACACTTTTGCCCCTCAGCCTCAGCGCGGCGCAGAAGGACGCGGAAATCAGCGGCGGAATTCCGAACGGAGATGTGAATGACAGCAGAAAGCTTATAAGCGCAAATGCGCAGTCTGACGCAGTAAAACCAATTAACGCGCGAAAAAGCGGCTTACATTTCTCCCTTGCAAGAGAAAGCGCCTCAAAAAACCTTACGCGCCCGCGCTTTGCTGCCTTTGCCGCACCAATCATTTTCACACCCCCTGTGCATAGCTGCTTCCTGTATAGTATCACCGCCGCTGTGCGCATATTGTCTGCCGTAAGTGCAAATTGTGTCGCAACGCGCGGCTTTGGTGCGTTGTTAGCACTCATGTTCGTCTGTTGCTAATATTAACATTATGTTCATTATTTTTATGATTTTTGTTCATATTATTTGCGTATCATACATCTTGTCAAGAGGGAAGCGAAAGCCCCCGCAAGACAAAGCGCCGACCCTGCCTGATAACAGCAGTTAGGCGCGGACGAAAAACAATGACTGCTTCCGCAAAGGCTTTGCCTCATCGGAAAGCGCGACAAAATGAAAGGAAGTATGCTTTATGTATGAACCCACTGTATACCGCAAGAATCACAACCTGTATCGCCCCTTCGCTGACTTTGAGGACCTTGACAAGCTCTTCTTCGGCGAGCGCCGCCCGATGGCGCCGATGTTCCGCACGGACATAAGGGATAACGGCGACAACTACCTGCTTGAAGCGGATTTGCCCGGCTTTAAAAAGGAAGACATCAAGCTTGACCTTGACGGCGATTACCTTACCATATCGGCTCAGCGCAGCTCGGAAAGCGAGGATAAGGACGAGAAGTCCAAGTACGTACGCAAAGAGCGCTTCTTCGGCTCCTTCACCCGCTCCTTTGACGTAAGCGGAATTAACACGGACGCTATTACCGCTAAGTTTGAGGATGGGGTTTTGAAGCTTACGATGCCTAAGGCTGAGCCTGATAAGCCCGCCGTAAAGCGTCTCAGCATCGACTAAGCAGCGGTTTGCCGTCCGCGCCTTGCGCGCGGGCGGTTTTTTGCTATTTGACCTTTTGCTTCCGCGCGAATATAATACGCATAGAATACCAAAAAGGAGGCGATTGTTTTGCGGCTATCCGTGATTATGGCGGTTTACAACGCAAACAAGCGCTTTCTTTTGCGTCAGCTTGACTCAATAAAAGCCCAGACGCGCGCGCCGGACGAGGTAATAATAAGCGATGATAATTCGCAGGACGACACGGCGCAGTTGATAAAAAACTACATTAATAAAAACAAGCTTGACTGGACGCTGATTGCGCAAAACAGCAATCTAGGCTATATCGGCAACTTTGCTTTCTTGCTCGGCAGGGCGGCAGGCGACTATATAGCGCTCTGCGACCAGGACGATTTATGGCATGACGATAAAACAGCCGTCCTCTGCTCGTTACTTGACAATAACCCGTCAATGCAGGCAGCCGCCTGCGCCTACGGGCTTATTGACGAAAGCGGCGAAAAAATAACACGCGAAGGAAACAAGCGCAGCGCAAATCACGGTATCTATCCAAGACCTCTCAAAAGCGGAGAAGCCGAACCCGTCAATTCGTTTTTCACAAAGGATATGCCCGAATGCCTCTGCAATCGCTTTATCGGCTGCTCGCTCGCTATAAGAAAAAGCGTCGCGCTCCAATACCTTTCCTACCAATCTCATGATATTCCGCACGATTGGGAGCTTTGCCTTATAGCCGAGGCTTCCGGCGGTCTTATGTTTCTCAACGAGGAGCTGATGGATTACAGGCTTCATTCAAACAACACGATTGGGCTTCATTTAGAGAAGAAAACAGGCATTAAGCCTGACGAGGATTCGCGGAAAAGGCTTGCCGCCGAATTTGCAAGAGCCGTTAAAAGGATGAAGGAAATATGCCTCGCAAACGGAATTGAAGCGCCGAAAAACATTGAACGCTATGCAGAAAACCGCTTCAAGGTCGTTTCGGATTACAGCCTTGCGGCGTACTTCAGGCTGTTTCTGAATATAAAGCTATACCGAAGACAGTACAGTCTCCGGCAGAGGCTTGGCGATATTTATACTTTGGCAAGGCATAAGCTTTCAGGAGCAAAGGGATAATCATCAGCTGTATAAGCAGACCTTGCGCGCAGAGCCTTTGCCCTGCGCTTATTTTGCGCCGTTTTTCTTTTCATCGGCATTTTTGCGGAAAACAATAAGCTTGCTGATAACATAGTTTAGAACGACGACAATTACAATCGCAACAATCTTTACTATCGAAACGTTAAACTTCAGCAAATCGGCAAACACGAACACAATTGCCAAGTCAAGCGCAATCGTGAAGCCCCTCCCGATAAAGAATCTGCCGAATTCCTTCAGTCTTCCGCTCCGCATAGCCTCCGTGCTGTGGAAAACCATTCCCCTGTTTGTAAAGTAAGCGAAGATAACGCCTGCAAGATTGCTGATTATATTCGCAATCACGGTGGAATCCGGCGTTATCACCCAAACGGAGGTAAACAGCCATAATACGATATAGCTGAGTATCGTTGTCAGCGCGCCGAACACAATGTAGAGTATCAGCTCCTGATACTTATTATATAAAGCCTTGAGCTTCTCCATATTACAACAGTCCTATTCTGGTGTGCGGAACGGTACCCGCGCACAAATCATGCAGATGGTATTTCGCGTGCCCGATAATGACGGTCGTTCCCTTTTTTGCCGCCCTGAGCGCATACTCAAGCTTGGCTTTTGCTCCGTTTGCGCCCTTCCTGCTTGCGCCGACGCAGTAATCCTGCGCCGCCTTTACATTGCGCTCAAGCTCGTCCGTATCCCTGCCGCTTAATTCGCGTATAAGGGATGAAGAATCGCCCGGCACGCGGTAAATACCTTCCGCAGAGGTCATGATAACAAGCAGCTTTGCATTAACAAGCCCTGCAACGACAGCCGCCGTTTCATCATTATCGACGCATTCAACGACATCATTACCGTTTTCGCGCAGATGCGCAAGCTCCATCTTGCGGTTTTCCTCGTCGTTTACAGGGTCGTTGTAGTTGACAATCGGGATTGCGCCCTGCTCGGGGCAGCGCATAAGCAGTTTTCGGATATGCTCGCGCTTTTCTGCGTCGTTGAAATGCGTGTACTCAACAAGCACCTGACGCACGTTGAATTCAGGGCTTACGAATTCGCGATAGCGGCTCATCAGTATCGACTGCCCCTGTGCGGCATAATCCGTCTTAATATCGTTCACATCGCCGCTCAGCTCTTTGCCCGTCCTGCGCATATAGTCGAGCCTGCCGATTTCCGTAGCGCCCGAAGAAACCCAAATCATTCCCGGGCGCAAGTCCTGCGCAAGCCGCGAAATAATATTGTAGTCTATATCATTTTCTTCCGGACGGATAAGCGCCATCGAACCGATTTTCCCCACAAGCTCAATCCTGTTATCATCAGCATTCATCTGTTTTAGCCACTCTCCCCGTTTTTACAAGATTGTGCATCCATTTGCCGCTTATGTAGCGCGGCAGCGATATTGCGATTTTAACGATTTCCTCGGCAAAGGTGAAAAGGAACGCAAGCTGAATCGGAAGCCCCCAGAGATAGACTGCCATTGCGAGCAAAGGAACGCCTATCCCCCACACCGTGCCGATTTCAAGTATCATTGAGAACAGGGAATCGCCGCCGGCGCGAAGAATTCCGACAATCATCACCGAATTCATGCATTTTATCGGCAGCGCGAAGGAAACGAGCATAAGCAGAACCGAAGCGGTAGAGCGCGCCGTATCCGACACTCCCGAGAAAAGGCTTACCATAGAATCCCGCATGAAGAACATGACTATTCCCAAGACGACCGAAATCATCACGCCGCCGATAAGCATTCGTTTCGAGTAAAGCTTTGCCGCCTTGAAATCATCCGCGCCGATTGCCATTCCGACGATTATTGCGGAGGAATTCATGATTCCGTAGATAAGCACGTAGATGATGTTGTCAATCGTGTTGAATATGCTTATTCCGGAAACCACCTCGTTTCCGTAATTGCCGTAAAACACGCTGTACATCATCATTCCGAGCGACCAAAGACCCTCGTTAAGTATAACAGGAAGTATCGTTTTAGCAAAGCGTTTCATAAACGCTTTATCCGGCAGAATAAAGCTTTCCTTGTTTATCGCGCTCGGCAGGCGCTTCCTGTAGCTTAAGGTGACGTTGATTGTAAGCGATACGGCAGCGGCGAATACCGTCGCTATTGCCGCGCCCTTCACGCCGAGCCTTGGCAGACCGAAATTGCCGTAAATCAGGCAGAAGTTCATAAAGGTGTTGACCAGTATGGATATTATCGCGGCTATCATCGGTATGTTTGTTCTCTCGCAGGATTTGAGTGTTGCGGAAAAGCAGTTGTCAACCGATTGTATCAGATACCCAAGCGCGACAATCCGCAGATAATCGGCTGCAAGCTCGCGGCTTGCTCCGGCGCGCAAAAACCACGATGCTATGAATTCCGGCGCGCACATTGCAAAGGACGCAAACAAAAGCGCAACAAGAACGCTTATCCGCAGATTGATTGCCATCACCTTTTGAACGCTCTTTACGTCGCGCTTTCCCCAGAATTGGGAGAGAAATATCGCGGAGCCGCTTGAGCAGCCGAACAGGAATATTTGAAAAACAAAGGTATATCTGTTTGCCTGAGAAACAGCCGAATACGCGTCATCCCCAAGGCTTGAAACCATAAAGTTATCAACCAGATTAAGGGACGCGGAAACAAGCATTTGCAGAATAATTGGCACAGCTATTCTGAAAAAGCGGCGTGTGAACTCAGGTTCCCACCTGATAATCGAGCCTTTTTCCGAGAGCATTAAGTCCAACACACCTTTCGGCAGCTTCATTGCGCCTTTGAATTACAAATCTCATGCATTATATCATTAAGTAATGCTTGCCGCAAGATTGCCGAGGAAAGCATAACGTGGTATACTTACAGCGTATATTATTTATTTGTAAGGGAGAATGCGCAATGCCGCAAGCCCAGAACGACGCAATGGTTTCCGCAGACGCCGAAAACGGCGTTTGCGTTAGCGTAAGGGACGTTTCCTTCCATTATGAGGATGCAAGCGAAAACGCGCTTACCGATATCAGTCTTGACATAAAAAGCGGTGAATTTGTCGCCGTTCTCGGTCATAACGGGAGCGGCAAAAGCACGCTTGCAAAGCTAATCAACGCGCTGTACCTTCCGAGCGACGGCAGCGTTTTTGTATGCGGAATCGATACTAAAAACGAGGATAAGCTGTGGGATATAAGGCGAAACGCGGGAATGGTATTCCAGAATCCCGATAATCAGCTTGTAGCCAATATTGTCGAGGACGACGTTGCCTTCGGTCTTGAAAACATTGCCGTTCCGAATCCGGAAATGGAAGGGCGCATTACAGAAGCGCTCTCCGCCGTCAATATGCTCGCCTTCCGTAAATACAGCCCGAATATGCTTTCTGGCGGGCAAAAGCAGCGCGTCGCGATAGCGGGCATTCTAGCTATGAAGCCGCGCATTATCGTAATGGACGAATCAACCGCAATGCTTGACCCCAGCGGACGCGCCGAGGTGCTTAAAACAGCGCAGCATCTCAACAAAGCCGAGGGAATAACGGTTATTTGGATTACTCACTTCATGGAAGAAGCGGCGACCGCCGACAGGGTTATTGTTATCAACGACAGCAAGGCGGTAATGAGCGGCACACCTAGAGAAGTATTTTCGCAGGTTGACGTTCTGCGCTCAATGCGGCTTGACGTTCCCCCGATGACGCAGCTCTGCCAGCTTCTTTCAAAGGGCGGAATGGATATACCGACAGACTTGCTTACGGTTTCCGAGGTGTTCGACTATCTTGGAAAGATAAAGCCGGAAAAGGCGTCGGATGTTGAGGATACTCCCGACTATCCCGCTCCGCAGGGCGAGGCGATGGTTGAGCTTAAAGCTCTTTCGCATATATACGCCAAGAATACGCCGTATGAAGCGGTTGCGCTCAGCGATATCGACCTTTCAATATGGCAGGGCGAATTCATAGGGCTTATCGGGCATACAGGCTCCGGTAAATCAACCCTGATTCAGCACCTTAACGGGCTTGAAGATCCGACGAGCGGCGAAGTGCTGTTCAGAGGCGAAAACATCAATGACAAAAGCGCGGATAAGCGCGCGCTGAGGCGCAAGGTCGGGCTTGTATTCCAGTACCCCGAAAACCAGCTTTTTGAGGAAACGGTCAGCAAGGATATTGCTTTCGGCCCTAAAAACCTTGGGCTTTCGCCTGACGAAATCAAGGAGCGCGTCGAATACGCCGCAAAGATGGTCGGGCTTAACCTTTCAGAGCTTGGCGAGCGCTCCCCCTTTGAGCTTTCGGGCGGTCAGATGCGGCGGGTCGCTATCGCGGGAGTTATCGCAATGAAGCCCGAATTGCTTATCCTTGACGAGCCGATTGCGGGGCTTGACCCGCAGGGCAGGGACGATATCACCGATATGCTTGAAAACCTTCATAAAGAAGGTGGGATTACAATACTGATGGTCAGCCATAACATGGATGATATTGCGAGAATATCCACCCGCCTAATCGTAATGAATACAGGAAAGCTTGTTATGAGCGGCACTCCGCGAACGGTTTTCTCACATTGCGACGAGCTTAAAGCCATCGGGCTTAACGTTCCGCACGCCGCTCAGCTCGCAAGGCTTTTGCGCAATATCGACTGGCAGATTCCTGCGGATATATACGACCTCGATACGCTTTCCAAGCACATTCTTTCCGCGTGGGGAGGCGACCGTCAATGAACATAAATATTACGCTCGGTCAGTACTACCCCGCAAAAAGCCCTATTCATTCGCTTGACCCTCGGATGAAGGTATCCCTCACCGTGCTTTTCATGGTCGCGATTTTCGTCATCCGCAATTTCTGGGGCTACGCCGTTGTTGCGGCGTTCATCCTTGTCGTCAACAGGCTTGCGAAAGTTCCGCTTTCCTTCCTCCTCAAAGGCTTGAAGCCTCTGCGCTTTGTCCTGATTCTCACCTTTATTCTCAACCTGTTTCTTTCAGTCGGTAACAATGTTCTTTGGTCTTGGTGGATTTTTACCATAACCGAGGACGGCTTGGTTAATGCGCTTCACTTTTCATTAAGGCTTGTTTTCCTTGTAATGGGAACGAGCCTGCTTACGCTTACCACAACGCCCGTCACGATGACGGACGCTCTTGAAAGGCTGCTTTCCCCGCTTCGCAAAATTCACTTTCCCGCGCATGAGCTTGCGATGATGATGACCATTGCCCTGCGCTTTATTCCTACCCTGCTCGAGGAAACGCAAAAAATTATGAAGGCGCAAAAGGCGCGCGGAGCGGATTTTGAGCATGGAAACCTGATGGAGCGAGCCAAAGCGCTTGTCCCGCTGCTCGTTCCGCTTTTCGTAAGCGCGTTCAGATGCGCGACAGACCTTGCGAACGCTATGGAGGCAAGATGCTATCACGGCGGCGAAAACAGAACGCGATATCACGTTATGAAGCTTTGCAAAACAGACTTTTATGCGCTTGCTATAACCGCAGCAATGCTTGCCGCGATTATCCTTCTTAACGCTATCTAATAAAATGAGCAGAGTCAAGCTTATAATCGAATACGACGGCACAGCTTACTGCGGCTGGCAGCATCAGCAAAACGGCTTATCCGTGCAGCAGGTGCTGGAGGGCGCAATAGAAAAGGCGTCTGGAGCGTTTTCCCGCGTTACAGGTTCAAGCCGAACCGACGCGGGCGTTCACGCTTTATGCCAGACGGCTCATTTTGATACAGAAAGCACCATTCCTCCGGAGAAATGGTGCTATGTTCTAAATACCATTCTCCCGCCCGACATTCGGGTGACGAAAAGCGAGCAAGCCGCGGATGATTTTCACGCCCGCTTTTCTGCTCGCGGGAAACGATACAGGTATTTAATTACGAACGCATTTTCAGCGGGAGCGATAGATTACAGAACGCATTGGCACGTTCCGGGGAAGCTTGATATCAACCTCATGAAGCAAGCGTGCGCAGATATAAAGGGAACGCACGATTTTGCTGCATTCTGCGCTGCCGGCGGAAGCCAGAAGACTACCATAAGAACAGTTTATGAAGCGGAAATTTCGCAAGCCGGAAACGAGATAAGCTTTGAGATTTCAGGCAACGCTTTTTTGTACAACATGGTCAGAATCCTTGTCGGGACGCTCGTTGATATAGGCAAGGGCAGGCTTTCCCCTTCCGCAATCAAAGACGCTTTTGAAAATACGGACAGGCGGCTTGCGGGTGAAACGGCTCCGCCGCAGGGCTTATGCCTGATGAATGTGTTTTACGAATAAGCTAAGCAAGCCCGCCGCTTTCCTTGCTTAAGCGCTCTATTGCCTCGCAGAGCCATTCGTAACGCTTCTTATAAAGCGCAATCCTTTTTGCATTCTGCTTAACCGCTTTGGATGTTTCATCTAAAGCGGTTTTTACGACTTCCCTTCTCCATGAATAGTATCGGCGGGTAAGCTCGTCGCAGTTCAGCTGAAGCTTTGTTCCGATATAAATATCCCTTTCGGCGCATTCCTCGGCGCCTTTTTTTGCGTATATGATTACATAAAGCCGACCTGCCGCGCAGGCGACTTTTTCATCCTCTATATGATAGCCGATTCGGCATACCGCTTCCCGCACAAGCTCCGGCTCGGTGTTCGGGGAAAGTACAAGCGCTGCTCCCGAAAGCCGCTCTGCGCCGCTTTCCATAATCCTCGCAATCAGTTCTCCGCCCATTCCGCAAATTGCCGCGCACTCGACAGGCTTTTCTATCGCATTAAGCCCGTCCGCAACGATAAATTCAGCCCTGTCCGATACATTTTTGAGGTTTACTCTTGCTTTCAGGAGCGATTCCGCGCTTATATCGGAAACGACCATGCGCATATTTGGGTTTGACTCAAGAAGGAAAAGCGAGAGATACCCATGGTCCGAGCCTATATCGGCGGCATATTTGCAGGAGCGCATATAAAAAGCAGCCGCGCGCAGTCTGTTATCCAAACGCACGGCTGAATTTTTCATAAATATCTCCTAATCAATCAAGATAATCGCGGAGCTTCTTTGAGCGGCTGGGATGGCGAAGCTTGCGGAGCGCCTTTGCTTCAATCTGACGTATGCGCTCGCGGGTTACCTCGAACTCCTTGCCGACCTCCTCAAGGGTGCGCTGCCGTCCGTCCTCAAGCCCGAACCTTAAGCGAAGTACCTTTTCCTCGCGCGTAGTGAGCGTATCAAGCACGTCCATAAGCTGCTCGCGCATCAGGGAGAAGGAAGCAGCCTCGGCGGGCGCGGGAGCGTCCTCGTCGGGAATGAAATCGCCCAAATGGCTGTCCTCTTCCTCGCCGATAGGCGTCTCAAGGGAAACAGGCTCCTGAGCAATCTTGATAATTTCGCGTACCTTCGCTTCGGAAATGTTCATTTCCTTTGCAATTTCGTCCGGCTGCGGCTCTCTGCCGTATTCCTGCAAGAGCTGGCGGGAAACGCGGATTAGCTTATTGATAGTTTCAACCATATGAACGGGAATGCGGATAGTGCGCGCTTGGTCTGCGATTGCGCGCGTTATTGCCTGCCTAATCCACCACGTGGCATAGGTTGAGAATTTATAGCCCTTGCGGTAATCGAACTTTTCTACCGCCTTAATAAGCCCCAGATTCCCCTCCTGAATCAAGTCAAGAAAGAGCATACCGCGCCCGACATAACGCTTTGCAATGGACACAACAAGGCGCAGATTGCTTTCGGCAAGCTTCTTCTTCGCTTCCTCGTCGCCCTGCTCCATGCGCTTTGCAAGCTCAATTTCTTCCTGAGCGGTAAGCAAAGGAACTTTGCCGATTTCCTTGAGATACATACGAACGGGGTCGTCGATGCTTATGCCGTCGGGAACAGAAAGGTCTTCCTTCTCAACAAGCTCTACCTCGCTGGGCGCGTCTGCTTCTGCTGCCAGCTGTTCACTTTCTTTTATGACCTCTATGCCGAGCTGCTCCATATTATCAAGTATCTTATCCAGGTTCTCAGGCTCCATTTCCTGCTCGGTAAGCGAATTCATAATCTCCGAGTAGGTAAGAACACCCTTACTCTTGCCCTGCTGGATAAGCTCTTCCATCTTTGGCTGATTCGCATCAGAAATGCTCGCCATACCGGTCACTCCTTTCGACCCTGCTTGAGGCTCTGTATCCTCAAGACTAACGTCTGCGCCTGTCTGAGCGCTTCCATCCGTTCATCGCCGTCAAGCTTCTGCATTCTCGCTTTCAGCTCTGCCAGCTCGTCGCTCAGTTTCTGACGCCTTATAACAGTAAGACAGTCCGCCGCCATCTTAATCGCCTGTTCCCTGTCAGCCGGCGTTTCGCCCGACAGGATAGCCGAAAGCCTGACTCTCGACTGCTCGTCATCCTCTTCTTCAAGTATCTCCGTCGCGCTTTTGCCCTGTGAAAGCTTTATGGCATAGCCCTTGAGCGTTTCATCGGTAAAATCCTCGACGTCGACCGCCTGACCGAAATCAAAATTTCCGGAAAGCAGCAAAAGCAAATCTTCCTCTGCTTTCTGACCGTCGCTTTTAGCGTTTTCGCCGGTATAGCTTGCCGCTGACTTCCGCGGAGCTATCGCGGGTTTTGCGTTAAGCTCAACACCGCTTGCCTTAATCTGCTCCATCAATACGTCGCGAGGGAAGCTCGTCTGCGTTTCAAGCCAGCGCAGATGCTCCTCAAGCTCAACCGGTTCCTTTACCTTGCTGAGAATCCTTGCCGACTCAACGGCAAACTTGACTCTTTCGGACGGCTGCGATAAATCGTACTTGCTCTTTTCGCGCATGAGCCTGTATGTTGTCGCGTCCAGCGGCTTTAGCTTTTCCACACCCTCAAGCCCGAATTCGCGAACGTATTCGTCGGGGTCGCGCCCATCCGGAAAGAACAGCACCTTGCACGGAATGCTTTCCGCCTCGAATATTTCCAGCGCCCGCATTATTGCGTGCTGCCCCGCATTGTCGCCGTCGTAGGAAACCCAGATTTCCGGCGCAAAGCGTTTAAGCAGCCGAGCCTGCTCGGGAGTAAGCGCCGTGCCTAGCGTTGCAGCCACGCCCTCAATCCCCGCCTGCGAAAGAGATATGACGTCCATATACCCTTCAACGAGAATAACCCGCTTGATTCCGCGCGCCTTCTTGAGCAGATTGGCGGCGTAAACGCCCATGCGCTTATTGAATACGGGGGTATCGCCGGTATTGAGGTATTTGGGCTGACCGTCGGTCATGATTCTTCCGCCGAAAGCGATTACCTGCGAATGCTGGTCGATTATCGGAAACATAGCCCTTGAGCGAAACATATCGTAGCTTTTTCCGTTTTTGTAAACGGTAACTCCGGCTTTCTGGCAGTTATCCAACGAATAGCCCTTATCGAGCAAGTACTGGGTAAGCCCGTCCCACTTGGGAGGACAAGCGCCTAAGCCGAACCGCCTGATAGTCTTGTCCGATAAGCCGCGGGCGTAAAAGTAGCGAAGATATTCCTCGCCCTCTTTAAGCCATAGCTGACTGTGATAAAACGCAGCCGCTTCACGGTTTATTTCAAGCAGCGTTTCCTTTTCCCTCCGCCGCTCCTCGTAATGGACATCTTCTTCCATCTGCGGAAGCTGCATATGCACCATATCCGCAAGATATCTTACCGCCTCGTAAAACTCCAGTCTTTCCATTTCCATTACAAACTGGATGACGGTTCCGCCCGCCTTACAGCCGAAGCAATAATACATCTGCTTCTCGCCATCCACCGAAAAGGAAGGAGTCTTCTCGTTATGAAACGGGCACAGACCCCAATATCTGCGCCCGTTCTGTTTGAGCGGTACATAGTGCGATACAATCTGCACGATGTCGGCGCGGCTGCGCAGCTCATCAAGAAACTGGGAAGGAAACCGCATAGCCATCGCTTTCACCCGTCCTATTCTTTCGCCAAAGTACGCGCAATTCCTGCAAAATCAGACTGTCTTTTCGCCATGTTTTCTTATATCGAAAACTCACGTTACGGTATTGAGGTAAACGCGGCGGGCATTACAAGGTCGCGGTAGGTCTTCATTGCGTACCTGTCGGTCATGCAGGCGATATAATCGCACACGGCGCGCTCAAGTCCGTCGGTATAAACAAGCTGAACGTATTCAATCGGCATCTCGGTCGGATGCTCGCAATAACGCTCGAACATTGTTTCAACCGCCTTTTCGCATTTGGCTTCTTCGCGCTCCTTCCACGCGTTGTGATAAACCTCTTTGAACATGAAATCCCTCAGCGCGTCCGTGCTTTCCTGAATTTGCGAAGTCATTCTGACGTAATCCCTGTCCATTGAGTTATAGATAATATCCTTTATCATCGTGTTGATTCTGGCGCTGTGCGTTTTGCCCAGTGTTTCAAGGCACGAGGCGGGCAGCATATGCTCCGCGATTACTCCAGCCCTGATTGCGTCGTCGATATCATGGTTGATATATGCAATCCTGTCCGCATATCTGACACACATTCCCTCCAAGGTCTGCGGAAGCTCGTCCCCGCAATGCGTCAGAATCCCGTTTCGCACTTCCCACGTAAGGTTAAGCCCTGTTCCGTTTTCAAGCTTTTCGACTACGCGAAGCGACTGCTCGTTATGCCGGAAGCCGTCGGGCATTAGTCTGTTCAGCGCGCGCTCGCCCGTATGCCCGAAAGGAGTATGCCCAAGGTCATGCCCGAGCGCAATCGCCTCGGCTAAATCCTCGTTAAGGAAAAGCCCTCTTGCTATCGTCCTTGCTACCTGACTTACCTCAAGCGTGTGGGTAAGGCGCGTGCGATAATGGTCGCCTTCGGGAGAGAGAAAAACCTGAGTCTTGTGCTTCAGCCTGCGAAAGGATTTGCAATGGATAATCCTGTCGCGGTCGCGCTGAAAGGCGGTGCGAATTTCGCAATCCTCCTGCGGTTTCTCACGCCCCTTTGAGTCGACGCTCTTGATTGCGTACGGCGAAAGGCGCTTCTGCTCTTCCTGCTCCCATTTCTCACGAATAGTCAAGCCGACGCCTCCTTTTGGGTTTAGGTTATCAAACCTTCATATATCCGTATATACTACGTTTTTAGGAAAAAACCTTCAAAAGCGCAGACAAACTTTAGATTGGAGCGTTTCCGAGGGCAAAATAAAAGCCCGAAGCGTCAAAGCCTCGGACTTTTGTTTTAGCCTTACGTCAGTCAATCAGGTTGGGATAAATGCCATCGTCATGCATTTTCTTCAGGGCGTTCATTACGATAAACTTATCGTCGGGATAGGTTACGCCAATCCAACTGTCAGCGCTGCTGAGAACTGTTACGTCCATCTTGCCCTTGTGCATCATTTCGTCAACAAAGCTGGGAAGGAGGCATTCTTTCTTGATTTCCTCAGGCTTGAGCGCCTTCATAAACTCAATCATGTATTCCTCAAACGCCGCGAATACGGAGGGCAGGAAGCCCCAGAAATTCATTGAAACAAGGTCGTGCAAGTCGAGCATATCGCCGTCGGAATTCTTTTCGATATCGCGGATCGTTCCGTCCGGAAAGGTAACAATTTTATAGGTTTCGGTAACCTTTTCAAGCTTGCCGTCCTTATTTACGGAGCATACGCCGCGGGTTACTGCCCCGTTTTCCGATACGGTGTTCTTGAGATAATAGGCAACCATGCAAGCCTGCATTTTTTCATTATCGCGCATTGCGTCAAGCTTTGCGG
The DNA here is from genome assembly GCA_028705775.1 of Eubacteriales bacterium. GTDB lineage: Bacteria > Bacillota > Clostridia > Christensenellales > Aristaeellaceae > STF2-37. Next base: position 27,166 of record JAQWCW010000022.1, read on the forward strand.
CAATCGTCCTGAACGCGTCCGCTCCGTAAAAATCGTCGGCGTTGATAACCGCGAACGGCTCCTTGACGACATCCTTCGCGCTGAGAACCGCATGAACGGTTCCGTAGGGCTTTACCCTGCCTTCCTGCGCCATGAAGCCGCCGGGGAGGTTGTCAAAGCTCTGGAATGCATAATCCACTTTGACTTTCTTGGAAATCCTGTCGCCGATAACCTCGTGGAATTTTTCCTTCATATCGGGCTTGATAACGAAAACAACCTTGTTAAAGCCTGCGGCAACCGCGTCGTGAATCGAATAATCCATAAGTATTTCACCGTCCGGACCGAGCGAAGCAATCTGCTTATCGCCGCCGAAACGTGAGCCAAGCCCTGCCGCCATAATGAGCAGCGTTTTATCGGACATATCTTTCAGCCTCCTAAATTGTTTATCTTTTAAGATATTTTACAGCAAACGAGCATTATTGTCAAACGCGGACTTCTTGCCGTTCAAGACGGGAATTACAGAAAAAATCCGGAGTCAAGGCTTTGACTTTCAAGCAAAGCATCGGCTCCGGAAAAGCGCTCAGTACAGGGCTGACTCCTCAATCTGAATAAACTTCGGGCGCTCAAGCAGCTTCTCATTCGGCGAGTGCAGCGTCAGCATAAGCTGACCGTCAAGCGTTCTGAAAAGCATTCCGTGCCCTCCGTCCTTTTCAAATACAGGCGTTTCTTTCTGCGTAAAATCGCCGGTAATATCACCGCTTGAGGATTTTGCGCAGGCAAGCGCATAACCGCCTGCTGAAAAGCTCGACCAAAGCAGGAAAAGCGTACCGTCAGAGGCGCGATAGCAGAACGGCCCGTCGGTCACATAACCGTCAATTCCGGAGCGCTTATGATGAACAGTCTTAATCCACGGCTGCGCCTCGGATGCATGGAACAGCAGCTTTGCCTCGCCGTCTGCGCCGGAAAGGTCGTCTTTTAGTGGAATTCTGCATATTTCGCCGTCTCCGACCTGCGTCCATTCGTGGCAGAACACCATGTACGGCTTCCCATGTGGCGATACATACAGCGTTCCGTCAAGGCATTCCCAACCATTTGGAGTAACGTTTCCGCTGCTCCACGGCACGAACGGGCCGACAGGGCTTTCTGCACGGAGGACGTTTGTTCCCCTGTTTACCCCGTCTTTTTTGAAGCTGGCGAACATATAGAACGCGCCTTTGTATTGATAAACCTCAGGCGCCCAATAGTTCTGGTCAGCCCAGAAGCTTCCGTCGTTATGGAAGCATTCCTGCTTCTGCCAGTTCTCCATATCGGCGCTTATGTAAACATCAAAGCCGTCGGCAGCTCCCCAGCAGGTTTCGCCGCGAGTGCCGTACATATAATAGTTGCCCTCGTATACCAGTACGAACGGGTCGCGTATGTTGATTTCTGCGGTTTTCATTTCAATCACTCAAACCATCCTTCGGGAAGATACTTGCGCTGATTCAAAAGCATTTCGTCAAACAGCTTCTGACCGTCCTCGGGCATTATTCCACCGAGCTGCGGGTCGTTCATGAAGGTTGTAAAACCAAGCTTTCTGTCGCAGGCAAGAGCGGTTTTCAGGGTGTTTTCATGATTGCAGATATGGCGCATCACCATCGCCTGCACGTCGCTCTTGAGTTCTCCCGCATAAATTGGGCGAATGCAGTTCTTGCCGAAGTATGCGTTCGTTTCGACAACCGAGCCGATTGGCAGATTCGGAATCTGACCGCGGTTCGGAATGTTTACGTTGCTAATCATATCGCCAAGCCCGAGAACAGCCTTGAGAAGAAGATGCCCCTCCTCGCCGGAGCCTCCGAGCTTGATTTCCTCCTTGCCTGAAGCAAGGTCGTCGCTGCGCTTGAGCCTCTCTGCCAAATCCTTAACGCGCCAATCAACGGTCGTCAGCGAGAATTTCCAGCTTTCAACCGTTTTGGGGTCATGCAGATACCACGGCGGCATGAATTCAGCAAGATGCCTGTCGCCAGCGGCGGCAATCAAACCGTAGCGGCGGAACAAATCGAATTTCACCCTGTGCGCGCAGTCGAAAACGGAGTTCATCCAGTTGTCGTCATGCCCCTTGGAATATCCGCTTTCGTAATACTTATCGACGAAATCACGGTAAAGCGGGAACAAATCCATTCCCTTGTAGGTCGCTTCGGTAATCCACGTGAAATGGTTTATTCCCGAAACGGTTGTGTGTATTTCCTGACGCTCAACTCCGCTTATTCCGCATTCGGTTTCAAGCATTGCGGCAAGCAGCTTCTGAGTTCCGAAAACCTCATGGCAGCATCCAAACGCCTTGATTTCCGGAAATACCTCATACAGAGTGCGGACGCACAGGCTCATCGGGTTGGTATAGTTGATGACCCAAGCGTTCGGCGCGTAGTTTTTAATTGCGTTTCCGATTTCCACATACATCGGTATCGTTCGCATGGCGCGCATAAAGCCGCCCGCGCCCGCCGTATCGCCTACAGGCTGCCAGATTCCGTACTTTTCGGGCGCGTGTACGTCCGAGCGCATTTCCTCGAAAGTGCCGGGCAGTATTGAAGCAACGACAAAGTCCGCGCCCTCAAGCCCTTCCTTAAGGCTGTCTGCAACCGTGAGCTGCCAGTGCGACTTTGCGTCCGGATGAGCCATTATTTTGTCCCCGATAACCTTATTGCGCTCAGCCGCTGCCCTGTCGATATCGTAAAGGCGAACCGTTCCGGAAATCTGCTCGTCCATCGCAATGTCCTTAAGAAAGCCCCATGCCCAGCCGCGCGAGCCGCCGCCGATGTAGCAAACAACCAAGTCCTTGACCGTATTTCCCTCGTAACGCATTAAAAGCCCCTCCCGAATCATAATCCGCTTTTGCGGAAAGAATCACAAGTTTATTTCACGGATTTTTTCGCCGCGAAGATTGGTTACAATAATCTGCCCGCAGTCATAGCAGCCGGTTTCCTTGCCGCCAACAAGAATCTTTACGCGTTTGCCGTCGCTTTCTACGGCGTATGAGCGGTTGTTCCATATCTGCTCATAGCGGCAGGCTGCGCCTCCAAGCGCGCCGAAATGAACCGTCCCGCGCGAAATATGCACTCCGTAAAGGCGGGAAATATACTCCATAACAGCAAGCATTGTCGGCCCGTACGCGTCCTTAGGCTTGCCTGTTTCGGCGTTTATTTCAACCGAAGGGCGCATCGTGAACGGGTCAAACTGCTGAGTGAAAACTTCCTCCATGCCTGCCGCCTCGAAAAGCTTGCCGGCAAGCAAAGGATACAAACGCTGCCAGCCGTAATTTTCTAGGGCGCGAATCGCGCGCTGATAGGTAAGCCCCTCGCACTGACCGCTCCAGTTGTTCGTGTTTATATTCCGGAATGCCTTATCGGAAACAGAAACGCTCGGCATCGGCATATTTGTCATGAACTCATTTGGGTTAAGCAAATGCTCGCGCACAAATCTGTCCGCCATGCCTTCAGATATCGAACCCCAATACATACAGCGAAGCGTGTTATGGCTGAGAACGTCAATCTTTTTGCCGGTTTTGTCAATGTCAAAGCACGCGCCGCGCTCACCGTCCCACAGCTTATTCCTGATAACTCCCGATACGTCCTCGGCTTTTCTTCTCCACCCAAGAGCAGAGTTCTCGTCGCCGGTAATCTTATATATTTCCTCAAGCGTTTTGCGCGCCGAATATGAATAGCTCATGAAATCCATTGACGCCATCGGCACGACGGAGCTGTTTCGGGGCGGGGTTTCCTCCGTCCATGCGTTAGGCGCGTCGCCGTATCTTACGGCGTTATCCTCGCCCGTATCGTATACGCACCAGCTTTCAAGTATACCGTCGCCGTTGCTGTCGCGCACTTTCCAAAGATAAGAATCGAATTTTTCAAGGCAACCCTTCAAAAGCTCCAGATACTCGCGGTTTTCTCCCGCAAGATAGTACATATCAAGAGCCGGAGCGGGAAGGCAAAAGCCTTGGAACTTGTTGAACTGGGGAACGACCCTACCGTTTTCAAGAGCGATGCTCCCCGGTATTCTGCCGTCCTCCCTTTGATTAAGCATGAACATCAGCTGATTATTAAGCCCGACGGACAGATTTCTTTTTGCATACATTTCGCCGCCCATCGGCTGAGTTTCGAGCCAAATCTTTTCATACCCGCCGCCCTCGACAAGCACGTTCGTTCCGTCAAAAGACTTTACATTGCCCCTGCATTTCTCCTCTGCCGAATTATAAAGCTTCTTAAGCTTGCTGTCGGCGGTTGAGAAGCTGACAGACGTATTTGGCAAACCGCTCATTTCTTCTCATCCTCCGGCTTCGTTTCGATAGGTTTTTTCTTTTTACGATAGCGTTCTTCCTCGCTGAAAACGCAGCCGCAGTACTTTTGCATATACAGCGAAAGCTCCCGCGCCTCGTCCTGACCCTGACGAAACAAAGGTCTGAAATCTCTGTAAAGGAACTCTATACCGGTTTCGCGGGCAATTCTTTCGCCTGTTTGCTTTATCAGCTCATGCTTCTGATACGGGCTGATGAGGAGCGTTGTGGTAAACGCGTCCAAATTCAGCTCCTTCGCGCGCTTGGCGGTATACTCAAGGCGTGAGCTGTAACAAAAGTCACACCTGTTATCATAATCAGGATAGATATTACTAATAAAATATCTGAGACCGTACTCTCCCTCGGTAAGCAGAGGAAGCTGAATTGATTTTGCATAGTCGACAAGCGTGAGCCTTCTTGCCTTGTACTCCGTAAACGGATGTATATTCGGATTGTACCAAAGCCCGCAAAGCTCGCCTACATTCTCGCTTCTCAGCTCCTTAATACACGCTACGGAGCATGGCGCGCAGCAGATATGCACAAGCACTTTCATAGTAAATACGGCTTCCCTTCATTGCGTTACCGCCGATTATGACTCAAATCATTCATAGAATACACCAATTGAAAGCCTGTGTCCATCGCCCATGTATACTTATATTTTTTCATTTATCAACTTTTTTCAAAAAAGGGATTGACTTTGAAGCACCGATAAGCTATACTAACTTTCGTCGCGTGAAGCGGCTTTACATCGCGGGGTAGAGCAGTTTGGTAGCTCGTCGGGCTCATAACCCGGAGGTCGTAGGTTCGAGTCCTACCCCCGCAACCATTTCGGCTACGTAGCTCAGTTGGCTAGAGCATTCGGTTCATACCCGGAGTGTCGTAGGTTCGACTCCTACCGTAGCCACCATAACAAGCCTGAGAAATCAGGCTTGTTTTTATTTTAGTATGCTTTTGAAGTCAGCATATAGCTGTTGCTCCGTCAGCTCAGGGAGGCTTTCAGACCCTTTTTATCAACGAAATCATTTGCAGCGGCAAACAAAGCCCTTGCTTCATCAGATGTGTCAAGCTCGCTTCTGAGGCGCTTTGCGAGCGCCTGCGTTTCCTGTATAAGGCGGATATCCGCTCCTGCCGCGTCTCCGAACAGCTCCATTGCTCCATGCTGCGCCGTTCCGAAAAGGTCTCCCGGACCGCGAAGTTCAAGGTCTTTCTGCGCGATTTCAAAACCGTCGTTCGTTTTTGTCATCATATCTAGGCGTTCGTTTTTCTCCCCTTCAAGGAAGCACCAGCTCTGCTCGCTTCCCCTGCCGACGCGCCCGCGAAGCTGATGCAGCTGACTGAGTCCATAGCGCTCCGCGTTCTCGATAACCATAATCGTCGCGTTCGGCACGTTAACGCCGACTTCAATAACAGTCGTCGCTACAAGCACGTCAAGCTCGCCGCTTGCAAAGCTGCCGATAACCTCCGCCTTTTCACCGCTTCTTTGGCTGCCGTATGTAAGCCCGAGCCGCAAGCCAGAAAGCTGACCGTTTACAAGCTCGTCAAGCACAGCCTTTGCGCTCTTTACGTCCTCTGCCTCGTCATCCTCCTCGACAAGAGGGCAGACAATATACGCCTGCCTGCCTTTCCTGACCTCGTCGCGGACAAAGCCGAAAAGCAAATCGCGCTTTTCCTTTGAAACTATGCGTGTTCTTACAGCCGTTCTTCCCGGCGGCAGCTCGTCAACTATTGATACGTCAAGGTCGCCGTAAAGTATAAGCGCGAGCGAGCGCGGAATCGGCGTAGCCGAAAGCACAAGCACATGAGGATTCTTCCCCTTATCCGCAAGCGTCTGCCTTTGATTTACCCCGAACCTGTGCTGCTCATCGGTTATTGCAAGCCCGAGATTATGATACTCTACTCCCTTGCTAATAAGCGCATGAGTTCCGATTACGAGCTGCCACTCGCCGCTTTTAATGCTTTCCAATGCGTCCCTGCGCTCTTTTGCCTTCATTCCGCCGATAAAAAGCCCGCAGCTTATCCCAAACGGCTCAAGGAGCTTTTTGGCGCTCTCATAGTGCTGCCTTGCCAGAATTTCTGTCGGAGCCATCAGCGCAGACTGATAGCCGGATTTGAATGCGGCATATATTGCCGCAAAAGCAATAGCGGTTTTTCCGCAGCCGACGTCGCCCTGCACAAGCCTTGCCATAGCCGTCTGTGAGGATAAATCCGCATAGATTTCATTTGTAACCCGTATCTGCGCGTTTGTCGGCTTGTAAGGCATTCTGCTCCAGAAGCTTTTCGAGGTATCGCTGCCAGAATCAATCAGAAAGCCGTTTCCGCGGCGCTTCTTGACGCCAAGAATGGCGCACTGGTACATCAGCAGGTTCTCAAATGAAAGCCTCCTGCGTGCCTCTTTAAGCGTTATTTCGCTTTGCGGAATATGCGCTTCCCTTATTGCGTCGTTAATTGGCATAAGAGAATACTCGCTCAGAATGCTTTCGGGAAGAGGCTCGACAATCAGGAAACCTTCCTCAAGGATGAGTCTGCTTATAAGCTCCCTTAAAAGCTTTGTTGGGAAGCCCTTAATTGCTTTATATACAGGTCTGATTCCGTTTTCTTTTTCAAGCGTCGGGTTTACAAACTGCTTCTGCTTGTTCTTGATTAAAAGCCTGCTGGAAAGAGTAACTACATCGCCCTCGTGGAGCTGCTTTTGCATCCACGGCTGATTGAAATACGTTACGGAAAGCTTGCCGCTTTCATCCTGAATTGCGGCTCTTACAATGCTCATCCCGCGGATATAGGTGCAGGTCGGCGGGCGCAGAATCCTTGCTCTGATAACAGCGGGCATTCCGACGCTCAAATCCGAAATCGGCGTAATCCTGCTCAAATCACGATAGCTCTGTGGAAGGTACATCAAAAGCGACACTGCGTCCTCAATACCGGCGAGGCGCAGTGCCGCAATTCTTGAAGTTCCTATTCCTTTTTGCTCGGAAAGCAGCATATTACTCTACTGAAAGCAGGTAATAATAAAGCGGCATTCCGCCCATATGCATTTCAACATCGCAGTCGCCGTAAATGCCCATAATCTCATCAGTAAGGGCGGAAGCGTCGGTTTCAGCGGTATCCTTGCCGTAATACACTGTAATCAGCTCGTCGTCTTCGGTGACAAGCTCCTTCATAAGCTTCATTGCGACATCGTGAACATTATCGCCGGCAACGCTGATTTTACCGTTGTACAGACCGATTATATCGCCTTCCTTGATGGAAAGCCCTTCAAACTCGCTGTCGCGGATAGCATAGGTTATCATTCCGGTTTTCACGCGCTGCGCGGCGTCGTTCATATGCTTTTCGTTATCAGCGGCGCTCTGGTCGGGCGAAAACGCAATAGCGGCGGCAATGCCCATAGCAACGTTCTTGGTAGGAATGACAACAACGTTCTTCTCGCTCATTTCAGCGGCCTGCTGAGCAGCAAGAATCACGTTTCCGTTGTTCGGGAACACGAAAATGCATTCGGCATTAATCGCCTCAATCGCCTTTTCGATATCGTCAATCGAAGGGTTCATGCTCTGACCGCCGTCAACAACCTTATCAACGGTCAAATCCTTGAATATGCTCACAAAGCCCTCGCCCTGCGCAACGGAAACCATTCCGTATTCCTTCATCTGCACAGGCTGATTGCTAGCGGTTGAGCGGTCGCGGCGCTGCTGCACCATGTTTTCAATTTTAAGATTTACAAGCTCGCCGAGAGCGCAGGCGTATTGCAGCGCCTTGCCCGGCTCGTTGGTATGCACATGAACCTTGACAAGCCCCAAATCGCCGACAACAAGTACGCAGTCGCCAATGCGGTTAAGCCTGCGGCGGAAGCTGTCGATATCCTCCTCGCGCGCATCCTTGCGCAGATTCTGGATAAGGAACTCGGTGCAGTACATAAACGTTATGTTGTCAATAGCGTCATGGTCGTCCTCAAAAACTGCGGCAGCGTAATCCGCTGTTCCGACGTTCAGGGTATCGACATTCTCGCCGCGAATTGCAGCGGAATAGCCCGAATAAATAAGGAGAAGTCCGCGTCCGCCGGAATCGACAACGCCTGCCTGCTTAAGCGCAGGGAGCATATCGGTAGTGCGGCGCAGAATGCTTTCGCCGGTAGTCAGAATGCAGTCAAAAAGGGCGATATAATCGTCAGGCGCTTTAGCCGCCTGCTTAATTGCTTCCTCGGCAATTACGCGCGCAACGGTCAGAATCGTGCCTTCCTTCGGCTTCATAACCGCTTTATATGCAGTTTCAGAGCCTGCCTTGAGCGCCGCGGCAAACTGAACAGGGGTTATCTCGTCAACGCCCTCAAGAGCGCGCGCGAAACCTCTGTAAAGCTGGCTTGTAATAACGCCGCTGTTGCCTCTTGCGCCGCGAAGAGCGCCCTTGGCTACCGCCTCGGCGGCTTGGGATGCGGAGTTATATTCTTTGGCGTTCAGCTCCTTAACGGCGGAGCTCATAGTCATGCTCATGTTCGTTCCCGTATCGCCGTCCGGAACGGGGAAAACATTGAGAGCATCTACCGATTCACGGTTTTTCTCCAGTATAGCGGCTCCTGCTAGTATCATTTCCCTCAGAAGCAGCCCATCAATTTTCTGTATAGCGGGCAAAAGCGTCGCCTCCATCTGTTAATGAAAGCCGAATAAAAGACACACGAACCGGCTTTCTGTTTCGCCTTGAGCAAGGCAGCAAAAATCAGATTCGAATGCCTTCAACCGAGATATTCACTTTGTGGACGGGAACGCCCGTCATGCTCTCAAGCTTATACTTTACGGTTTCGACAATAGTTTTGCATACTGCGGCGACAGAAATTCCATACTCGACGATTATAAACAAATCAACGTCTATTTTATCCTCGACCATGCGAATCTGCACACCCTTGGTAAGATTCTCCCTGCCAAGCCATTCCACGAGACCATCCTTTGCCCTCTTGGAAGACATCGCAACAATACCGTAGCATTCAAGAGCTGCGTAGCCTGCGACCTTGAGCATTACATCCTCAGTGATATAGATGGTGCCGATATCGTTGTGGATTTTACACTCCATATATATCCCCCCATTTTCCCGCCGAAAGGCTTATGTTTCCGGCGTTCAAGCGCTTTCTTGCCGATGGTTTTTTGAAACCACGTCTTTTCGTTTCTTTTGATTCGCCCGATACTTGCAAAGCGAATGCCTAAGAAATTGCAATAGCGAAAGCGCGCCGCCAAAAGCATTACGGCTTTCGACTGAATATTAGTATACAGGATTTTGCCGTAAAGCGCAACTGCTATTTACCATGCAAGATAAATTGATGAAGCATTTCAGGAAAACACAAGAAAAACATTACCTCTTGTCAACTGAAACAGCTGCTTCAAGAGTCGCTTCGGGTCAGAATTGAAAGAGCGCGCAGCCTTGACTTTGCTCTCTTTTGGTACTGCGATAGTAAAGAAAGACGGCTCGGATTTTACTCCGAGCCGCAAAATTATCAACCGTCTATTGACGTGTTCTTTTCGTCCGCTGAGCGGCGGCGGCGGCGGGAAGCGTCGCTTTCCGTATCTGCCTTATCCTCGCTCTTGGCTTCTGTTTTTTCGGTTCTGCTGAAGCTCGGCTTTCTTTCGGATGAACGCTTCTTTACGACGGGCTTTGCATCTGCTGCTTCCGATTCCTCCGCTTTTTCTGGAGCGGCGGTTTCAGCGGCGGCAGTTTCCGAATCCGTGGGCGTTTTATCGGAAGCAAGCGGCGTTGTCTGCGTTTTTTCCTTTATGCGCTTGAGCAGCTCGTTCATATCGGCGTCCTCGGGAATTTCGGCAGCGCCTGAGAATATCTCGTCATCCTCGATAACGGCGGTTTCCTTTTTCTCCGCTTCCTTATCGGGCTGTTCTTCGGCTTCTTCAGGCTCGGCGATATAATTTCTCTTCTGCGCGCGCTCAAGGTGATCCATCGCGCTTTCGCTCTTTTTCTTGGCAAGGAAGCGAATCACAAGAGCCGCCGCAAGGAGACCGCCGGAAATAACCAGCAGCACGATTCCTATTACAAGCGCAACCTGAAGCGCGCTGCCTGTCGTAACAAGAGCCGCAGGCATTTCTATATTAGCGGGCATAGTCTGAAGGCGAGGCGGAACTACAGTAATTGCCGGAGTAGCGGTCGGCGCGTTTGTGACCGTTCCCATTGTGAACGTCATAACATCTCCGGTAAACTGCTTTGTATCGCCCACTGCGTCTTTTGCGGAGAGCATGAACTGATATCTGCCCGCCTGCTGAACCGAAAGCGCTCTTTCGATTTCAATCGTCTGACCGGCAGGCAGTGCCTCAACCTCCGCAACCTCCGCATCAGAGCCGACGGAAGTTATAATAAGCTCCTTAGCGTCCGAAGGCGAGGGGTTGGAAATTTTGAAGGTAAACTTCATGTCATACGGCAGTGAGAAAAGCTCAGGGCTTTCCGCGGTGGCGGAGAACTCGAGATTAAGCGCCTTTGCAGGGTCTACCGCATAAACAGTAAAGGCTTCATAATCGTTGTTGATTGCAATTCCGCTCGCGTTTACGCCCTTGAGAACCGGCGCAAAGGACATATCCTCAAGCACGGTTATGGTTTTCGTCAACTCAACGGTTTCACCCGCAGGCGAATCGAAATTGAGGAACAAATCGCCGTAGTTGGGGTCGGTAACTGTAAGACCGGTGTAATCAATATTGCCCTTGTTGACGCATTTCAGAACGAGGTCTACGGTTTCGTTCATGTTGACGCCGTTTGCAGAGGGCTTCAGCGAGGTTGAGAAGTTTACCTTGCCCGCTTCGATTGTCTGCTTTTCAATTTTGCCTTCATAATTCTTCTTGGCATTGCTGCCAGACGCCTTGTAGGTTATTGTCGGATTACTGGTGAGCGTTTTTGTTCCCATCTTGATGGTGAACGTGATGTTCTCGCTCGCTCCACCCGCAAGGGTTTGAATCGTCTGCGATTTAGAGGAAATCGAGCTGTTTTCCTTAACGACAATATCCTTAAGACCGGTTGTTCCGGTATTCACAAGCGTGTAGGTTATAACAACTTCCTGGTCCTTGACTGCAATGTAGTTAGCGGGAGAAATCGAGCGAACCACATTAAGCCCCACAAGCTCGCCCGTAAACTGCACGTCGGCTCTTAAAAACTGCGTGCGAACAGTGTTCTGCTTGGAGGTTGCGTCATAAGTCTCGTACTTGATATGATAAATAATTTTGCCGTCATTAAGCTGCTGCTGAGTTACAGCCCACTTAAGCGGCTCAGCCGTCGTATAGGTCGCACCGGCGTCAAGCTTTACGGAGCCGCCGTCGCCAAAGTCCGATACAAGGTTGTTATCGGGGTCATAAAGAGTTATCGGGCCCGCGATAGCTTCGGACGTGGTATTGCTCAGCGAGATGGTAACAGATACCTCGCCGGGCTTTGAAAGGGAGGCGGGCTCTATCTGAATGCTTGCCTTAATTGGGTTATCGGCGGCATAGGCGACCGTGCAGGAAAAGCACAGTATCGCCAGAGTGAGGCAGAGTGCCCAAAGAATACGTTTCATTGTAGCTTGGTTTCGGCAAAACACCGAAACGCTTCCCCCCTTCATGCTTGAAGTATATCGCAGGACGGCTTTCTTGCTGATATACACTTGGACGTTTTTTTCGCTTTAACGCCTTAATTGAGTATTGTCAAAGCGGTGAATACGTATGCGGGAAGACACCGCTCTCCGCATTATTCCTATGTTATTGTAAGCTAATGTGAGCGTAGTGTCAAGCGAAAGCGTGTAAATACGCACGCATTTTGTGTCTTTTGCTTACAGCATGGACACAGTATAAACGCGCATGACGTCGATATTCTTGCACTTCGGCTTTTACGGCAGCAAGTTGAGCATATCCTCCTCGTTATTGACATCTGTAAACGAATCCGGAACGCGACCTACGACTATATTTTCGCTTACTATCAGTTCATGTACGACAGATACGGTTTTTGCTCCTGTCGGCACAACAAGATGCACCTTGCAGTTTGACATGAGGATGATTTTATGCCTTGTCTGGTTAATTCCGGCGGTTTCAAATTCGCTTGCAAACGAGGTCGTAACAGTTCCGACAGGCAGGATGCTCACGGGTATTCTGGGTCCCATGCCTGCCAAGAAATCAATTCCGGTTATTGCGCCGAGCGGTATATAGATAACGTCGGCGTCGTTTTCGTGCATTATTTCGCTTGTGCGTGTAGCAATTCTGACGGCAAGCGAGTTCATCAGAACCGTGTTCGATTCAAGCATTGCGATTTCCCCGTTATCATCAGTCCGAACGCTGATAAGCTTAATCGACGGGTCGATACCGCTCATAATCTCGTCCGTTGCTTTATTAACCGCCGATATCGCGTACGCGCTTGCTTTTGCGGACGCAAGGCGGAGTATAACCCCCCGAAGATTATTTTCCAGCAAAATTACGACAGCGGCGATTATAAGCAGAATAACGGCTATTACCCTGAGAAACGAGCGCTTATCCTTGCCCGCCTTTTTATTCCATGCATTCATTTTCATCTCTCCTCCGTTTATTCCGTGTACCCGAAATGACATTGTCAACCCGCTGCCGTGGGTGATATAATGGCACGGATTGGAGTGTGAAAGTCTTGGAGCCATTTATTGACCCGGTCAGCGGCGAGCTGTATATTCCGGAGGAAGAAACGAAGAAGCAGCGCCGTCATACGATATTCAAACCCCGCAACAAGAAGCCCAGCTTTGTCTGGTCGGCTATTGTGGGCGCTTTCAGGCTGCTTTGCGCCGTGGTCCTGCTTTTCGGTCTTGCCGGAGCGGGCGCTGTTATCGGCATTGCTAAAGCGTATGTTGAAACCGCTCCAGATTTGGACCTTGCCGAGCTTTCCGACCAGGAGCAGACATCCTTTATTTATGACGCAAACGGAAATCTTATAACGGACTACAAGGGAACGCAGAACCGCATTATGGTTTCCGTTGCCGAAATGCCCGCAAACCTGCAAAACGCGTTTGTCGCCGTTGAGGACGCGCGCTTTTATACACATAACGGCGTCGACCTGAAGCGAATTGTCGGCGCGTTTGTATCAAATATCGTTTCCGGAACGAATCAGGGCGGTTCAACAATCACATGCCAGCTTATTAAGAACACCATGCTCTCCTCCGAGCAAAGCTATAAGCGCAAGATACAGGAAGCGTATCTTGCAATGCAGCTGGAATCCAAGTATTCAAAAGAGCAAATTCTAGAAAGCTACCTTAATACCATTTACCTCGGAGAAAACTATTACGGAGTCAAAACCGCCGCAATGGGCTTTTTCGGCAAGGAGCTGAGCGAGCTTACCCTGCGCGAATGCGCTATGCTCGCGGGCGTAACAACCAATCCCTACTACTATAATCCCCGCAGGAATTTCTACCTGCGCACAAGCGAAACCACCGATTATAAAAAGCTCACCAACGACAGAACCGACTATGTCCTCCGGTGTATGTATGAAAATCAGTTCATAACCTACGAGCAGTTCCAAAGCGCACTTAATACCGAAAGCGCAAGCGTACTCCAAAGCTCCGGCTATACCGACCATCTTTATCCGTATGTTTACTATGTTGAGTACGCGATAACCGACGTTGTAAGCAAGCTGCTTGAAATCAACAGCCTTGAGGACAACGCGAAAAACCGCGCAAAGATGGAGAACGAGCTGCGCACGGGCGGCTACTCCGTAACGCTCTGCATAGATACCGAAATCCAGAAAATCGTCGAGGACACGCTCCAGAATTGGTCTAACTATCCGATAATGCGCGACCCGTCCGACAAGGTTTACAGGGCGCGCAACGCGGACGGAACATATACTGAAATTATTCAGCCGCAGGCGGCAGCCGTAGTATACGATTACAGGACGGGCGAGCTGAAGGCAATAGTCGGCGGACGCACTCAGCCGACGCAGAGAAAAACGCTCAACCGCGCCGTTGATATGAATATGCCTGTCGGCTCGTCAATTAAGCCGATTTCCGTATACGCGCCCGCTGTCGAGCTTGGAGCATCCCCGCAGAGCATAGTTTTCAATATGCCCCTTCCGATAGCCGGATGGACGGGCAGCGACGGCAAGGATTCGTGGCCGAAGAATTATGGCGGAGCAAGCTATTCGGGCCCCGAAACGATGCGCAGAGCGCTAACGAAATCCCACAATACCGCCGCCGCCTACGCGCTGATGAACTTTGTGGGGACGGAGAGAAGCGCCGATTTCCTCCGTCAGCTCGGCGTAAGCGACAAGCATATAAATGAAACCCCGTTCGGACTCGCGCTCGGCTCAAGCGGCATTTCTCCGCTTGAAATGGCAGTCGCCTACGGAACGCTCGGCAACAGCGGAGTGTATCTTGAGCCAATGTCGTTCAGCCGGATTACCGATTCGACCGGCAAGGTCATATACGATTCAAAGCAAAACCAAGAAAACCGCAGGGTTTTCAGCGATTCAACCGCCTATATGACGATTGACATGATGAAGGATGTAGTATCCTCCGGAACAGGCACGGGCGCAAAAATTAAGGGTCAAACCGTTGCCGGAAAAACGGGAACGAACAGCGACGAAAAGGGCGTTTTCTTCTCCGGTATGACCGGCTGGTACTCCTCTGCGCTGTGGATTGGGCATGATAATTACAAGTCCCTTTCATCGAAAACCACGGGCGGCGGCTATGCCGCAAAGCTTTGGCAAAGCTATATGAGCAAGATACATACTGCCAAGGGCTTGGGCAATCAGGATATTCTCGGCACATCCCCTGATTCGCTCGGGCTTGTGAGGGTTACAACCTGCAACGTAAGCGGACAGGTAGCGACGGACGCCTGCAAGAACGACGCTCTTGGATACGGCACTTCAACAGGTTACTGGTCAGCAGGCACTCAGCCCACATCGAAGTGTCAGATGCACCAGATGCTCTCCGTATGCACCTCCTCGGGTATGCTTGCCAACGAGTACTGCCCAACTTCGGATATCCATAACGTCGGCGTTGTCATAATCCCGCCGGGGCATCCTCTGTACAAGCTAATCGGCAGCAAGTATGACAGCGTGCTTGAAAAATACTTGGGCGAATACGCGTCTCTGCGCCTAACAACGGACAGCATCAAGAACAACGCGCTTATACAGAGCCGAATCTGCAACGTGCATAACTCGCATAATTCGACCTCTGCGGCGGAGCAGGTTCTTACCGAAGCGAGAACGCTTGCGTATCAGGCGGAGCAGTATCTGCTCACTCTTACATCGCAGGCTGATACCTATATGGTAATCTCAAGCGCTCTGCGCAACCTCAACTCGGTAATCTCGAATTCTCCCGATAATGTTTCGGCGCTTACTGCGGCGATGTCGACTTTGAGAAACGCAATGAATACGCAGTAAAACGAAAGCCTTTGTATTTAGCTGTGCGCATTTTCGGTTGATTATTGCAATCATGCTGACGTATAATAGGAAAAGCGGCGCTCAGCCGCGCGGCGCTTTGCCGCAATCTTATGAAAAGTAGGTGGCGCAATGAGCGTTCCACATATCCGCGATATTGAAGGAAAACACATTCATATGGTCGGCATAGGCGGCTCAAGTATGTCGGGGCTTGCCGAAATGCTCCATGATAAAGGCTACATTGTAAGCGGCTCGGACAGAACCGACGGCTACCTTATCGGCAAGCTGCGCGATATGGGAATGAAAATTACGATTGGGCATAAGCCGGAGAATGTTGTCGGCGCTCAGCTTGTCGTATACACCGCCGCAATCCTGACATCCGACCGTACCGAGCTTGACGAGGCGGAACGGCTTCATATACCGACAATGGAAAGAGCCGTCCTTCTGGGACAGCTGATGGAAGGGCATAAAAACGCAATCGGCGTTTGCGGCGCTCACGGCAAGACCTCAACAACCGGTATGATTTCGCAAATGCTGATGGAAACCGGCTTTGACCCGTCCATCCACATTGGCGGAAGTCTGCCCTCCATTAACGGAAGCACCCGCGTAGGGCGCTCCGAGACCTTTGTCGCCGAAGCCTGTGAATTCCACAGAAGCTTTCTGCAAATGCGCCCGAGCATTATCGTAATGCTCAATATCGACGCCGACCATCTCGACTGTTTCAAGGATATAGATGAAATCCAGTCCGTGTTCGGTGAATTCCTGTCCCTGCTCCCTCCTAAGGGGCTTGCGATTGGCAACGGCGATGACGCTCGAATTTGCGAGCTGTTTTCAAAGCTCAATGTCAAGCGCGTTACATTCGGACTAAATCCCAAATGCGATTACAGACCGGCAAATCTCACCTATGACGACGAGGGTCACGGTTCATACGACCTTACCTATCGCGGCGAAACTCTTTGCAGGGTTCTGCTCCGCGTCGCCGGAAATTTTCATGTTCTGAATTCAATGGCAGCGCTTGCGGTTATGCATCAGATGGGCGCGGATATGCAGAGCGCCGCAGTTTCGCTCAGCTCCTTTACTGGCATGAAACGCCGCTTTGAGCTAACAAGCATAACAGACGGTGTTCGCGTATTCCATGATTACGGTCACAATCCGACGGAAATGCGCGCTGCAATCTCCGTAGCAAAGAAGCAAAAGCATAATACGCTTTGGGCTGTAATGCAGCCGCACACTTTCAGCCGCGTCAAGGCGCTTTTCAACGACTATCTTGACTGCACCGAGGACGCCGATATAACGCTCGTTACCGATATCTGCGCCGCGCGCGAAACTGACCCCGGCGATATCAACTCCGATATGCTTGTTGACGGAATGCTTTCGCACGGTCACAAGGCAATACGCACGCCTTCCTTTGACGATACTGAGCGTTATCTGAGGAAGCATTGGCAATCCGGAGATTTGGTTCTCACAATGGGCTGCGGCGATATCAATCTTTTGAACGAGCAGATAAAGAAGCATGGCGACACCGAAAAATGAGATTGATTTCAGCTAAGCATATACTGTCTTCCATTTCGCCCGACGATGATTATCTGCCGGGCGATTTTGGCATGAATCTCTATCGTGGCTGTACGTTCGGCTGCATATACTGCGACAGCAGAAGCGTTCTGCTATCAGAATCCCGATTTTGATAACATATATGCGAAGGAAAACGCCATAAGCATCCTTGATGATGAAATGCGCAAGAAGCGCAAGAAAGGCATTATAAGGTCAGGCTCTGCCTGCGACCCTTATAACTCGCTTGAGCCGGAGGCAAAGCTGACCGCAGCCTCTCTTGAATTGATGAAAAGATACGGTTTCGGCTTTGGCATCCTTACAAAATCCGATTTGATTTTGCGCGACAAAGAGCTTCTGTCGTCTATTGCTGACGTTTGTCCGAGCTATGCCGCGTTCACCTTGACTACCGCCGACGACTCGCTTGCGGCAAGAATTGAGATGGGCGCGCCTCGCCCGTCGGCTCGCCTCAGCGCAATGCGAGAGCTGTCCGCGCTCGGTATATTCACGGGAACGATGATGACCCCTACCCTGCCCTATATTACCGATTCTATTGACACGCTGAAATCAGTAATCGAAAAAACCGCTGAAAACGGTGGCAGATTCGTTATATCATATGCCGGAATGACGCTTCGCGACGGCAATCGGGAATATTACTACAACGCGCTCAGAGAAATCAGCCCATCGCTTCCCCTGCAATATGCCAAAGAGTATGGCTCGGCATATCAAGTACCGGTAAGCGGCGCCGAAAACTATCTGGAAAAGCACAGAGAGCTTTGCAGACAATACGGCTTGCTGTACAGCCTAAGGGCTGTTCGCGAGGCTGTCCGCGCTCAGGGAACGCGATTTGAGCAGCTTTCGCTTATCTAGTTTTCTTCATATTGTTCATGTTGATAGCATAGAAAAGCTCCATTGATAAACCTTCTCATTCATTATTATGCTTTCAATGCGAGGATATACACTGCCATTATATGCCTTTGCCGTTTCAATCGTCGCACGACTGCGTTTCTCAAAGCATGAACTTCTCAATTTATAGCGCTGGATATATAAAAAGCGCTGCCGCATTTCTGCGACAGCGCTTGCTTAATTAAATCAGAACTTCAGCGCGTTGACCTTCACGGAGGGGCCCATCGTGCTGCTCAGGAAGAGCGAGCGGATGTAAATGCCCTTCGCAGAAGCCGGCTTTGCCTTGATGATGGCTTCCATAAGAGCGCGGAAGTTTTCGGAGAGCTGCTCGGCGGTAAAGGAAGCTTTACCAATCGGGCAATGGATGATAGCGGTTTTATCCAGACGATACTCAACCTTACCGGCTTTAATCTCGTGGATAGCCTTGGTTACATCCATCGTAACAGTTCCGCTCTTCGGGTTAGGCATCAAGCCCTTAGGACCGAGGACGCGGCCCAAACGACCGACAACGCCCATCATGTCAGGGGTTGCAACGCAAACATCGAAGTCGAACCAGTTTTCGCTCTGAATCTTCTGCACCATGTCCTCAGCGCCAACGTAATCAGCTCCGGCAGCCTCAGCTTCCTTAACCTTATCACCCTTGGCGAACACGAGAACGCGAATCTTCTTGCCGGTTCCGTTAGGCAGAACAACCGCGCCGCGAACCTGCTGGTCAGCATGACGGGGGTCTACGCCCAAGCGGCAGGAGATTTCGATAGTCTCATCAAACTTGGCTTTGCTGGAATCCTTAACGGCGGCAACAGCCTCTTCGGGGTCATAGAACTTCGCGGAGTCAATAACCTTCGCGCTGTCTACATATTTCTTACCATGCTTCATCTAATATTCCTCCTTGTGGTGCTAACGGCACTATGTCCTCCCACATTTTTCAGTATCGCTGCGTCAGTCTTCCACGGTTACGCCCATGCTGCGGGCGGTACCCTTGACCATGCTCATCGCGGCTTCAATCGTCGCGGCATTCAGGTCAGGCATCTTGGTGGTAGCGATTTCACGCAGCTGCGCCTGGGTGAGCTTAGCAACCTTCTGAGAGTTCGGCTTAGCGCTTGCGCTCTCGATGTTGCACGCCTTCTTGATAAGAACAGGCACAGGGGGCGTCTTGGTGATGAAGGTGAAGGTTCTGTCGCTGTAAACGGTTATTACAACAGGGATGATGTATCCCGCCTGCTTCGCAGTGCGTTCATTGAACTCCTTGCAGAAGCCGGGGATATTAACTCCGTGCTGACCGAGCGCAGGACCGATAGGGGGCGCAGGATTAGCCTTGCCGGCGGGAACCTGCAGCTTGATGAAAGCGGTAATCTTCTTTGCCATTGTAATGGCACCTCCTCATAAAATGTGGTGAAAGCGGAATTTTCATTCCTCCCACGCCGCTTGCGGCAAAGCCGAAAGCAGTTTGAAACCCGCGTTTGCGGATTCCTTCGAAAATAATGAGCCGCGCATTTTGAATTACTTGAGTTCCTCGCGGATAACTTGGTTGTACTCCACGTCAACAGGCGTGTCGCGGCCAAACATCTCCACACGGACGCGCAGCTTTTCGTGAACGCTGTCCACTTCCTCAATCCGTCCCGTAAAGTTTTCGAGCGGGCCGGAAAGGATGCGAACCGTATCGCCGACTGAAAGGTCGAGGGATACGCCCTGCGTTGCCGGATGGAGCATATTCTCAACCTCGGCTTCGCTCAGGGAAACAGGCTTGCTCTCCGGGCCGACGAAACCGGTTACTCCGCGCGTATTACGCACGACATACCAGCTCTCGTTGGTAATGATCATCTTTACCAGCACATAGCCCGGATAGGTTTTATGCTGAGAGACCACACGGCGGCCATTCCGAATCTCGACTGCTTCCTCAACCGGCACCTGAATGTCGGTTATAAGCTCCTGCATACCGTTGTTTTCAACGGCCTTTTCGAGATTGGCGCGCACCTTGTTTTCATACCCGGAATAGGTATGAACCACATACCACTGTGGGACTTTTTCTTCTTCGGACATACGTTACGCTCCTATGCTCTGTCAGGCTTTAGGCAGAATCAGCTGTACCAACGCTGTCGCGCCTAAATCCAGCAGACCTATGATGAGCCCCATGCCGACCATGAACACCAAAACTATAACAGTATAGTTAACAGCGTCCTGCTTAGACGGCCATGTGACCTTGCGCAGCTCCCTCCACATATTTATGAAAGGTCTTGAGATGCGCTGCGGAAGCGTTTGGAAGAACCTGCCCACGCGCTGCAGGAAAGAAGGCTTTGCTGCTTTTGCGGGAGTGTTCTTTACTTCCTTGACGACCTTATCGTCTGCCATGATACTCACTTCCTCTCCACGCGCTGCGGCAATACCGCAGTACGGTTGACCTCCGTGGGGCAAGCGCGCCCACGCGCTATGCTCGTTGGAGGAATTATGGGTAGACGGCTTACTTGGTTTCGCGATGAAGCGTATGCTTCTTGCAGAAACGGCAGTATTTATTGAGCTCTATGCGCTCAGGATTGTTTTTCTTATTCTTCTTGTTCAGGTAATTGCGCTGCTTGCATTCCGTGCAAGCAAGCGTAATCCTGTCCCGTGCGGTTGCAGCCATTGAAGGACACCTCCTGCTTGAAAGATAGCATCGCGAGGGAAAGAGGGATTAACCTCTTTCCCTTCGCGTGAAGCATTATTCGATGATTTCGGCAACAACGCCGGAGCCAACGGTACGACCGCCTTCACGGATAGCGAAGCGGAGTCCCTTTTCGATAGCGATGCTGGAAATCAGGGTGATTTCCATCGTGATGTTATCGCC
>JAQWCW010000023.1 GCA_028705775.1 Eubacteriales bacterium
ATCACTTCTGTTGCCCGCAAACGTCCGCTATCCTGGGTTTTGTGACTATTTTACCGTCCGTATACCCGGGCCGTCGGATGAAATGTCACTCTTTGCGGTGTCCGTTTTACGGGGTACAGTTTAATCCACTCGTTGAACAGTTGCTGACGCTGATGGAGAAACTCACTCCCCAGCAAATCGACCTTATTTATGACCTTTTTGGCAGTGGCCGCCAGCTTACTGAAATTGCCAACGAAGAAGGCGTATCAACTACAGCAATCCATAACCGCAAAAGTAAAATTATCGCCCGCTTAAGGAAACTGTTCGCAGAGCAAGGCATCCTCTAATACCGCTTAACTACTGCCTTTTGGGAGGGGGTTAATAAATTCGGCTTTAAGTAGTGGAAGTGATAAGAAGCTACTTAAAGCCCATCCTTCCTCCGGGTGCAGACCCGTCTGACACAGGAGGTAAAGCCTATGAATCTGCAACACAAAGTGCAAATCAATGTTGCACGAAAAGATGGCTCTCAGAAGAAAGCCGTTATCAAAAGCGGGATCAGCAAGATACCGCAAAGACTACTGAATTTTCTTTTCGGTGAGTTTACCGAGATTTTGGTACTCACTCCCGGGCAGAGTGTTCAGTCAGTAGAAATCCACGAAATAGGGAAAGGAGGAACTGCACATGAGTCGAATCAAACTGCTTCTTGATGTGGTGAACGACATGGAGTCGCTGACAGAAAGCCTGCGCACCCTGGCAAACGCCATCGCAAGCGATGAACCTTCATTCGAATCCGAAGAAAAGTCATCCACTCAAGAAACACCGGAAGTTAAGCCTGCTGCAAAGACCATCTCTGTTGAAGATGTCAGAGCCGTGCTTACACCTATCAGTCAAAGCGGAAAAACTACCCAGATCAAGGAACTGCTCATAAAGCATGGCGCAGACCGTTTAAGCGACATTGACCCCAGCAAGTACGAGGCCCTCCTTGCGGATGCGGAGGTACTGGCCAATGGGTAGACACGCAGTCCTTTCCGCATCCAGTTCCCATAGGTGGACAAAGTGTACTCCGGCAGCCCGGCTTGAATTGGAATTCGATGATACCCAGTCCTCTGCTGCCGCTGAGGGTACCGCTGCCCATGCTTTAGCTGAACACAAGCTGCGCAAGGCACTAAAAATGCGAAGTAAAAAACCTATCTCTCCCTTTGATTGTGATGAGATGGACGAACACACGGATGCTTTTGCGAGTTTTGTACTTGAGCAACTGGAACTGGCAAAACAGTCCTGCTCCGACCCACTGGTGCTAATTGAACAACGTCTGGATTTCTCCAAATATGTGCCGGACGGGTTCGGTACTGGAGACGTCATTCTTATCTCTGATAAGACCCTGCACATTATTGATCTGAAATACGGTATGGGGATTCTGGTAAATGCGGAACACAACAGCCAGATGATGCTCTACAGTCTCGGTGCCTTAGAAAGGAGAAAACGGGATGCAGGCAAGCGACGTTCCTGAACCCTATGAGGACATCGGACTGGTGATTGAAATGCCGCGCTCCTCTTTCACTGACACGGCGCTCGACAACCTCAAGCGACTGGTCGAAAGCAAAGGAAGCCTCATCAAAAAGGCACTCGGCACGGAAACACTCGAACTTGATATCACGGATGACATCGTTCGGTTCCCGTGGTTTGGGGACGGTACAGACCCTGACGCAGTCAAGGCATACACGCATTTCGTCACGGCACTTTGCGAAATGGCAAGAACACAGAAACGAGTCACCGCCAAGGAAAAAGAAACGGACAATGACAAATATGCTTTCCGCTGCTTTCTTCTGCGACTGGGTTTCATAGGCTCGGAATACAAGGATGAACGCAAAATTCTTCTTTCCAAACTTACAGGAAGCAGTGCGTTTAAACAACCAAAAAGCGAGGTAGCCGACGATGAACAATAATTTCCCTTCAAGAGAAACTGTAGAGAGTATCCGCAAACAATACCCGGTCGGCTGCCGTGTAGAGCTTCTCCGCATGGACGACCCTCAAGCACCGCCAATCGGCACAAAAGGCACTGTGCGCTATGTCGATGACATCGGCAGCTTGGGTGTTGCGTGGGACAACGGCAGCTCACTTCAAGTGGTCTATGGTGAGGATTTATGTCGAAAGCTGGAGGATGCTGATGATGGAAGATAAAGTAAAATAACAGATTCTCGCCATCAGGGATACCGGGCTTACCAATATGTTTGACACTCGCGCCGTCCAGCGCATCGCTTACGATATGGATTTTTACGATTTGGTAATTTTCCTTGAGGAGCATAAGGACAAATACGTTCGTTTTATCCTCACGGGCGAGGAATAACGCTGTAAATTATACAACTTTTGCTGTAATAACAGCCTTAAACTTCGTGTAGTATATACCCGGATTTATCGCATAATTGCCTGGATATAGTGTGCTTTTAGAGTTAATATGTGACTACCGAAAGGGAAAACACACCAAACGGAGGAACCGAAAGTGAACGAAAAACAATGGAAACAGATTGAAGAGCAGCTCCCCGCAGGAGCGCAAATCCTGCGAACCTACAACGCCTTCGAAAACGGCGAATTGCGGATCATCGTGCAGCTCCCAGGCGAGCGGTTCGAGACCCGCTACATTGCCCACTTTGAGGGCGAGGACGTAAAACTGGAACACAGACCGTAACAAATAACGGAACAGCCGAGAACACCCCGACAAGGGGCTGTCTCTCGTACAGATAGATTTTGAAGGCTTGCGTATGCAGGTCTATTTTTATGCTCGGAGGGAGGCGGCAGATATCAGAAAGCTAAAAAAATACAAACAAACACGGTTTAAAGCCACAGATTCGGTTTATGACAAAGCCGCCGCCGACTATGCCGTGGCTTTTGTTGAAGCCCTCGCTCATACAAAAGGCACATGGGCAGGCAAGCCCTTCGAGCTGATCGACTGGCAGGAGCAAATTATTCGCGATGTGTTTGGAACTCTCAAGCCCAATGGCTACCGCCAGTTCAACACCGCCTATGTGGAGATTCCGAAAAAGATGGGCAAGTCCGAGCTTGCGGCGGCGGTGGCTCTGCTCCTCACCTGCGGGGACAACGAGGAACGCGCCGAGGTCTATGGCTGTGCTGCTGACCGTAATCAGGCATCCATCGTGTTCAATGTGGCGGCGGATATCATAGACGGCAGAAAGAACGACCCCACCTTCTACCCGGTGATTTACGGCGCGGCGCAGGAGGACGACTGGACAGACCCCAAGGTGTGGAAAAAGGCAAACCCCTCACTCGGAATCACGGTGGGCATGGATAAAGTCAAAGCAGCGTTTGAGTCGGCAAAGCAGAACCCAGCCGAGGAGAACAGCTTCCGGCAGCTCCGGCTGAACCAATGGGTTAAACAAGCCATTCGCTGGATGCCGATGGACAAATGGGATGCCTGCGCGTTCCCCGTGGATGAAAAGTCGCTCGAAGGGCGTGTCTGCTACGGAGGGCTTGACCTTTCGTCCTCCACCGACATCACGGCGTTTGTGCTGGTGTTTCCGCCGCTGGACGAGGAGGACAAGTATTGTGTCCTACCGTACTTCTGGATACCAGAAGATAATATCCATTTGCGTGTGCGCAGAGACCATGTGAATTACGATGTCTGGAAAAAGCAAGGCTTTCTGCAAACCACCGAGGGCAATGTGGTGCATTACGGCTATATCGAGCAGTTCATCGAAACCCTCGGTGAGAAATACAACATCCGTGAAATTGCCTTCGACCGCTGGGGGGCCGTCCAAATGACGCAGAATCTTGAAAACCTCGGCTTCTCAGTCGTACCTTTTGGACAGGGTTTTAAGGATATGTCCCCGCCGACCAAAGAGCTGATGAAGTTGACGCTGGAGGAGAAGATCGCTCACGGCGGCCACCCAGTGCTGCGCTGGATGATGGACAACATCTTCATCCGCACCGACCCTGCTGGCAACATTAAAGCGGATAAAGAGAAAAGCACCGAGAAAATCGACGGCGCGGTCGCTACCATTATGGCGCTCGACCGGGCAATTCGGTGCGGAAACGATACGGGCGAAAGCGTGTACAACACACGCGGTCTGCTCGTTTTTTAATTGGAGGTAACTGCCTATGAACATCTTTAAAGGAATATTCAAAGCTCGTGACAAGCCTAAAAACCTTGGTGTCGGCACCAGCTTTTTATGGGGCGGCTCGTCCTCCGGCAAGGTTGTCAATGAAAAAACAGCCATGCAGATGACTGCGGTTTACTCCTGCGTTCGCATATTGTCCGAAGCAATCGCGGGTCTGCCGCTGTTCGTGTATCAAAACGGCGATGACGGCAGCAAGGACAAGTATCTTGACCATCCGCTATGGCGGGTGCTGCATGATGAGCCAAACCCAGAAATGACCAGCTTCGTGTTCCGCGAGACCATGATGAATCATCTGTTGCTGACGGGTAACGCCTACGCACAGATTATCCGAAATGCCCGTGGTGACGTCGTGGCACTGTATCCTCTCATGCCTAATCGGATGACCGTGGATCGGGATTCGCAGGGACGGCTGTATTACCGTTACCGAAAAAGCAGCGACGATGCACCGGAGGTCAGCAAGAACAAGCCGAGCGATGTTATCCTCGCGCCAAGCGAAGTGCTACACATTCTCGGTTTAGGCTTTGACGGGCTTGTTGGCTATTCGCCCATTGCAATGGCGAAAAATGCCGTGGGACTCGCCATGGCCGCCGAGGAATACGGTGCGAAATTCTTCGCCAACGGTGCGGCGCCAAGCGGTGTTCTCGAACACCCAGGCACATTAAAAGACCCGGAGCGCATCAGAGAAAGCTGGCAGTCCACCTTTGGCGGCAGCGCCAACAGTAACAAAATTGCCGTGCTGGAGGAAGGGCTGAAGTACACTCCTATCGCTATCTCACCCGAGCAGGCGCAATTTTTGGAGACACGGAAATTTCAGATAAATGAAATCGCCCGTATCTTCCGAGTACCGCCGCATATGCTGGCCGATTTGGAGAAATCGTCGTTTTCCAACATAGAGCAGCAGTCGCTTGAGTTTGTGAAATACACGCTCGACCCGTGGGTTATCCGCTGGGAACAGGCGATGAACAAATCGCTCCTACTCGAAAGCGAAAAGCGCAATGTGTTCACCAAGTTTAATGTGGACGGACTGCTTCGCGGCGACTATCAGAGCCGCATGACGGGCTACGCTACGGCAAGACAAAACGGCTGGATGAGCGCCAATGATATCAGGCAGCTTGAAAACCTCGACCGGATACCGGAGGAGCTCGGCGGCGACCTTTACCTTATCAACGGCGCGATGACCAAATTGCAGGACGCAGGCGCGTTCGCAAATACAACTACAACAGAAATGGAGGAACCTTCAGATGGACAAAACAAATCGGGCGCAAAGCCCAGGCAAAGTCCCCGTCAGGGCGCGTGATAAAACGCATTTCTGGAACTGGGACAATGATGAGGAATCGGGTGTCCGCACCCTTTGCCTTGACGGTACCATTGCGGACGAGAGCTGGTGGGGAGATGAAATCACACCCCGAATGTTCAAGGATGAGTTGTTTTCCGGCAGCGGGGATATCGTCGTTTGGATCAATTCGCCCGGCGGGGACTGCGTGGCGGCATCACAAATTTACACCATGCTCATGGACTATACAGGCAATGTCACCGTAAAAATCGATGGTCTGGCGGCGAGTGCCGCTTCGGTCATCGCAATGGCGGGCACCGAGGTGCTTATGGCTCCCACGGCGCTGCTTATGATTCACAATCCGATGTCAATCGCTATCGGCGATACCGAAGAAATGCAAAAAGCCATCGCCATGCTGGACGAGGTCAAGGAGAGTATCATCAACGCCTATGAAATCAAGACCGGGCAGTCGAGAGCAAAAATCTCCCATCTCATGGACGGTGAAACCTGGATGAACGCAAACAAAGCTATCGAGCTGGGCTTTGTGGACGGCATCTTAGAAGACACTAAGCGCGCTCATACCGACGATGTGGTCTTTGCGTTCAGCCGCAGGGCCGTTACCAATAAGAGCATGAAAGTTAGGGATATCGACGAATCCAAAGGAGGTGACACGGCATGGCAGATAACTTCGGGCTCAAGATCGGCATCGAGGGCGAGAAGGAGTTCAAGAAAGCACTTTCGGACATCAACCAGAGCTTCAAGGTGCTTGGTTCGGAAATGCAGCTGGTATCAAGCTCCTTTGACAAGAACGACAAGTCCGTCCAGGCCGCAGCCGCCCGCAACGCTGTCCTCAACAAGGAGATAGATGCCCAGAAAGAGAAGATCACCACCCTCAAGGCCGCGCTGGACAACGCGGCCTCTTCTTTTGGCGAGAATGACCGTCGCACACAGAACTGGCAGATCCAGCTGAACAAGGCGCAGGCTGAGCTCAACGGCATGGAACGGGAATTAGAAGAATCTGCGGAGAGCGCGGATGAACTGGGCGAAGGACTCACAGACTCGGGCGATGCTGCCGAAAAATCCGGCGGCAAGTTTGAGAAACTGAGCGGTGTGCTCAGCGGGATCGGCAAGGCCATGGGTGCTGTCGCCATCGCGGCCGGTGCTGCCGCCATCAAGTTGGGCAAAGAGGTTGTTCAACAATTCGGCGAACTGGAGCAGAATCTCGGCGGCTCGGAAGCGGTCTTTAAGGATTATGCCGACCATATGCAGAAGATAGGCGAAGAGGCCTATAAAAACATGGGTGTATCGCAGTCACAGTATTTAGCGACTGCGAACAAAATGGGCGCATTGTTTCAAGGCTCCGGCCTGGATGTTCAGAAATCAGCGGAACTGAGCGAAAAAGCCATGCAGCGGGCTGCGGACATGGCCTCGGTCATGGGCATTGACATGCAGATGGCCTTGGACTCCGTTGCCGGTGCTGCCAAGGGCAACTTCACCATGATGGATAACCTGGGTGTCGCCATGAACGCCACCTCCATCCAAGCCTATGCCGTCTCTAAGGGGCTGGACTTCGTGTGGGCTTCCGCTTCCCAAGCCGACAAGGCCGAGGTCGCCATGCAGATGTTCTTTGAAAACACCGAGCAGTACGCTGGCAACTTCGCAAGGGAGTCCACCCAGACCGTGACCGGCTCGCTGGGGCTGCTCCAGGCGGCGCTTGGCTCCTTCACAGCCGGGCTCGGCAACGCCGGCGCCGACATGACCAACCTGACGCAGAACCTGGTGGACGCTTTTGGCGCGGTGGTGGCAAACATTGTGCCGGTGCTGGAGAACATCGTCAGCGCGCTCCCTCCTGCCTTCGGTGCGATGCTGACAGCGATTGGCGATCTGCTTCCCCTGTTGCTGGAAACGGTCACGAGCCTGTTCACGCAGGTGCTTGAGACGATCCTGAGCCTACTGCCTTCCCTGATCCCCGCTGCCGTGAGCGCCATCATGACCATCACTGGCGCCCTGATTGACAACCTGCCCCTGCTGGTCGCCGCCGCTGTGCAGCTGGTGAACACGCTGGTATCGGGCATAGGGACCGCCCTGCCCTCCCTGGTCCCCGCAGCGGTGACAGCGGTCATGACCATCGTACAGGGCCTGCTGGAGCAGCTGCCCAAGATGCTGGACGCGGCACTTCAATTAATCCTCGGCTTGGCGCAGGGCCTCCTGGACGCCATCCCGCGCCTAATCGCCGCCATGCCGGCCATCATTACGGCGCTGGTCAATTTCTTCATCAAGGCCATCCCCCAGATCATTGAAGCGGGCATCAAGCTCTTAAGCTCCCTGGTGACGGCATTGCCCACCATCATGACAGCCTTTCACCCAGCTTCGGAACAAGAAACCACCCCATCAGTTCTTCCCAAACGACGGAAAACGGCTCTTTGGCGGACTTGACAATTTTGTATTCAGGCATTATTTCAGGCAGTTTTTTCATAATACAGTCTCCTTTCGATATGCTATTCGACTCGTTGCGGCTTAAAACAGGCGGATACGGATAATTCTCTTTGAAATTTGCTTTTGCGGTATGCAGGCGGCTTTTGACCGTGCCGAGCGGAATGTTCAGCTTTTTTGCAATCTCGGCTTGCGGCATCTCGCGGAAAAAGTATAAATAGAGTATTTCTTGTTCGCGGTTTGCGAGTTTACTCAGCGTTTCGCGGACGGCGCTCGTTTCGCTGATTCCCATGCGCCCGCAGCCGAGAGCCGATTCGCTGACCTCGTCAAGCGGAATCTCCATTATTTTTGCGCGCTTGCGGAAATAATAGTTGCACTTATGACGGGCAATGCCTATCAGCCATGCCTTGAAGATTGATTTGTCATTCAGCGCGTCAAATCTCGCGTTTGCCGCCATATAAATCTCCTGCAAGACATCATCTGCGTCAAATGATGACGGCAACTTGAATTTTACGAATCTCTCCACCGCACCTCTGCATTCATAAAGCAGTTTTTCAAATCCATCCATATCATCACCTCCTTATCTTGCGTTTGAAACCGGTTTCACTTATACAGTCGCAAAGCAAAGCCGAAAGGTTCATTTTATACCGGCATAAATAAAAGCGCTGATGTTGACACTCTCCGTATCAACACCAGC
The DNA here is from genome assembly GCA_028705775.1 of Eubacteriales bacterium. GTDB lineage: Bacteria > Bacillota > Clostridia > Christensenellales > Aristaeellaceae > STF2-37. The sequence continues at coordinate 8,516 of JAQWCW010000023.1, forward strand.
GTTTTTGGTCTGGGTGAGAGGATTCGAACCTCCGGCCTTCTGAACCCCATTCAGACACGCTACCAAGCTGCGCTACACCCAGAAACGTTCGCTCAGCGAACAAAAGTTATTATAGTGTTACCGCGATAAAAAGTCAAGCATAAAATATGCGATTATGATAAGTTTCGCAGAGCGCGCGGAAGATATGTAAAAAGCCGCTCCGCTTTCAATATAAAAATGTAAGCAATAAACGATATGCCGCGCACTCTATTTGATATTGGTTATCGCAAGGACAAATGATATAATTAACGCATATCAAAGAACGGAGCGTGGCAAAATGAAAAAGCTGTTGAGCGTTTTTACGATTCTTACCCTGCTAATCGGAATGACAGCCTGCGCAAAGGCGGGCGATTCGTCGGACGCGACCGAGAACTACCCCTCCCTTTATTCGCTTACCGAGAACTACGGCTTCAAGTCCGGCGCAGTTATCAACTACGGCAATCTCAGCGACAATCAGCTTCTGGAGCTTTTCAAGCACCATTTTGACAGCCTAACCGCCGCGAATGAAATGAAGGCGTACTCGCTTCTTGACCAGAAGGCTTCCGCCGCCGCGACGGACGGAATGCCGCGCATGAATTTCACGCAGGCGGACGCAATCGTTTCCTTTGCCGCGGAAAACGGCATTAAAATTCGCGGTCATGTTCTTGTGTGGGACGCGTACATGACGGATTGGTTCTTCCGCGAGGGATACCTGCCCTCCGGCAGCTATGCAGACGCCGAAACGCTTAGGGCGCGCCTCAAATCCTACATCGAGCAGGTTATCACCCACTTTGAGCAGAATTTCCCCGGCGTTGTATACTGCTGGGACGTTGTCAACGAAGCGGTAGCGGACGACGCTTCCGAACGCGTTCCGAACGACCCGCGTCATCTGCGGGCAAAGCGCTCCGGTTCGGATAATATTTTTTACAAGCTGATGGGCGCTGACTATGTGGAAACCGCTTTCCTCTACGCCCGCGATACTGTTGACGCGCTCGGCGCCGACATCAAGCTTTTCTACAACGATTACAACGCCTTTTATCCAGAAAAGCGCGCGGCGATTCTGAAGCTTGCCGAAAGCATAAACAGCTTTGACGAGGGCAGGAAGCTTTGCGACGGAATCGGTATGCAGGGCTATATCGGCGGCTACGGAACGCAGAACGGCTGCCTCGACGCGCAGCTGATTTCCTATATCAAGGACGCAATCAAGCAATACTCAGGCAACGGCTACGAGGTTCAGCTGACCGAAATGGCTGTGCGCACATACCAGTATGACGACGCTACGGCGCAAAAGCACGCGCAGTACTACGCCGACCTTTACAACGTGTTCAAAACCGCCAACAGCGGCGACTCAAAGCCGCTGACAGCCGTATGCATCTGGGGCTTTCTCGACTGCAACTCCCTGCCCTCCAGCCATTACAGCTTCAAGCTCAACAGCCCGTACTGCGGTCTTTTCACCGAGGACTATGCGGTTAAGCCGAGCTTCAAGGCAGTCATCAAGGAGCTTGAAGCAAAGTAAGCAGGAAAAGCACTTTGCAGGCGCAAACGCGGCTGCCGCAGAAGCAATAATCTGTGGCAGCCGTTTTATATATCGGATAAAGCAGCCTGCGGCTTATCGGACGGGTAAGGCTTAGGGCTTGATATCGGCAAGGCAGAGCCGTCGCCATATATAAGAGGTTAGGCTATTGATTGCTCAATCCGAAAATCCTTTCAGCAAGCTTACATTTGTGTATAAAAAGGCTGCCGCAGAAGCAATTATCTGCAGCAGCCGATTTGTTTGCCTTAGAATAAGGGATTACTGCTCGCCAGCCTCAAAGTAGCCGAAGCTCGCCATAATCTGATTCAGGATGGTTTCTGCGCCTTCCATAGCGGAAGCGGCGACGAAGAAGGAGAATACATAGGCTTCGGTTCCTTCGGGATTGATGAGATAGGTGTAAACAATGGTAGCGCCGGTTTCGTTGGTAGCAGCCATGCAAGCGAACTCAGTTCCGTTGATGCTCTGCAGCGAAGCGGTCAGACCGGCTTTAACAGTCTCATCATAAATGGACTCATAGGTAGCAGCGGTCTCGAAGGTGGTGGCAGCAACGCCGAGGCTGATGGTCTTGTCGGCATTGGTGAACGCGCCGAGCAGGTTTACGCTCTCAGCAGCATCCGCGGCAGGCTCAACAGTGGTCCAGTCGGCAGGAATGAAAGTAAAGCATTCCTCTCCGAGGGAAACCTGTACGTAGCTCTCGTCATACTCGACGTTAACTTCCTCAACGGCAGGAGCGTCTGCGAAAGCAACGCAGGTAAGGGTCAAAGTCATTGCAAGCGCAAGAAGAATCGATACAACCTTTTTCATGAAAATACCTCCATCGTTTTGTTTGAGCAAAGTGCTTTCGCATTTCACCCATATATGATATTATAAACTATGAAGTATGCTTTACAGCAATACTAAAAATTCAGGAGAAAAATCAATGAATACATCATTGCATGGCGAACCGCTGATGAGCGTAAGCGAATTTGCAAAAACTGCTGTTACTGGAGCTGCGGTATCTGTGCTTCCGCAACTGGAGCGAGATTGCGATGCAGATGCAGCTTGAGGACAGGTATGTTTACAAGGTGCATGGCCGTGCGCTTCAGGCGGCGGAAAAAGAAATTTCAAAGCGGGCAGAAAAAGACATGGTATGACAGCAGCACCCTATGATAGACTGTAGGAGTGAAAAGAGAACATGAGGCGCCCGCACAGCACAAGAAACTGCGCGGGCGCTTTGCATTGGAGGCAGCGATGAACGCGACCCGATTTCTGAGCCTGCTAAAGACCGTGCGCAGGCGCTTGCCCCGGCAGACTGTTCAAACCCTGCGTGGTCAGGCACTGGCCGGTGACGTTGACGGCGCTGCGCGCGGTTTGGAAAAGATTCTGCGCAAAGGCATGAATTGACTTGACTTTGGGGGCTTTGGGAGTGATGAATGGTCACGACAAAAGCAAAGGAGGTTTTCCCGTGACAACGATAACGACCCAAGCAACCGACCGCAAGGAAATGGTGCGGAAACTCGCCGCATACCTGGAGGTTTCTGCTGTCTACCAAGGTATTCCGTCCTACGCCTATCAGATTGGTGACTTGACAGTCAACCGCAACAGCAGTATCACCGGAGAGCGCGAAGCCCTGATTCCGGTCGTACAGTTCCTGCACGCGAACGGCTACATCACCACAGACTATACGGTGCTGGATGCGGATGAAGAACAGCCTGAAACGCCGACGCACACCTGCATTGGCTTCCCCCTCGCGGAGTTCACGCCCCAGACACTGACCAACATGCTGCGGATGCTGTACGCACGACAGTTCTTGATTCGAGAGATGACGCGCAGCGATCGGCTGTCAATCGATGACGAGCTGGTCACCCGTCTCAAGGACGAACAGCCCGAAACAGTGGAAGCCATCGGACATATCGTACAGGATTGTGTGGCAGTCGGTATGGTGAAAGGCATGGCGATTTCAGAGGGCACGCTGGGGATTGAATTCCCCTGCGATCCGGAGAACCCCGCAGCGTGGAACACCAGTGCTAAGCTGCTCTGCGCTATGGCTGATAAGGCCAAGCAGGCACACCATGCCAGCGCGGAGCTGATGCACCCGGAGGACTGCGAGATGAAGTACTTCGCCCGGTGCTGGCTGATGCAGCTGGGCTTTGGCGGCGCTGATTTCAAAGTGCTGCGAAGCGCCTTGCTTGACCACCTGCACGGCTACGCGGCCTTCCGTACCGCCGATAAGATGCAGGCGCATCAGGAAAAGTACTCAACCCTTCGCAGACAGCATCGGGAAGAGACACAGCAGCCTGATTTGGAAGCGCCTGCACAGGAAGCAGCTGCTGTAGAAAAGGAGGAAGCACAATGAAGTCGATGAATGAGCGCCTGCTTGATTTCAAAGCAGCACAGATGGCTGGGACGTACACCGTATGCCCGCGCTGCGGCTGTGATACCATGAAGCCCGATCTGTACACCAATGCCCTGAGCCGTATGGCAGACATTATGGTCTGTGACACATGCGGCTTGGACGAAGCAAAGCTGGCCTTCATGCGAGCACCGGGCACACTGGCCAGCTGGGCTTGCATGCAGCCCAATCGACCGGCGGCGGATTTCAAAGCCACAGGAGCGAACGAAGCACAGGCAGCCATCCTGAAAGAACAGCTCCCGTACTTGATTGAGGTATACAAGAAAGCACAGAAGCCCGATACCGATTTGGATGCCCTGCGGCTGGAAGCATACGAAACCTGTGCGGGGCTTACAACGCTTTGGCTTAAGCCGTTCCAAGCCAGCTATGAGGTGCGGGGCGGAAAGATACTGGTACGCCTGCAGGAACGCGACGGCGGTATAGCGGTAGCCACGAACGTAATACCCGATGCTTGATTTGAAAGCGCAGCAAGGCAGACCGATTGGCCTGCCTTTTCCTTGTTCGGGCATGCCCTTCCTCCTGCCCACACGCGGCGCACGTTGCCGCCTATTGCCGCCGACACCTGCCGGGTGGTACGTTTGCCCGCTTGATTCAATAGCCCGACACCGCGCAACGTCGGCGCAGACAGCAAAAGCCGCCTCCCGCAGTGGGAAGCGGCTTTTATCACGACCAGGCGATTCCAAAGCTGCCCGTCGGCTGTCAATAAACCAGCCGGAAGGTTTCATAGCTGGTGTTGCTGAAGAGTAGGCCGTGTTCATCGACGAAGTTCCCGACGGTGGCTACATAGCCGCCCGCGTCCAAGATGGCGAATTTGGATTGTGCCAGCTTATATACCAAGTCGAGCTTTTCCTGATTTCGGAGATCGGCGGGCTTGCGGATGATATCGGTCAGGTAGTCGGTGATGAAAATGGCTGTGTCGCTGTAGCACTTGTTGTCCGGGTCGCTGGTCAATCGGATGATACCGTTGTGTGCAACCCCGCACCGGCAGGTCATGTCCAGCGTTCGCATGCGGCGCGGCTGATTTGAAAGCGGGAACGGGTGTGTCATCTCCGGGTTCACGCCTGCCTGTGTGCTGATTCGGAAGTGGTACACCACGCTGTCCTCGGCGGTGAATCGTTCGCTGTGTACTGCGCGGAGGAAGTCCTCCAGATTCATGAACCCCTTGTGGATGGTGACCTTGCCGCCCCGCGCGACCATGTACCCCGCGCCGTGGGGATTGCGGCGGAACATGGTACGAAGGGTGGTGTCGTTGGGCTGACGTACTCCGATGGGTGATACGCAAATGATGCACATATATTGTGTCCTCCTTGATTTGTAAGCTCCCGCGCGGGCGGTGTGACATTCATCACTCTGCTCCGCGCAGAAGTCAAGCGTCATGTGTGCGCCTTAGCAGGGAAATTCCAAAGCGGCCAGCGGGTAGTCTTGGTGTTCTTCCCAATTGACCTCCGTCAGGTCGATGCGGGTGTACATTTCGAAGCTGTCCGGCTCGGCAAAAAGCCTGAAGGTTTCCCAAGCCTCGTGTGCATCGTTATGCCACTGTTCCTCGGTCGGTGTACCGTCCTTATGGTAGAAGCAGATTCGATAGCTGATGGTGGGCATATTGTGTTCCTCTCTGCGGCTGTGCCGCGTCTTGATTTGGTTGCTGTGCGCGGTCGCGGTGTGTCAGGAAGCCTGCCGCCAAGCGCTGTTCCCCGGCAGGTTCTTGATAAGGTGTTCGCGGGCGGTCTTGAACTCGTCCCCGATGAACCCCAGCTTGAGAAGCCAGCATCGGAAGGTGTACTTGGGGTTATCCGTTACCGGGCGGGTGGGGCTGGCAGCTTTCGCCGTCAGCGCTTGGTGGCTTATCGCCATGCACAGCTGGATATACGCCTTGACCTCTCCGGCGTGGAGTGTGCTGTTGAAGGCGCGGAACTCTATCGTCCCCTTCTGCCATACCGCGTGGAGGTTGAGCAGACGGTATCGGCTCTGGTCGTAGTGCTGTGCGGCGTGGGAGCGCCAGTTGGTGGAGTCGTACCAAAGCTGCGCCAGCGCTTCCATGGTCTGGGGCTTCCGGGCGTTCAGCCTTCGGAGGAAGCCTTGGTCGACCGGGCGGCACCAGCTCTCGCGCCGTTCCGGGTCTATCGCCAAAGCCTGTGTCAGCAGGTCTTCCTTGGCGTTTACGATATTGACCAAGTTCCGCAGGGTCTTGGGTGTGTGTGCGCCCAGCCCAATGTGTACGTGGATGCCGCAGTGTTCCGGGTCGGCCTTTGCGCCCGCCTTGCGCAGGCGGCGTACCAGCTCCTGTACGGTCTCGATGTCCGCCCAGCGGCAGATGGGGCTGACCACCTCGGTCTTTTCCGCGTCCGGGCCGGGGATGCTGGAGTCGCGCATGACCTTCCACTCGCGTCCGTCACCTGTGGGGATGGTCTGCGTATAGTAGCAACCGCCCGACGGGGCGCTTGCGTGTGTGCCGAAGTACTCGGCGATGACCTGTGCCGCTTCCGTGCGGCGGATGCCGTTCATCTCAAGCTCTATACCGAAGGTCTGGTTTTTCATGGGCTTCTCCCCGCGCCCGGCGGCTTTTCCCGCCCGCGGCGGCGGCGCTTTATCGCCGCGACACATTCATCACTCCGGGGCGGCAGAAAGTAAATACCGATGAAAAGCACAATCATTTTTTGTACGTTTTGTCCATTAAGCACATAGACGGGCGGGACGAGGGCGTTTCTTCTATATAAGCGCGAAAAGCGAAAACGCGCCGGGGTACGCCGTCGGGACGCGTCCGCCGGAAGGAGTAAGGCGCTAACCCTACACACACCGCCCCAAAGACGGCATTGCTCCTCGCCACGCCGCCGACCCGCCGCCTGCGCCCGCCGGGGCTGTGCCGCCGTTATATGCCGCCCGCCGCGCCGCCCGTACCGCGCCTGCCGGGGCGAACCGCCCGCCGTACCGCCGCGTTCGGGGCTATACGCCGCCACGCGCCGCCCGTACCGCGCCGCCGGGGCGTTTCCCTATATACGCGTCCACCGCCCACGTTCGGGGTTGTATGCCGCCCGTGCGCCCGCCACCGCGCCCGCGCCGGGGTACGCCGCTGGGGTACGCGCCCACCGGGGCAAAACGTCCGCCTGTGCCGGGGTACGCACCGCTCGCGCCCGCCGCCGTACCCGTCGGGGCTGTGCCGCCGGAGTACGCCGTCCGCCGCCCGTGTGCCGGGGAGAACCGCCGCCGCTCTGCCGCGCCGCCGGGGCTGTGCCGGGGAGGGGGGTGTGAATCCCTGCACCTCTTCGGCTGGAGACCGCGGCCCCCTCTCGCGTGAATTTTCGCGTAATTCGGGGGAGGGGGTATCAGCACCCAAACGCAAAAAGCTGGACACAAAAAACGTGGTCTGGACAACGAAGCACATTTTTGCGTACAAAAAAAGCGCACAGCCGATGCTGCGCGCTCATGTGAGCTATAACCTGTTTACTTACGGATGTAGACCTGATTCCTGCTCGTTGGTTTATCCGGCAAGCCCATGATGATCAAGCCCGCCTCCAGCGCGGGATTGATATAGTTTTTGCGCAGGGTCTCTTTTGACTTAAGACCCAGCATCGCCATGATCCTTGCCGCTGTATAAGGTTCTTCATACTCCATAACATCAAGCATTCGCCTGACATACTCAGATACAGAAGCCCCTTCAACGCTTGCTTGCGTCTTTGCGGCATCAAGCGTTTCATCGATCTTCGACAACATGAACTCAATGAATGCATCCGAGTTGCCCACACTATGGCAGCGCGAGATCGCGTCATAATACGCGGTTTGAAACGCTTGAATCCGGCTTTCTATCGGCAGATATTGAAAGATTGGATTCCACTTTGCGAGCAGTGCTGTTTGCCATAAACGTGCCATACGTCCATTACCATCCGCAAAAGGATGGATGAACACAAACTCATAGTGAAAAACGGAGGAGAGAATGAGCGGATGCACATCATTGGCGGCGGAACGCATCCACTGGAACAACGCGGCCATCTGATCGGGAACGAACCTCGCGGGAGGTGCCATGAAGATACATCGTTCTCCGTCAAACACACCTTCCTCGCCACGGCGAAACGCGCCAGATTCATCGACTGTCAGGTGCGTCATGATTCCATGCATACGTTTGAGGTCGTCAAGAGAGAATGGGTCGAACTTGCCTAACTCATCGTATGCGCGGTAGGCATTTTTCACTTCCTGTATCTCCCGCTGGGGGCCAATAACAGTTCTGCCATCAATGACACCTCTGACAGCATCCAGTGATAAAGAATTCGCCTCGATGGCCAATGACGAGTGAATAGAGCGAATTCTATTGTTACGCCGCAGATGTGGCTTGGTCTCAAGCGCACGGTAATTGCTGATTTGACCCAGCTTTTCCGAAATCTGAGACACGAGCGCGACCATGCGGTTTGAGATTGAAAACGGCGGTCTGTTCTTCTCCATCAGGACACCTCACTTTCCATGTTCCTATTATACCTGATAACGCGGCAAACATCAACGTCTTACTTATTATCTTGCGTATTATCTTCCCTTTGACTTGCACGAAAACGTGATTGGAGGCACTTATGAATACCACGATGAACCTACAGCGGATCGCTGTTGAGCGGCTCAAGCCCGCGAAGTACAATCCGCGAAAAGACCTCAAGCCCGGTGACCCGGCCTACGAAAAGATCAAGCGCAGTCTGGACACCTTCGGTTATGTAGACCCGGTCATCTGGAATGAGGTGACCGGCAATATTGTCGGTGGTCACCAGCGCTACAAGGTGCTGGTCGCAGAAGGCATGACGGAGATCGACTGTGTGGTTGTCCATATTGAAAACCCGCAGGATGAAAAGGCACTGAACATCGCGCTCAATAAGGCTGTTGGCGAATGGGAGCCGAAAGCACTGGCCGACCTATTGCAAGACCTGCAGCTGTCCGGCTATGACGTTGGCGCGACCGGTTTTGATGCCGCCGAGGTGGATGACCTGTTCTCCAAAGTCCATGACAAGGACGTGAAGGATGATGGCTGCCAGATCGACCCGGACGCCCTCTCGCCCTTTGCCAAGACCGGTGATATCTGGACGTTAGGCAGACATCGCCTGATGTGCGGCGATGCCACCAGCGAGGAAAACCTGAATGCCCTGATGGGCAGCGTCAAGGCGAACCTCCTGCTGACCGATCCGCCCTACAACGTGGCCATCGTCGGTCGCACCGAGGACAAACTCACCATTCAGAACGACAGCATGGAGGATGGACAGTTTTATGAGTTCATTCTGTCCGCTTTCCGAAACATCACGCCGCACTTGGCAGAGGGCGCATCCGCTTATATCTTTCATGCAGACACCGAAGGGCTGAATTTTCGTCGCGCCTTCAAGGAAGCCGGCTTCCACATCTCCGGCGTTTGCATTTGGGTGAAGAACACCATGGTGCTGGGGCGCTCGCCTTACCAGTGGCAGCATGAGCCTGTGCTGTACGGCTGGCTGCCCAACGGCAAGCACAAATGGTTTTCTGACCGTAAGCAGACCACGGTTTGGAAGTACGACCGTCCTACGCAGAGCCGCCTGCACCCGACCATGAAGCCGATCCCATTGCTGGCTTACCCAATCAAGAACAGCTCCGCTCCGAACGGTGTGGTGCTGGACACATTCGGTGGCAGCGGCAGCACCCTCATCGCCTGTGATGAAACGGATCGCATCTGTTACACCATGGAGCTTGACCCGAAGTATGCCTCGGTCATTGTTCAGCGGTATGTGGACAAGGTCGGCTCCGCTGCGGAAGTCAAGGTCAGCCGGGATGGTGTAGAGCTGACTTACGATGAAGTGATGGCGAACGCCAATATATAATGAAGCGAAATGCGAAAAAGGAGGTGAATCCCCATGGCCGTTCGAGGTCGAAAGCCTAAGCCGACCGCTCTCAAGCAGCTGGAAGGCAACCCCGGCAAGCGCCCGCTGAACACAAACGAGCCTGTGCCGCCCAAGGCTGCGCTCAAGTGTCCTACATGGCTGGAGCCGGAAGCGAAAAAGGAATGGAAGCGGCTTGCTCCATCTCTGGAGGCCATGGGCGTACTCACCATGGCTGACCTGACGGCCTTTTCCGGGTACTGTCAGGCGTATGCCCGCTGGAAGGAAGTTGAGGAGTTCATCACCAAGCATGGCTCCATCTTCCGAACACCCAGCGGGTATGTCCAGCAGGTGCCGCAGGTGTCCATTGCCCAGCAGAACCTCAAGATCATGCAGTCCTTCTGCTCGGAGTTTGGCCTGACTCCTGCCTGCCGCTCCCGTATCATCGCAGCGGGCGGCGGCAAGGATGACACGTATTCGGATGACCCTATGGAACAGCTGCTGAAGGGGGCGTGGTGATATGGCTTTTGATGAGAAGAAAGCCGAGCGCGTGGTGCGTTTCATCGAATGTCTGAACCACACCAAGGGTGAGTTTCATGGCAAACCCTTCAAGCTGCTCCCATGGCAGGACAGGATCATTCGAAACGTGTTTGGCACGATGCGGGATGACTATCCTGATCAGCGGCAATACACCACAGCTTACATCGAAATCCCCAAAAAGCAGGGCAAAAGTGAGCTTGGTGCAGCATTGGCGCTCAATATGCTAGTCAATGATGACGAGTGGAAAGCAGAGGTCTACTCCTGTGCCTCCGATCGTCAGCAGGCAGCTATCGTATTCGATGTTGCTGTGGATATGGTGAAGCAGTCACCGGCGCTCAGCAAGCGGATCAAGATCATCCCCTCCATGAAACGGATGGTCTACCAGCCCACAGGCAGCATCTATCAGGTGCTGTCCTCCGAAGTTGCGACCAAACACGGTCTGAACGTCAGCGCCTGCATCTTCGATGAGCTGCACACCCAGCCCACCCGCGCCCTGTACGATGTCATGACCCAGGGTTCCGGTGACGCACGAAAACAGCCGCTCTGGTTTCTACTCACAACGGCTGGCACAGACCGCAACAGCATCTGCTGGGAAGTGCATCAGAAGGCGCTCGATCTGCTGGAAGGCCGCAAGCGTGACCCGCGTTTCTACCCGGTCATCTTCGGTCTGCCGGATGATGCGGACTGGCAGGATGAAGCGAACTGGTACAAGGCAAACCCCTCGCTGGACAAGACCATCTCCATCGAAAAGGTGCGCGATGCTTACCACAAGGCGCTGGAAACGCCTGCTGACGAGAACATGTTCCGACAGCTGCGCCTGAACCAATGGGTGAAGCAGTCGGTTCGCTGGATGCCCATGGACAAGTGGGACGAATGCGGCGGGAACATCGACATGCTGTCCCTGCAAGGCCGCGCCTGCTATGGTGGGCTTGACCTTTCCAGCACCTCTGACCTTACGACACTGGTGCTGGTGTTCCCACCCAGCGACCCGGAGGAGCCGTTCCTCGTGCTGCCGTTCTTCTGGCTACCGGAGGATACGCTTTCCCTCCGCGTCCGGCGTGACCATGTCATGTACGACGTGTGGGAACGCCAGCATCTGCTCATGACCACCGAGGGCAATGTGGTGCATTATGGCTTCATCGAGGCATTCATCTGCCAGCTGGCGGAGCGGTACAACATCCGCGAGATCGCCTATGACCGATGGAACGCCAGCATGATGGTACAGACCCTGCAGGATGATGGCTTTACCATGATCCCCTTCGGGCAGGGCTTCAAGGATATGTCCCCGCCCACCAAGGAACTGATGCGCATCGTGCTGGAGCGCAAGCTCAATCACGGCGGTCATCCCGTCCTCCGCTGGAACATAGACAACGCCTTCGTCCGCACAGACCCTGCTGGAAATCTGAAAATCGACAAAGAGAAATCCACGGAGAAGGTGGACGGCGCAGTCGCTCTGGTCATGGCGCTGGATAGAGCCATGAAGAACATGAACGGCGGCAGCGTCTACGACAGCCGTGGATTTCTTGTGATCTGAGGTGATGGAAAATGCCGAGAACCCCCAAACGCCCCTGCCGATACCCCGGATGCCCGAACCTGTGCGAAAGCGGGGTGTACTGCGACGAGCATGCGCAGTATTCCTCTGATCGGCTGCGCGGCGGTGCTTATGTGCGCGGGTATGGCGCTGGATGGCGAAAAGCCCGTGCACGTTTCCTGCAGCAACACCCGCTGTGTGCGGAATGTCAGCGCACCGGCAAGCTGACCCCCGCCAGCGTTGTTGACCACATCGTGCCGCACCGGGGAGACCAGCAACTGTTCTGGGACGAGAAAAATTGGCAGCCCCTTTGCAAGGACTGCCATGATCGAAAAACGGGGAACGGGATGTGATATTCATCTCTTTGTATTAGCAAAGGCGAGCGTATCGTTACGCGAAAGCAGGTACAAGCAATACTGGTTCATGCTGATGCCTTCACGACGCGAATGTTCCGCCAGAGTACGATGCAGCGACTTAGGAATCCGCAGTTTAAACTGACCGGAGTAATCTTCGATTTCGCTGGGCTCAGGGATATCATATCCGTCTTCCAGAGCAGCAACCAGCCACTCGCGCTTAGCATCCTTTGCATTTGCCACAGCCTGTTCCAGTGTATCGCCAACGCTGATGCAACCTTTCAAGTCGGGAAAAGAAACGGCGAAGCCTCCTTCATCCTTGTCTTCGACCATTTCCATCTTGTAGGGAAGCTCGAGATAGTAATCAATGGTTTTCAATGTTATTCGCCTCACTTTCCACAACATCACGTACCAACATGACATAAACCTTCTTGATAGGTTCATGGCGAGGAATCGTTATCGGTGCACAGCCTGCTTTGCGAAACGTTGCATGACTGCTGCCGCTTCGGGGTGCTTTCATCTCGTAGCCGTAGCTTTCCAGTACTTTCCGCAGTTCATCAAAACGCAGATCGCCCGATAGCGATAGTATACGCTGCAATAGTTTGTCCCATACCGACACGCGAAAACCTCCCTTGCACAATTAGTATAGCATGGTGTCACCCGTGGTGTCAAGACTGATCGGAGGTACTTATGAAAATTCCATTCTTAGGTCGTTTCCATTCCCGTGACAAGCCCCAAAACGCTGTCAGCGCCGCCCCCACCTTCTACTTCGGCACCAGCGGCGCAGGCAAGAACGTCAACCCCAAGAATGCCGTGCAAGTGTCTGCTGTCTACGCCTGTGTGCGCGTGATCGCAGAAACCATCGCGTCTCTGCCGCTGAATGTGTTTGAAAGCACGGACACCGGCAGCGAAAAGGCCACAGGTCACCCGCTGTATCGGCTGCTCCATGACGAGCCGAACAGCGAGATGACCTCCTTCATCTGGCGGGAAACGATGCTGTCTCACCTGCTCTTGTGGGGGAACAGCTACTGCCAGATCATCCGCTCCGGGCGCAACCGGATCGTTGGGTTGTATCCGCTGCTGCCGGATCGCATGGAAGTGGACAGGGACAGCAAAGGCAGTCTGACATACACCTACACCACCACGGACGGCAAGCCTGTGGCGCTCAAGTCGGAAGATGTGCTGCATATTCCGGGGCTTGGTTTTGATGGCATTGTTGGGTACAGCCCCATCGCGCTGGAGAAGAACGCTATCGGCCTTGGCATCGCTGCCGAGGAGTACGGCAGTCGGTTCTTCCAGAACGGTGCGCGGCCTTCGGGCATCCTGACACACCCCAATACGGTCAAAGACCCCAAGCGCCTGCGGGAAAGCTGGAATGCGGCCTATGGCGGCAGCGGGAACAGCGGCAAGGTCGCTATCCTCGAAGAGGCCATGACCTTCACGCCCATCAGCATGCCGAACAACGAGGCACAGTTTCTGGAGACGCGCAAGTTTCAGGTGGAGGAGATCTGCCGCATCTTTCGTGTCCCGGCGCATCTCATCGGAGACCTTGACCACGCCACATTCAGTAACATCGAGCATATGAGCATCGATTTTGCCGTCCATACCATCCGCCCATGGCTGGTTCGCATCGAACAGGCCATGAACCGCGCCCTCTTTCTCGATACGGAGAAGGGGCGCTTTTTTGTGCAGTTCAATCTGGACGGTCTGATGCGCGGTGACTACAAGAGCCGCATGGAGGGCTACGCCATCGCAAGGCAAAACGGCTGGATGAGCGCCAATGACATCCGGGAGTTGGAGAACATGAACCCGCTGCCGGAGGAGGAAGGCGGCAGCGCCTACCTGATCAACGGCAACATGATCCCCATTACGCTGGCGGGGATCAACCTGCTGACCGCTGCCATGGCGGACATGAGCTTCACAATTTCAGTCAAGCGTTCTGGCAGAACCTATTGAATTCACAAGGCAAAACCGGCGCATTGGGGAAGCCTTTCAGCAGCGCACACATTCAGGCAACGCTCACGAACGAAAAGTATCTTGGCAATGCGATGCTGCAAAAGACCTTTGTGCGTGACCACTTAAGCAAACGCCGAGCGTTCAATCAAGGGGAGTTGCCGAAGTATTATGCAACCGAAACGCATCCGGCGATTATTGACGAAGAAACCTTTGAGGCGGCACAGGAGATCGTCCGTCAGCATGCCGAAGAACGAAAGAATCGCGCAAGGCCCACGAAAAGCGAATTTACGTCCAAGATTCTTTGCCCATTCTGCGGTGAGCACTATAAGCGTGTAACCAACAATGGAACGATTGGGTGGAACTGCAGAACGTATCAGGACAAAGGCAAGCGGTATTGTCATGGGAAGAAAATTCCCGAATCCATTTTGAAAGCCCTTGCTGCCGATGTTCTTGAGCTGCAATGTTACGAGCCTGCTGAAATGAAGGCCTGCATTGACCACATTGAAGTTCCGGCTGACAATCACCTGACCTTCTTTCTGAAAGATGGCCGTGTGATAGAACGCACATGGGCTGACCGCTCCCGTTCCGAGAGCTGGACACCGGCAATGAAAGAGAAAGCACACAAAAGCGCCTTGAAACGAAAGGAGTCAAAGTCATGCCAGCAAATGTGACCTGCATCCCTGCAACCAAAAATCGATTTACAGCCCTGCCCGTCACTTCCATTGCCAAACGCAAGGTGGCCGCTTATGCCCGTGTATCTACGGATAGTGACGAGCAGTTCACCAGCTATACGGCACAGATTGATTACTATACAGATTATATTCAGCAACACGCCGACTGGGAGTTCGTTCGGGTGTATACCGACGAGGGCATCAGCGGCCTGAACACACGGCACAGAGATGGTTTCAACGAAATGATTGCTGACGCGCTTGATGGAAAAATCGATTTGATCGTAACAAAAAGCGTCAGTCGCTTTGCGCGGAATACGGTGGACAGCCTTGTCACTATTCGTAAACTCAAAGAGCACGGTGTGGAATGCTACTTTGAAAAAGAAGCGATTTTTACGTTCGATGGGAAGGGCGAACTGCTCCTGACGATCATGTCCAGCCTTGCGCAGGAAGAAAGCCGCAGCATTTCAGAAAACGTCACATGGGGCATGCGAAAGCGCTTTTCGGACGGAAAGGTCAGCATGGCTTATAGTCAGTTCCTTGGCTACGAAAAAGGCGCTGATGGAAAACCGGCTGTCAATGAAAATGAAGCCGAAACAGTCCGCCTGATCTATCGCCTTTTTCTTGAAGGGAAAACGCCCTTCGGAATTCGTGATGCACTGGAAGCTGCAGGCATCCGTTCACCCAAAGGAAAGGGAAAATGGAGCGTTACGACTATTAACAGCATTCTGCGAAATGAGAAATACAAAGGTGATGCACTCCTGCAGAAATCTTTTACCGTTGACTTTCTCACAAAGACCATGAAGCCCAATCGTGGTGAGCTGCCAAGTTACTATGTCAAAGAAAGCCATCCGGCCATCATCCCTGCCGATGAATTTGACATGGTGCAGGCAGAAATCGAACGCCGATCCCATCAAGGACGAGGGTATAGCGGAAACGGCCTATTTTCTTCAAAACTGTTCTGCGCGGACTGTGGCGGTATCTACGGAGCAAAGGTCTGGCACTCAAATGACAAGTACCGCCGTGTCGTATGGCAATGCGACCGCAAGTTCACGAAGGACAAAGAGCTCTGTAAAACGCCGCACCTGACAGAGGATGCCATTAAAGGGAGGTTCCTACGGGCTTACAACGAGCTGATGTCTGACCGTGAACAGCTTCTTGCCGACTGCGAAATGATGAAGTCGCTTCTATCGGATAGAGCTTCACAGGAAGAAAGCCTTGCTCAAACACATCAGGATATTGAGGAAGTTGCTGAGCTGATACAGAATCTGGTCAAGCAAAATGCCCGTCAGGCACAGGCGCAAGATGAGTACAATTCCAAGTATGACGCCCTTGTGGCACGGTACGAGAAAGCGGTTGACAAGTACGGCAAGCTGGAAACGGAAATAGCCACGCGCAGAAACAAAGCGCAGCAAATTATCCGCTTCATCGATCAGCTGCGCAGCGCTCCTCTGGTTCTGACCGAATGGGACAATCAGGTATGGTCATTGATGGTAGAAAAAGGTACGGTGAGCAGGGACAGGAGCATCCTGTTCGAGTTCCGAAACGGGAAGGCAATCAAGGTCGAGGCGAAGTGAGCCTCGGCCTTTTTACTGCTCCGCACTCTGAAATGCAAAACCAAGCAGCGTTTCAAAGTGCACCCTTTTTTGCACCCCCAGCCGTTCTCATTTCAGAGTGCAGGCGAAAACGTCCATTCTGAAATGGCGGCGGTGCAAATATTCCCGCACTTTGAAACGCCGCCAGATATGAAGAAACCCGAAAAGTCCAGTAAATAAGGACTTTCCGGGCAAAAGAAAGAACCCAGACATTGTATCAATATCTGAGTCCTTAGGTGTATCTCGACCCAACTATTGATACAAACAAACGATAGCCTTTGGTGACTGACAGGGGGATGCAAATTAGTGGGCATTCGCAAACGATAGTTCGGGGTATCGTTTGCGAGTAAGGGGATAACGTTTGCGAATATAGAGGAATCGTTTGCGAATAGAGGCTATCGTTTACGAGTAAGGGGGTATCGTTTGCGTGCATAAACTATTTCGACGATTACAACCCCGCCTGCAAGGTAAGCCATCGCAGTTCGCTTTGCAGGCGGGGAGGCAGCATGAAGCTACGTTTCCAAAAGATCGGAGTCTTGAAGTGTTCTGACGCCCATTCCACGAAGTTTTTTCATAATGAGTTTTTTTCGTGCCATCCAGATATGATTAGTCTTTGCTTTTCATTAGATCGGCGCCAGCATTCCAGGCCTTACCGACCTTATCACCGGATACATAGTATCCATGTTGGAATTGATCGAAGATCAACGCTTCGAGTTTTGCAGGATCAACCTTCCCATTCTTTGAAAGCACTCGTTCCTCTGCTGCCGTGTTTACAATTTTGCCTACGACACAGTAGAAGCTGTCGGTCGAAGAAACCTCCGCCAATTCGCATTCCATGACGACAGGAAACTCATCAATCACGGGTGCGTTTACAAAGCTGCTCTTGACAGCATGATAGCCGGTTCTTTCAAACTTGTCGTCCATCTTGTTGCCGGATGCGATTCCGAAGAAATCGGCGACATCCATATGCATTCGATCAGCAATGCTGACGGTAAATGCGCGCGTTTTCAGAAGGTTTTGCGTCGTCTTGTGATCCTCGTCAATGAAGAGTGCGATCTTGTCTTCGCTGCAAATCATTCCCCAAGCAGCATTCATTGCGTTGACTTTGCCGCTTGCGTCATATGCGGCAACAATTAGTACCGGCATGGGATATACCGCCTGTACGACGCCCAAGTTTTGTTTCATCAGATTGCCCGCCCTTCAAATAATCTTTCTTGAGAGAAGCTTTCCTTGCACTCTCATGCAAAATATGATATCATTGTGCTTGACAATTTTCAAGTACCTACATTTTAGTAAGGTACTTACATGGAGGAAAGCATTGATGAAACGAATCGATGAAGCGGATTTTTCTGAAACGGGATACTGCTATACACTTTCACTCATCTCCGGAAAATATAAACCTGTTATTCTTTATTGCCTGATGGAGTATGAACCGGTACGCTTCAATGAAATGCAGCGGTATCTAAAGAATGTTGCAGATAAAACACTGAGCCAAAACTTGAAGGAGCTGGAGGCAAACGGTTTGATCGTCCGCATGTTTTATCCACAAGTACCTCCCAAAGTTGAATATTCTCTTACTGAGCGGGGGCACTCCCTCGTAAAGGTGCTCGACCAGTTGTGCGATTGGGGGAATGCAAACAGACCAATATAAGCCTTTCATCTGTGCTTACTTACGTTACATATAGGTGCAAAAATGCATCTATCGCAGAGCGGCGTTTTTCTGCAGCAGCTGATTCCGTGCTCCAGAATCAGCCAATGATACCATCCGTACAGCTGGTAATTTGTGTAAAGTCCCGATTCAAAAAAGATGCGGATCTCATCATCAGAAGAAAAGCCGAAGCTCATCCGGTCCAGGAATCTTCGCGTATAGGCGTCGACAATAAAGGATGGTTTATGGAACGCATAGACCAAAATGACGTCCGCCGTTTCCGCGCCGATCCCCTTGATTTGCAGTAATTCGTTCCTCAACAGGTTCTGGTCGACTGCCATAACTTTGTCCGCGTGATAGTTATGTCCGCCGTACCATTCCGTCAGGCGACGGATGGTCGCGGCCTTGGCTTTCGCAAAACCGCAGGGGCGAATCAGGCTTTCCAGTTCTTCTGTTGAAAGGCTTACCACGTATTCCGGCGTCAGGGGCTTCGGAAAAGCGTCTGTCACCTTTTCCACCGACGCCCAGGCGGTATTCTGCACAAGAACAGACTGCACCATCACGATATACGGGTTGTCCGACCACCACCTAGGCTGGCCGTAGGAAGCAAGCAGCTTCTCGTAAATTTCTGACGCGGTGATCATGGTTTCTTCCTCTGGCATTTCGGGCAATAGCAGCTGCTGCGCCCGCCGATAATGAGCTTCTCCATGGCGCTCCCGCAGCGCGCACACGCTTGACCTTCGCGTCCATATGCGTTTAAGTCTGGCATATTGCGATACTCCTTGCCTTTTCCCGCAAGGTATTCGTCCGCCGTCAGTTGATTGACCTCAATGCCCCATGAAATAATCTTCTTGATGCTTGCGGCCAGGCGATTCCAGCCGTCGGCATCGAGGTCTGCACACTTTTCCCCGGGATATATCCCCGCTTCAAAGAGAATTTCATCTGAATAGATATTGCCGATTCCGGCGACGATCGTTTGATCGTGTAGCATTTCCTTGATCGGCTTGCTCCGATATCCGAGCCTTGCGCAGAGAAACTCGCCCGTCAGCGCGTCGTCAAGGGGCTCTATGCCCAGCTTGTCCTGCCCGGTAACGGTGTCCGCTTCGTCCGCTTTCAAGAGCCAGAAGCGACCGAATCGCCGCACGTCGATATAGCGGATCTGCATTCCGCCCGGCAGCTCCGCCACAAGATGCGTGTGCTTTTCGAGCGGATAATCGGGCGGCGTGACCAATAGTTGCCCCGTCATGCGCAGATGAATCACCACGCGGTCGCCGCTCTCCATATGGAGCGTGAGAAACTTCCCTCTGCGGCTCAGGCTTTGGATCGTCTGCCCGGTAAGCAATTCGGAAAACAGCGCCGCGTCGGGATAGGCGATGATTTGGGGTTGGCAGACGGTCACGGATAGAATAGACTGCCCCGCAAGCTGCGGCGCAAGAACCCGCTTGACGGTTTCCACCTCGGGAAGTTCAGGCATGGGTATTGCCGCCTTTCTTCGCGGATTTCTTGATTTCCTCGTGATAGATGAAGTTCACGATCACCGGCGGAGCGTCAAACGGCTTTTGCATGCTGTCGTCGTCGCGGAGATATTCGAGCCCGTTTCGCTCGGCGTAATCGCGAATCCGGCTGTCCAGCGCTTCCCAGTAAAGGCGGCTGCCGCCGTCGTAGATTTCTCGATACAGCGGCAGCAGCTCCGGGCGCTTTTCCGCTATGTAGCCCATGATGTCCGCTTTATAGCTGCCTCGCAGGTTCAGGTTTTCCAGCCACACGAGATTGCATTGCTCCCTGACCCGGTCGATGATCGCCGGAACGTCTGTAATGCCGGGAAAGATGGGTGAGATGAAGCAGGTGGTGCGGACGCCCGCGTCATGCAGCTGCTTCATGGCGGAAAGCCTACGCTCAATGCTGACCGCTTTGTCCATATCATCCTTGAAGGCTTCGTCCAGCGTGTTGATGGAAAAGCCCACCCGCGCGCCCGGGAAGGTCTTAATCAGGTCGATATCCCGCAGCACCAGGTCGGATTTTGTTTGAATGCTCAGCTTCACGCCGCTGCCCTCAAGCTGCGTAAGCAGCGCGCGGGTGCGGCGGTAGGTTTCCTCCTGCGGGTTGTAGGGGTCGGTGACAGAGCCGATGAACAATTCTTTTCCGCAATACCGATTTGCGTTTTTGATCTCCGGCCAGTATTTCGCATCCAGAAAGTCGCCCCACGGCTCCGGGTGATTGGTAAACCGCTTCATAAAGCTGGCATAGCAATACCGGCAGGCGTGGGGACAGCCCACATAAGGGTTGACGGAATAGTCGCTGACCGGCAGATTGGATTTCGTCAGAACGCTTTTCGTTTGGATTTCTTTGATAATCATCGTTTTACCACTTGTTCCAGCGGACTTTCTTTTCCACGGTTGCCGGAACCTGCGCGGGCGTCAGCGCGTCCGGGCTTGCATACCCTAGCATGATGAGCGTGGGCAGATAATACCCGTCCGGGACTTGCATGAACTCCTTGATTTTGACAGGCTCGGTTTTCACGGGAATGTGCACGACAGAGCCCAGCCCCTCCGCCGTCGCCGCCAGCAGAATATTCTCCACCAGCGCCCATGCCGCCCCATAATCCATCAGGCCGTAATCGTTCTTTGAATCCTTCAGGTCATACTTCATTTTGAAATACGGCAATATCACGCAGGCGGATTCCTCGATCATACTCCGCTGGCGGGGATAGGCGATTTTAAACATCTCCTGCTGCGGCGTTTTGGGCTCCGTGATGCGGCAGGGATAGGGGCGGACGAGCTGCGCCAGATCATGAATCAAGGCTTTGTCCGTCAGCGTCAGCAGTTCCCATTGGCGCTGATGATTGGACGAGGGCGCTTTGAGCCCCGCGTCCAGAACCCGCTCCAGCGTCTCCTTAGAAATAGGTTTGTCCTCAAACTGCCGAATGCTTCTTCTTTTGTTGATAACCTCATAAAATTCCATTTTCGTATCTCCTTCACTTTTGGGTGGATGACGCTTTTGCGATCAATCCGTGCTTTCCCTCACCAGCCGCTCGAGATTCCGGGTAAACCTTCGGGATAGGTCGATCAGCAGCGCCTGTTCTTCGGGCGTAAACATCGACATGGCCGTATCCTCCGCGCAGGTGATGTGCCGAACCGGCTTTTCGGCGTAGGCGCGTCCGGCATCCGTCAATCGGACGGTTTTGTTGCGCTTATCGGCGGCATTCTCCGATAGGGTAACGTGACCGTCGTCCGCGAGATTCTTGATGATCAGGCTGACCGTCTGTTTTGATTGAAAGGTTCTGTCACAGATTTCCTTTTGCGTCATGCCGTCTTTCGCGTAGAACAGGGCATTCAGAACGAGGAATGTCTTCATCAGAATCCCGTTGCTTTTCGCGTACTCGTCATACAGCGCGAATTGCTCGTCGCGAAATTTGCAATATAGATACGCGTTCCGCCGATCCTCCTTGGTCACAGGATCACCTCGCTGATGGTCAATTACTTGACTAAGTATAGCGTGTTTTTCTGTGAATGTCAATGATTGAGTGCAATGGACGTATGATAATTTTTGCTTGCAATGCTCTGCAAGTCTACCAAGATAAAGCAAAGCCCAGTCCGTTAAGACTGGGTTAAGGATGAAACCCGCCCGCAAGGCAAGCTATCGCAGCTCACTTTGCAGGCGGGTAGGCAGTATCCCTCAGCGGGTCGTTTCGCTTCCGTCCTTCCAATGGAAGAACAGCGTTCCACCCTTTTTAACCGTTACGGTTTCAACGGTAGCGTTCCATAAGGATTCGTCAAACGCCGTAATCGGCGATTGCTCGTCGATCGTATCGATGAAGGCGCTAAACTTGTCACGCCGAGCCCTGCGCTTTAGGAGTCGTCTGCTATTTGCACCTAATGATAAACGTCATGCGCTTATGAAGCCGCATATCTTTGTACTTCAGTTAGAGAAAACTAGACATTCGGGTTCAAATGCTGTATTTTTGCTGTTTACGCATGGATTTTTCGGAATTTGCTCTCCAAGGCGTATCTCGATGAAGGTATGGGTCAGCAAGGCAAAAACCCTTATGTAGCAATGGACTGCAAACAAAAACTACGGCAGATGATTTGGACATTCTAGAAAAAATGTTTCTATCATCTACCGTAGTTCAGATTTCAGGGGGATGCAAATTTGAATGTAATCGCAAACGATAGGTCGGGGTATCGTTTGCGATTAAGGGGCTAACGTTTGCGAGTAAATGCTATCGTTTACGAGTAAGGGAGTATCGTTTGCGAATATAAGTTCAGCAGTTTTTCTTCGGATAGAACAGTTACTTGTTTCTCCTACCTGCGTAGCGGAACACTTGGTTTCTGTATTCAGCATATGGTGCGCCGAACGTGGCGGTCAAATACTTCTCTTCCTGCAGGATTTGAAGATGCAGCATAATGATGGCGAACAGTGAGAAGACAATGTTCGCCGGATTACAAAACATCAGACATACGCCGACATACATGAAATCAAACCCAAGAAACGCTGGATTGCGGCTCCACCGATAAATGCCGTCTTGCACCAGTTCCGTTTTATCGTTTTGCGGTATCCCTGCCCGCCAACTATTCTTCATGGTAATGACAGCCATCAGGAAAATCACATCCCCGATTGCTCCGACGCAGAAGCCGGTGAAACGCGCGGAGTCCGGCAACCATGACCAGTTGAAAAGAATCGAAAGAACTTGGACGATCGGCGCGCCGAGGGTGGCGATGGACATCAGCATCTCGACTGTGTGGATATTCTTCTCTTTTCGCTTTCCGATTTGATGGGTTTGGATGCCTCGTTTTTTCTGGAGCAACATTTTCGTGAAATAGATCGCATAGAAGACTGCGAGTACAACGATGGCTAATACTTGATAGAGCATACACTCACACCTCCAAACGGCTTACACTCAACATACCAGAGAGGACCTGTGGCAGAATGACAGTAAAGGCGCTGCCTATCCCTAATTGGCTTTCTACCCGTACCGTGCCGCCGTGGGATTTGACAATCCAATCCACGATGGACAGTCCCAAGCCCGTGCCGCTGCGGTCGCGCGCGGTATCCACGCGATAGAAGCGCTCGAAAAGGAACGGAATCGACTCCTCGGGGATACCGATGCCGTCATCGCGCACCGCAATGCAGACGCTTTCACATTCCCGGCAGGCGCTGATCTCCACATGACCGCTCGTATGTCCGTATTTGATGGCGTTCTCGGTCAGATTCAGCATGAGCTGCGTCATAAGGCTCTGATCCGCTGTAATCGTCAGTTCGTCGGGGATGTTCAATTCGAGCGTAATATCTGCCTGCTTGAGCTGCGTGCTCAGACTTTCTGCGACGCCCTCGCAGATGTCCTTTACGCATATCGTCTCCCGGCAAAGCGTATAACGCCCTTCCTGGCCCCGGGTGATGGTCAGTAACTGACCGATGATCTTTTGCATTCGCTCGCATTCCGCAAGCATGGTTTGCAACGAGACAGTCTGCTCGGTTGAAAGAGTTTCCTGCGAAAGTAAGCTTTCCGTATAGGCGCGCAACACCGCCACGGGCGTGCGCAGTTCATGGGACGCATCCGACGTGAATCGTTGTTCGCGCTTAAAGGCGGTTTCCACGCTGGCAAGCATTGTGTTGAGCGTATCCGTCAGATCGCCCAGTTCGTCCTTGACGGGAGCGGATGGAATGCGCGCGGACAGGTCGCCTTGTGAAATACTCTCAGCGCTTCGGATAATCTGACTGACGGGGCGCAGGGATTTCTTGGCGATCAGATACCCGCCACAGATGGCGATTGCCATCGCCAACGGAATACCCGTGAGAAATATCAACCGCAGCGTGGAGAGAACGCGGTCGCCCAGCGCGCAGGATGATGCGACGCGCACGCGAAACGTGAACCTGTCCTCCCGCACCAACTCGGAATCCAGCAGCAGCCACCGCTCCGACTCTCTCTTCACAAACCGGAACACGCCCGGCTCAATCGGTTCCTGATCGAACATGGTAATGTCCGAGCCGTAGGAAGCAAGTTCGCTGCCGTTTTCTTCGGTGATGAAGTACATACTGCCCGAGGCGATGGGCACTTCGTTCTCAAAAGTCAACAGCCCATCTTCGTTTTCGATCTGCGCGATTAGTTGTTCCATTGACAGCCTTGTTTCGCGCTCCAGCATCTCCTCCAGCACATAATCCGTCAGGAAATACACGGCGCAGGCAAAAGCCGCCAATACGACCAGCATCAGCAAAGAATACCACAAAGTTATCTTATCACGCAAACTTATTGATTTAAGCATTCGTCAGTCCTCTACCTTCAGCGTATAGCCCATGCCGCGCACCGTATGCAGCAACTTGTTTTGCACGTCCTTGTCGATCTTTCCGCGCAGGTACCGCACATACACGTCAACCAGATTGCTCTCAAAATTGCATTCATAATTCCACACATGGTCGGCGATTTGATCGCGTGTGAGCACCTGCCCGGCGTTTCGGAGCATGTACTCCAACAGCGCGTATTCCTTAGCGGTCAAACTGACGGCTTTTCCGTCACGGCTCACGGTGCGGGCGACAGTGTCCATCTCCAAGCTGTCCAGCTTAAGGAGCGGCGAGCGGTCGGGGACATGCTTGCGTAAAAGGGCGCGCACCCGCGCTAACAGTTCATCAAACGCGAAGGGCTTCACAAGGTAATCATCCGCGCCCAAGTCCAGCCCTTTCACACGATCCGCGATGCCGTCCTTGGCGGTCAGCATCAAGATACCGCTCGGGGAATGCGCGGTGCGCAGTCGATGCAAAATCTCAAGACCGTTCAGGCCGGGCAGCATAATATCCAGAATGATCCCGTCATACACCGTCGAGGTCGCAAACTCAAATCCGTCAGCGCCGTTATCGCAAGCGTCTACGGCGTATCCTTCCGCGATCAAGCGTTTCTGCAATATAGTACGAAGCGCCGCGTCGTCTTCCACAATCAATAATCGCATCGTTTCGGCAACCTCCCATAGATTCCTCCTTCTAAATTATAGCATGGAAAAATGAGAGGAGTATGAAACCACAAAAAATAAAGAAGATATCCGTTTCATGTTCTTCTCATTTCCACCTGCTATGCTGAACGCGTCATCAAAAGTTGCTGACTGAATGGGAGGAAAGACGAATGAAACGAACGATTCAAATCATATTGATCACAATGGCTTTGTTGACAGTATATACCACCGCCTTTGCGTGGGAAGCGCCTTGCTTTGAAGGTACGGCAAATTGGCAGTATCAGGACGACACAGTATCGGTTCAAATCCAGAAGTGCAGTGAAAACGGCGTCACATGGTTTGTGGCGGACGTACAGATTTCAGACGTGGCGGGTTTTCACACGGAGACTGATCCCAGCCTTGCGCCAGTCTCAGAGATGGCGACGCGGGCAGGCGCAGTATTGGCGATCAACGGCGATGATTACGGCGTACATAAATACGGTGTCATCATACGTAATGGCGAATTGCTGCGTACCCACGACACAACGCGCAATATGCTAATCGTAGATGCTAACGGCGACATGAGTATACGCACAGACCGAAAAAATGAAAAGTATAAAGAATTAGGCCAACAGCTTGTTGACGCAGGTGTTTTACATACCTTTGAGTTTGGTCCCGAACTGGTGCGCGACGGGGCGGCGGTTACTTTTAGTCCGGATTTTGATGTGATTTCCACCAAAGAGTCACGAGTAGAACCGCGAACCGCGATTGGACAGATCGGAACTTTACATTATGTAATCATTGTCGTGGATGGGCGACAGGAGGGATATTCCGCAGGCATATCGCTACAAGGGTTACAGCAGTTATTCCTTCGGTACGGCGTACATATTGCAATGAACTTAGACGGCGGCGGTTCGACAGAGATGTGGTTTCAAGGCGAGATACTTTCCAGTCCCAGCGGAGGACATGAGCGTTCTGTATCGGACATCCTTTGGTTTTGAACAGAGGTATTTATCATGTGGAGAAAATCATTGAAGAATGGAAGCATTGGGCTCTGTGTTGGAATCACATTAAACGAGATAATCGCGGTAATAGCTTCTTGTCGACTTAATTTCGGGTACTACATGCCGTGTCTCTCGACACTTCCAGAGCAGGTTGGTGACGAAATGAATGCTATGATTTTGCTGATGGTTATCTGCGGAATCATAGGCATGAGCACTGGCATTGCCGCATGGGCAGGGTGTCGACATCAAGAGAAGCTCGCTAAGCGGGGCTTTGGTGCGGCAGGCATGTGGAGGCAGGTAAGGGCAGGACGCATTCCAATGATAGGAGAAAACCAATGAACTCCTTGCTTGCTACAGCGCTGATCGCTATGGTACCGGTCATCGAACTGCGCGGCGCAATTCCAGTTGCGGTTGCGGGTGGCGCGCCAGTCTTTCCGACCGTCTGCGCGGCTATGTTCGGAAATTTACTGCCGGTTCCGTTCATTCTTTTGTTCATTCGTCGAATTCTTCGCTGGCTTAAAGAACGAAGCGTACACGGCCGCTTGCTTGCAGTCTGGATAGAAAACCGTGCCGTGAAACGAGCGCCCGCCGTGCGTAGGTATGCATTCTGGGGACTTGCGTTGTTCGTCGCTATTCCGCTGCCGGGAACGGGCGCGTGGACGGGCGCTTTGATTGCCGCGATGCTGGATATCCGGCTGAAACGGGCGTTTCCAGCCATAGCCTTGGGCGTGTTTATCGCGGGCATCTTGGTTGCACTGGCATCAAAAGGAACCATCACGGTTCTGGCGGGAGGATGAAAATGTGCATGTTTATTCAAAACCTTGACTGGGCGGTCTTGGGATGGATTCGGAGCACATGTGTATGCGGCTTTGGGGACGCGGTTATGCCCGCGATCACGCACTTTGGCGATGGCGGAGTGATCTGGGTGCTTATGGGAATCATCATGACGAGTAGTAAAAGATATCGGAAAAACGGCGTCCAATTGTTGTTCCGGCTTCTTTGCGGCCTGGTGATCGGCAATCTGTTCCTTAAAAATCTGGTTGCGCGCCCACGCCCTTGCTGGCTGGAGCCGCAAGCGCTGCTGCTCATATCTATGCCGAAGGATTATTCGTTTCCGTCCGGCCACACGTTGGCGGCTGTCATCGCGGCGCTTAGCCTTACTCAGGCAAACGGGATGTTTGGATGCGCCGCAATCCCGCTCGCTGTGCTGATTGCGTTCTCCCGCATGTATCTGTTCGTTCATTTCCCAAGCGATATTTTAGCATCCGCTATACTGGGTGTCACGATTGTATTATCTACAAAACGTGCGTTCTGCCGAATGACAACGCACGGAAACGTTGTGTAAAGATCGCGAATTCTGCGGCGCGATTTTTTATCCCGATTCTGTCGGCTACCGCGCTGGCATGGTGTATCTATGAGTAAAACACTTTGTTTGACAATTGCTTTTCTTATGATTTCTTTTATATGCGGCTGCTCTGCAAAGAACGCTCCTCCTGATACGGAGGCGTTTGTTCCGATAGATACTCCGTCGCCTACACCCTCGGTCGCGCCATGGACGCCGGAGCCGACAATCACGCCACGTGTGTTTTCGATTGCGTTGGAAACGCCGGAGGCGGATGCGACGCCGCTGCTCATTCATCCCATCGACGAGCCGACACGCCCGCCAATCCTGTTTAGCTTTACCCCATATGTTTCCCAGCAGTTGGGCATTCAGTTTAGGGTGCCGGAATCATGGACTGCCTCAAGCATCGAGGGGAGTGATAACGCGATGGTGTTTACCGAGCCGCAAAGTGAAGCCAATGATGGATTCGCGAGTTCGCTCACCGTTGTGGTCAACAGTTATTCCTCCCTACAAACGCTAGAGGATGCAAACAAAGAACTTGATAACATAATCAGCCAGATACGCGCAAGCTATCCGCAGATGGAGGTTTCTTCCAAGGCGAAAAACAAAATGCTTGGCGAAGATGGATTTTATGTAACATATTGGATTGACTTGCCGATAGACGATAACAGTGCGATCTTGCGTACGCGTGGTCGAATTTTGGTTGTACCCAGAAGCAAAAAACTATATCAGCTACGCTACATCTGTCCAGCTATGTACAACGCGGATTATGAAAATGTATATAAGGAATTCAGAACCAGCGTTGAAGAGCTATGAAGTGCTTCACCACCGTTGCGGGTTGCGAAGGCCGGTTTTCGCAGATAAGTTCTTCTATCTGCGAGCAATGTTTCAAAACTGTTCATTGAGGAGTGGAAGCGATATGCGAAAACAGTTACTAAAGAGCGGATGCATCAGTTTCTTTATCGGCATTGCGTTGAATGAAGTCATCGCGGTGATCACATCCTATCGGCTTCGATTGGGTTACTTCATGCCTTGCTTGGCATCGCTTCCCGAACAGGTCGGCGGTGAAATGAATGCCGTTGTATTGCAAATGCTCATCTGCGGAACGCTGGGATTGGCGATAGGCGTCGCATGGCGTATTGGAACGCAACGGCAATGGAAACGCAGCAAACGTCTGCTAAGCGCTTTTGGAAGCTTTATACTGTCCATCCTGCCAACCGCGCTGGTCACGGTTTGCATGTGGAAATAAAGAAGGAGAGAGATATATGGAAATGAAAAATGCTATGCGGACTGGTTTGATTCTCATTCTGAGTGTGTGCCTGATAACGTCGGGACTTTCTTATGCCGGTGCTGAACAAGCACTACCGACGACGTCCCCGAAAACGACATTTGCATCCTTGCATGATCAGAATGCAGCAGACGATGGTGAAGACATTCAATATGAAAATCAGGATGATTCCATCATATCGATTGCCGTAACCACCGAACAGGCTATTCAACTTGTCAAAGAGCATTTACAGGCTAATGACTCCTACCGAATCGAAGTTGTGGAGTTGAACAGCGAAAATGGCGTGCTCTTGTACACGGTCATTGCAACGGATGCAATTGGCGATACACGTTGTCGAATCGTAGACGCCGTGACGGGCGAGATCACCGTTCGCAACCTTTGGCTGGACAGAGTTGACCGAGAGATCGAATTCGAGGCGGAAGAAGACGGCAGCATGGACGAAGCGGATCAAATGGGTGAAGACGACCGTCAAGGTGAAACTCGTAAAGGTGATGAACAATAAAATTTGGTATCTTGTTTGACACATTAAGCAAGGTGCAGTATCATTCTGTGAGAGCAGGAGATACTGCATCTCGTTTCCTGTATAACCACAAATACAATATGGCGTTAAACACAACACGCAGAGCATGGAGGCGAACCGCTCTATGAATTCCCCAAAGAAAAGATTATCTCAAGCAATGCTGTTCATCGTCCTGTTTGGCATCGTGAGCTTGTTTTCAGATATGACGCACGAAGGCGCATCCAGCATTAGGGGCGCATACTTTTCTCTCTTAGGAGCGTCGGCAGGCACAATAGGGTTTATATCCGGATTTGGCGAATTGGTTGGATACTCAATGCGCTACCTGTTTGGCAGATTGACGGACAAGTCAAAACGATACTGGCCGATGACGATCATTGGCTACATACTGGACGTATTGGCAGTCCCCGCTCTGGCGCTTGTCGGCGAACAGGGGTGGGTATACGCCTGCTTGCTGCTGGTCGTTCAGCGTATGGGCAAGGCGATCAAGAAACCTGCAAAGGATACGATCATGTCTTTCGCCGCTTCGCAGGAAGGGGTAGGAAAAAGCTTTGGTATTCAAGAAGTGCTTGATCAAATTGGCGCGTTCCTTGGGCCTGTTCTGCTGTACGCCGTCATGCTCCTAAAGACGGAAGGAACTGTTTTTGAAGTATACTCCACCTGCTTTGCTGTTCTGGCAATACCCGGCGCAATCACAATCATTCTCTTACTGATTACACGTATGAAGTTTCCTAATCCGGAACATTTTGAGCCAGAGCCCAAGGAGTATGTGCCTTTCAAACTAAAAAAGGAGTTTCTCTTATATATTGCGGGGATCAGCTTTTTCGCTTTTGGATTCATCGATTATTCTGTCATCATCATGCATGTTTCCCGAACATATGCTGGGCTTGCATCCGGTATATCTGAAACAGGTTCGTTGGTCACCAGCGGCACGCTTCCTCTGCTTTACGCGGGAGCTATGCTTGTTGACGCAGTGGCCGCTCTGGTCTTTGGGTTTATGTATGACAAAAAAGGGATTCGCTCATTGGTGATATCTACGCTGATTTCCGCACCGTTTGCCATTCTTATATTTGCCTTCAATAGCGTCCCCGCAGTTCTTCTCGGCATCGCGCTATGGGGCGTGGGTATGGGCGCGCAAGAATCCATTTTGAAAGCGGCAGTGACAAGTCTGGTGCCCAAAGCGAGCCGCGCCACAGGATACGGTATTTTTGAGTGTTCTTTTGGAGTGTTCTGGTTTCTTGGAAGCTGGCTCCTCGGTGTTTTGTATGACATCAGCATTCCGGCAATGATTACTGTATCTATGGTCGCGCAGCTTGCTACCGTGCCGTTATACCTGAAGGCTGACAAACTGATTCGATAACACGACGGAGCCAATGTATAGAACGAATACATTGGAGCGAGAACAGGAAGCGTTGCCATAGTGACTCTTTGAGCTAGATTTTGGAATAGTGTATGTATTTACAGGAGCAATGCAGTTACTCCTATAAATAGCAACACATATAAGCCTGCTCCAATAAACTCTAACTGTACTGCTAACCGGACGTGTAATATCCGCAATAGCACACGCAAAAATCATTATAAAAGAAAACAAATAAACCCGCCTGCAAAGCAAGCCATCGCGGCTCACTTTGCAGGCGGGTAGGTATATCTCCGTATCAGCAGATGGTTTTGCTTCCATCCTACCAGCGGAAGATCAATGTATCACCTTTTTAGTGTCACGGTTTCAATGGTAGCGTTCCGTAAGGATTCGTCAAACGCTGTGATCGGCGATTGCTCGTCGATCGTATCGATGAAGGTGCTAAACTTGTCACGCCGAGCCCTGCGCTTTAGGAGTCGTCTGCTATTTGCACCTAATGATAAACGACATGCGCTTATGAAGCCGCATATCTTTGTACTTCAGTTAGAGGAAACTAGACATTCGGGTTCAAATGCTGTATTTCTGCTGTTTGCGCATAGATTTTGGTATTTGCTCTCCATGAGGTGTCTCAATGAAGGTATGGACGGAAAAGCAAAAACCCTTACGTAGCAACGGATTTCAAACAAAAACTACGGCGGATGATTTGGACATTCTAGAAAAGTGTCTCTATAATCTACCACAGTTCAAGTATTCGGGATGAACAACGTTGACAATCCAATCAACATGTCGCAAAATGAGACTAAGCCACGCCTTGCTCGTTGTCGTTCACAGGGTGATGATAGTTGAGGGGGAGGATTTTGCGAAGCAACGCAGAAGAATCGCAGAAATGATTTTCCGCAGGTTAATTTTTCGCATTATCCTGTGTCTAAATAAGTAGGAGGTGAGGCGCGGATGGAGATTGTCACGAGCTCGGACAGCATCCTTGAAAATCGCCTGATACGGCTTATGGAGCAATATGAGATAGACCTGCTGCGCATGTGCAGCGTCTATCTGCGTGATCGCTCTTTGGCAGAGGACGCTGTGCAGGAAACGTTTCTCAAAGCCTTTCAGGGACTATCTGGTTTTCGCGGCGATTGCTCGGAAAAAACATGGTTGATGAGTATTGCTATGAATACCTGCAAGAACATGCGACGAAATGCCTGGTTTCGATTCATGGAGCGGCATACCGCTTTGGAGTCGCTTCCCTTACTGGCTCCTTCCGCCGAGGAGGATTGCATCGCGGTTACGCAGGTTGTCATGCGGCTTCCGCGCAAGGAACGGGAGGTAGTGCTTCTGTACTACTATCAAGGATTGAAAGCAAAGGAGATCGCACAGGCGCTGAACATTTCAGCCGCGGCGGTCTCCAAACGATTAAAGCAAGCGCGAACCAAACTCCATTTTGCTTTGGAAGGAGGAGCGGAGAATGAATAAACATCTGCCCGATATTCGTACCTCCATCGATAATTGTTTCGCCGATATGGATGTACGGCCTTCTTTACAATATAAGGTGCTGGCGCGAGTGAGAGGAGAGGTTAAAGTGAAAAAGAAGCTGTCGGTTGGGCTTGTATTAACTATCGTCTTAGCACTACTTGCGGTAGGTGCTGCGGCTGCTGTTCTTCTGTCCATGCAGCAACTTGTCGAGAAAGAGGCTATTCCAATGGCAAATGAGTATGCGGGCGATATGTATACCGCCGAAGATACAAACGCTCTGTTGCAATTAGCACAAGCCAATGGAATAAAACTGTCTGACGAAACAACGACGCAGATTGAATATGCGTTAAGCCAAGGAGCGGGCTATTTCAAAGAAGAAATGCTGATGGCGATGGCGAAGGCTGAGTTTGGCGATTATCCTGACGCATGGACGCTTGAACAGCAAAAATGGTTTGACGATGTGTGCGTGGCCATCGGCTTTATCTCACAAGAAGAAAAATCGATTCCGGAGGGCGGGGAAACTGCCAAAACGCCCATTGTGCAAGCCGCAAACGAGTATATCCGGCGCGCTTATGACCCAAGCGCGCCGCTGGACGACCCCGCGCAATACCGAATCGGCGTGCAGTATCTAAACGGCGACGCGGATGGCGAATACAGCGGAATGTACTGGTCTGTCAGCTATGCGCCGTTATCCTTGGAAGGCGCAGAATACTGGGTCTATCTCCGCGACGACGGCGACGTGCTCGGCGATGTAGTGCGACCGGGATTACAAAGCAATTCAACCGTAGTGAATATTCGCACCGCATATAATCGAATGTTCGGTTCGCAGGAAACATGGAATCAGACCACATTACAATCTTTTCGCCAAGCGGTGATGAACGCGTCGGATACGACGAGCAAGCCCTACCTATGCTTGGCGCGAACGACTTATCCGAATATCCCGGATAACGCCGTCAGTCAAGAGAAAGCGCGTGCTTTGGCGGCGGAATCCGTAGGGCTTGATACCGCCGCCGTGCAGGGGCATATCTTCCTGATCGGTTCACAACCCAATCCTGTATGGAAAGTCAGGCTTGTACAGGGCAGTACGCAATGGTCTGTCGAGCTGGACTGCATAACAGGCGAAATCCGATCCACGCGTTTGCTGGATAACGCCGACACCAAGTGGTGGATGGAGATGGTTCTTTGGGAAGTATCCGATGACGTGGAAAAACATTGGACGGATAATAGCCCCTCTGTCGGTTGAGTTATCACTGTTGTTCCGTTTTTCGCAGGCAACGTAATAATTAGGGAGATCTGACAGCATACTCTTTCATTCGCTAGTCATCTGTTCACATGGGCGGCGATGAATGAGCATACATCCTTGATTTGAGATGCGTATAGAATGAGAGCCATCACTTTCATGATGACTCTCATTCTCAACTTTTGGGTTGAATTGTGGTGGAAGAAAACAAAGACCCGCCTGCAAGGTAAGCCATCGCAGCTTGTTTTGCAGGCGGGTAAGCATTATCCTCAGTACGTTTTTTCGCTTCCGTCCCTCCAATGAAAAACGAGCGTGCCATCGCTTTTCACCGTCAGCGTTTCGACTGTGGCGTTCCAAAGCCTCTCGTCGAATTCCGTGATAAGCGTTCTTTCCTGAAGCGCGTCCATGTAGGCATTCAACCTGTCCGTCCGCGCTCTGCGCTCCAGAAGCTGTCCGTCAAGTTCCTTCAGATGGTCAGTCGCTTGCCGGTAGCGTTCGGTGAGCGCGCCGTACTTCTCATCGTAGACAGCCTGATCTTGCGCGGTGCGGGCGTTCTCCCGAACCATGTCCTGCATGGCTCCGAGCAGTTCTTCGCAATGCTCTCGCGCTTTCTCTCGTTCCGCTTCAAGCGGCGAGGTGTCAGAGAGCATATCGACCATCTCGCGGCAAGCGGTGATGATATCAGCTTTTCGGCGTAGAACGCCGTTGACGACCTCCAAGAACGCTTGCTGGATTTCAATGTCCGTGAGATGTGGCGTCGTGCAGCGCCGCTCGTTTTTGAACTTCAGATTACATTGCCAGATGTTTTTGCGGTACTTCGTATTGCTGCCCCAGACCTTGCTGCCGTACACGCCGCCGCAATCTCCACAGATGATTTTCCCCGAAAAGCAGGTGTCTCCGCGATGCTTGCGCCCGCTCTGTTTCCGGCGCTGTAGCTCATGCTGCGCCATGTCGAACACTTCCTCGGCAACGATGGCGGGGTGGCTGTTCTTGACATAATAGCTGGGAATCTCGCCCTCGTTGCGCTTCATCTTCTTATTGAGGAAGTCCACCGTGAAGGTCTTTTGCAGTCGGGCGTCGCCCTTGTACTTCTCGTTCGTCAGGATAGATTCGACCGTCGAGTTCTGCCATGTTTTCTTTCCCGCCGGGGACGGTACTCCCTGCGCGGTCAGATGCGCTGCGATGCCGGAGGGCGTTTTACCGTCCAAGAACATGGCGTAGATCATCCGCACGATTTTGGCCTCGCTCTCCACCACGCGAGGGGTGCCGTCGTCGTTTCGGGCGTAGCCCAGAAAGTGTTTGAATGGCATGGTAACCTTGCCGTCCGAAAAGCGCTTGCGCTGTCCCCATGTGACGTTTTCCGAAATGGAGCGGCTTTCCTCCTGCGCCAAGGAACTCATGATGGTAATGAGCAACTCGCCCTTGGAATCCAGCGTGTCAATGTTCTCCTTTTCGAAGATCACGCCCACGCCCTTTTCTTTCAGCTTACGGATGGTAGTCAGGGTATCGACGGTATTTCGGGCGAAACGACTGACTGATTTGGTCACGATCAGGTCTATGCGCCCCGCCAGCGCGTCGCGGATCATGCGGTTGAAGCCCTCGCGCTTTTTGGTGTTTGTCGCGGAGATACCCTCGTCGGTATAGACCTCGACGAACTTCCATTCAGGCTTGGACTGGATGTAGCGGGTGTAGTAGTCCACCTGCGCCTCGTAGCTGGTCTGCTGTTCCTCGTCGTCGGTGGATACGCGCGCGTAGCCCGCCACGCGCTTGCGTTCCGTCAGCGAGGCGTTGTGAACGGAATAGCGCTGAATGGTGGCGGGGATCATTGTGATGTTTCTTGCGGCTTGGCTCATTTCGCGTATCTCCTTCCGGCGTTCTCTCGCGCCCTTTGACGCGCGGCTTCATCCCAACTGTCGCGGCGGGAATGATCCTCCCACTCGCGTTCGATTTCCCGACCATCCTTCAAAACAAATACCAGCCGGTTCGCGGCTGGCACTCGGATTTCGCTTACACGGTCGGAGAAGATCTGCTCGTCGAACACGGGAATCTCCAACACCGACGCGGCGGTCTGCATCAGGATCGGCTCGGGTATTTGTTTGGACGGACAGGCTTTCTTGCCCAGCGTATTGAAGGTCGCGCAGATCCAAACGACGCGGGGCGCGTAGCCGGGGCTGACCACAACCTTCCGGCGGTAATGCTTCCCGCAGTTCCCACAGGTGATGATTCCCGTGAAGGGATAGGCGTCGCGTCCCTTGGGCGCGGGCGTCCATTCCTCGGCGCGGCGTTTGAGTTCCTCCTGTACGCGCTCAAAGGTCTCGCGGTCGATGATCGCCTCGTGCGCGTCGCGTACCAGATACATGGGCAGCTCTCCGTTGTTTTTCTTGTACCGCTTCTCGGGATGCGAAGCCACGAAGGTTTTTTGCAACAGAAGGTCGCCCGCATATTTTTCATTCCGTAGCATAGCGTACACCTGCGTTTCCCTGAAATCCGCGCCTTGGAGCGTTTTCGCGCCCAACTCGCGCAGCCTCTTCATGATGAGGTTCTTGCCCATGCCGCCCAGAAAGTCGTGAAAAATCATTCGCACGATTTCCGCTTCTTCCGGCTTAACAATCAGATCGCCCTTTTTCTGGCGATAACCGTAGATGCGCATATTGCAGGGCTTGCCCTGTTTGAAGTCGTTGCGTATGCGCCACTTGCAGTTTTCCGAAGTGGACAGGCTTTCCTCCTGCGCGAAGGAAGCGAGGATGGTGAGCATCAGTTCACCGTCCCCGCTCATGGAATGGATATTTTCGCGCTCAAAGTATACGTCCACGCCCAGCAGCTTCAACTCGCGCACCGTCTCCAATAGCGTGACGGTGTTTCTCGCAAAGCGCGAGATGGCTTTGGTCAGGATCAGGTCGATCTTGCCCGCCCTGCAATCCTCCAGCATTCTCTGGAACTCGTCGCGCGCGTCCTTCGTGCCGGTGATCGCCTCGTCCGCGTAAACCCCGACGTAAGCCCAGCCGGGGTGATGCTGAATGTAGTCGCTGTAATGGCTGACCTGCGCGGACAGCGAATGAATCATCGCGTCCTTCCCGCTGGAAACGCGGGCGTAAGCGGCGACCCGCTTTTTTCTGGGTATGACGGGCGAGGTGGGTTCAAGTCTCGTAATCGTTCTCTCCATCAAAAGTGCCTCCTTTTTTCCTTGCGCCACGCCAAAAGTGAAGTGGCGCAAGGCTTTCGCAGCACTATCTATCACTCAGACTTCAATTATAGTCAAGTTATTTCGGGGCGTTTCGCCCCGCGTAACGCGGGAATCGCGCCCCAAACCGGAGAGAACTTACGAGCGAGCATTGTATCAATTCTCACGTACTCATTATCAGTAATGAAGCCTTTCCGAAGCCAATCCTTGATGATCGCCAGCGCCGCGCGGTAGGACGCCTCGCGGTCGAATTGCTCGGTCGTCATGACGCTCATATCAGTTTTGAGCGTCCTTGAACCGATGATTTATGTAGCAGGAGCGACTACAGTATTTCCGCTCGTCGCTCCCGTAGCTTTCAATCTCAGCGCCGCAACCGGCGCAAATCCTTGTATGGGTAATCCTGTGATTCATTTCGTCTTTATGCGACCGCCACCACTTCATGCGGCAGGCGGTGGAGCAGAAACGCTTGCGCTTCCGACCGGGAATTTGATCGATGTGCGCGCCGCACTGCCTACAAGCCGAGGAATCCGCCTCGCCTTGTAGGGCGTGAGGAGCTTCAGGTGTTATGGCAGGATATAGCATAGGTTCCGGTCGAACGGCAGTCAGTCCGTTGCGCTGGCAGTAGGATTTGACCGTGCTGACAGAAACATTGAGCGATTCCGCTATGCGCTTGTATCCCTTGCCAGACGCGCGCAACTGAACGATTCGGTCTTTTTGTTCCGTGGTCATTTGGACACCTCCCTGATGGGCATGATGGGTAAAGAGAAACGGCCTGCCGATTGCTCGACAGGCCGAAAATGGTTATTGGTTCGAGTTTCCGTAGTTCCCTGCCACAGCGCAGCCCTCATAGTAGAAGGCCAGAATCTTCTCGCAGGATACGCCATGATGAGCCGCCCACATCGCGCCGTGTTGGGATAGGCCGATGCCGTGACCGAACGAGGTCACGTTGCGCTCATTGCGCGCGGCCTCGTCCCACTCGTCTGTCTTGGTCACATAATAGGGGTAATGCGTGCTCCACACGTCGCCGCTGCGCTTGGTCGCGCCCTTGTTGGAGGCGCAGTAGAAGCAATTCACCAGCTTGCCGCCGTAGGTCAGTACCTGACCCTTCGTCGCGGCAATCGCCTCGTCCGAATTTGGGTTCTTGCCAATCTTCCCAACATGAAAGGACTGGTGGTTGGTGGTATCGGAAAGCACGCTGTTGCGGCGGTAATAGGCGTATGTGCGCGCGCAGATCGCTTGCGCCTTGAGCGCCTCGATGTTCGCGGACTCGTACATCTCGGAAGGCACGACGCCGCGTAGGTACTCCTCGATGTCGAGGCGTACCTCGTCAGCGCCGTATACCGCGATGTTCTCCGCACGTTGCATCTTGATGCGAATGGTGACAGGCTGCGTTTCCAGCGCGGGCACAGCCGATGGCAAGCCTTCCCTCAGCGCCTTGCGGGTATCGTTCCCGACAATGCCGTCCACCTCGATGCCTGCAAGCGTCTGAAGCCGTCTGACCGCAGAGGCGGTTTTCGGGCCGTAGATGCCGTCAGCAGTGCCGGGATTGAAGCCAAGCTGAGCGAGGCG